>NZ_MWLL01000061.1 GCF_002198675.1 Kineosporia sp. R_H_3 | reverse complement strand
GGAGAGAGTGCTGACCCACCGGCCGCTACCGGAGCCGAGCCTTCCAGAACACCGCCCGGCAAGGACCCATTAGTCGGGGTCGGGCACCTCGTCGAGGAGCAGGTCGAGGTAGCAGGCGGCCTCGGTCGCGGCGGAGTCGCCGTCACCGGCCTCGATGGCGTCGACGAGCGCGGCGTGCTCGTCGTCGTCGATGTGGCCGACCATCGCGAAGTTCAGCCGGACGCTCTCCGACAGGGCGTCGAGGAAGTTCTCGTAGAGGTCGGTGAGCACCGGGTTGTGCGCGGCGTGGCCGATGGCGCGGTGCAGGTCGACGTCGAGCTCGACGGCACGCTCGAAGTCGCCGCGGTGCGAGGCCGCCGTCCGCTCCGCGAGCAGGCCGCGCAGCCGCGCGACGTCCTCGGGGGTGCGGCGGGTGGCCGCCAGCCGTGCCGCACCGACCTCGAGCGTGCGCCGGACCTCGAGGATGTGGTGCTCGTGCGCCCCGGCGACCCGGCGGCTCACCGCACCGGCGAGCTCGCTCGCGGCGAGGACGTACGTGCCCGAGCCCTGCCGGCGCTCGAGGAGCCCGGCGTGGACCAGCGACTGCACCGCCTCGCGGACCGTGTTGCGGCTCGTGCCGGTGAGGGCAGCCAGCTCGGCCTCCGTGGGGATCCGGGCGCCGATCGCCCAGGTGCCACCGGTGATCTGGTCCCGCAGCTGGTCGATGACCTGGTCGATGAGACCGGTGCGGCGTGCAGCGCGCAGGACGGGCGGCTCCCCCGAGGAGCCGGCCCGGTCGCTCGTGGCCGACGTCATCTGGTCATCCTATCTGTCGCTACGCTCGGCGAATGGCTGAGCGGACCGCCCCCCGACGGCGTGCGGTCCTCGTGGCCATTGTCCTCCTGGCGATCACGCTGCGTCCGGCGGTCACCGCGACGTCCTCGCTCCTGCGGCGGATCGTCGACGGTGTCCCGCTCACGGTGACCGAGGCCGGCCTCCTCGGTTCGCTGCCGCCGTTCTGCTTCGCCGCCGCCGGGCTGCTCGTGCCGTGGCTGCTGCGGCGGCTGTCCGCCGAGCGGATCGCCGTCCTCCTGCTCGTCGTCGCCGCGGGCGCGCAGGTCGTGCGGCCGTGGGCGCCTGGCGCCTGGGCGTTCCTCGCGGCGTCCGTCGTCGTCCTCGTCGCGATGGGCGGCGGCAACGTCGTCCTGCCGCCGATCGTCAAGGCCTGGTTCCCGGACCGGATCCCGCAGGTCACCGGGGCGTACCTCGTCGCCGTGACGGCCGGGGTCGCGGTGCCGCCGCTGCTCTCGGTGCCGGTGGCGGACGCCGTCGCGCGCGCCACCGGCTCGGAGGTCACCGGCTGGCGGGTCTCGCTCGCGCTGTGGGGCGCCCTCGCCGCGGTCGTCGCCGTGGCCTGGCTCGTGCCCGCCGCGCACCCGCGCGTCGTGCCGGTCGGACGGCGTCCCGCCGGCGCGCAGCCGGACGCGCCGCACCACCGGCTGTCGGTCTGGCGCAGCCGGGTCGCCTGGGGCGTCGCGCTCGTCTTCGGCTTCCAGTCCTTCGCCTCGTACATCGGCTTCACGTGGCTGCCGACCCGGCTCACCGACGCCGGGGTCGGCGACCAGCGCGCCGCGGTGATGCTCGCCGTCTTCGGCGCGATGGGGCTGCCCGCCTCGATCGTCGTGCCCCGGCTGGCCGCCCGGGTCCGCAACACCTTCGCGCTCGTCACCGCGTTCGCCGCGTGCATGGCCACCGGGTACGTCGGGATCGCCCTCGCCCCGGCGACCCTCACCCTGCTCTGGGTGCTCGTCGCGGGCTGGGGGAGCGGGCTGTTCCCGCTCGCCCTGACGCTCGTCAACCTCCGCACCCGGACCCCGGCGACCGCGGCGTCGCTGTCCGCCTTCTCCCAGGGCGTGGGCTACCTCGTCGCAGCGGCCGGGCCCTTCTCCGCGGGGGCCGTCGCCGGTGCGACCGGCCGCTGGGACCTGCCGTTCCTCCTCGGTGCCGCGTCGATGGCGTTCGTCGTGCTCGGTGCGTGGCTCGCCGGCCGGCGCACCCTCGAGGACGACCTCGAGCACGCGCACGCGCTGCCCGCCACGCCCTGACGCGGCCCGGTCCGGCCCGCCGGAACCCGATCGGAGGCACGGACGCCGCCCGTTACCCTTGGACGGTGACCCCCAGCGAGCTCTCCTCCGCCGTCCGCGCGTGCCTGCAGGCCGCCGTCGACGCCGGTGACCTGGCCGTCGCCGTCCCGGGCGAGGTCCGCGTCGAGCGGCCGAAGCAGCGCGAGCACGGCGACTGGGCGACGAACGTCGCCCTCCAGGTCGCCAAGGCCGCCGGCCGGCCGCCGCGCGAGGTCGCGACGCTGCTCGCGGCGCGCCTCGGCGAGGTGCCCGGGGTCAAGAGCGTGGACGTCGCGGGGCCGGGCTTCCTCAACATCGTCCTCGACGCCGCGGCCGCCGGTGAGCTGGCGCGCACGATCGTCGAGGCGGGCACCGGCTACGGCCGCACCGACGGCGCGGCGGGGGAGCGGATCAACCTCGAGTTCGTGTCCGCCAACCCGACCGGCCCGATCCACCTCGGCGGGACCCGCTGGGCGGCGGTCGGCGACTCGCTCGCCCGGATCCTCGAGGCGACCGGCGCGAGCGTCACCCGGGAGTACTACTTCAACGACCATGGCGCCCAGATCGACCGGTTCGCCCGCTCGCTGCTGGCCCGGGCCAAGGGCGACCCGGCCCCCGAGGACGGCTACGGCGGTCAGTACATCGAGGACATCGCGACCCGCGTCCTCGCCGACGCCGCGGCCGCCGGGGAGCCGGACCCGCTGACGCTGCCCGACGACGAGGCGCAGGAGGTCTTCCGGGCGCGCGGCGTCGACCTCATGTTCGGCGAGATCAAGTCCTCCCTGCACGAGTTCGGCGTCGACTTCGACGTCTACTTCCACGAGAACGACGTCCACGACTCGGGTGCCGTCGAGCGGGCCGTCGCACGGCTGCGCGCCAACGGCCACATCTACGAGAAGGACGGCGCGACCTGGCTGCGCACCGAGCAGTTCGGGGACGACAAGGACCGCGTCGTCATCAAGAGCGACGGCGAGGCCGCCTACATCGCCGGTGACCTCGCGTACTACCTCGACAAGCGGGAGCGCGGCTTCGACCGCGTCATCATCATGCTCGGGGCCGACCACCACGGGTACATCGGCCGGATGATGGCGATGTGCGCCGCGTTCGGCGACACGCCCTGGAAGAACCTCGAGATCCTCATCGGCCAGATGGTCAACCTCGTGCGTGACGGCCAGCCCATGCGGATGAGCAAGCGGGCCGGCACCGTCGTCATCCTCGAGGACCTCGTCGAGGCCGTCGGCACCGACGCCGCCCGCTACGCGCTCGCGCGCTCGTCGGTGGACTCGCAGATCGACATCGACCTCGACCTGCTCACCAAGCACAGCAACGACAACCCGGTCTACTACGTGCAGTATGTGCACGCCCGGATCAGCGGCATCGTCCGCAACGCCGCCGACGTGCCGGGGCTGTCGATGGACGCCGCGGCCTTCGACCCGTCGCTGCTCACGCACGACACCGAGTCGGTGCTGCTCGCCGCCCTCTCGGAGTTCCCGCGGGTCGTCGCGCACGCCGCCGAGCTGCGCGAGCCGCACCGGGTCGCGCGCTACCTCGAGGAGCTCGCCGGCTACTTCCACAAGTGGTACGACGCGTGCCGGGTCATCCCGCAGGGCGACGACCCGGTCGAGGACGTCCACCGCGCGCGGCTGTGGCTCGGCGAGGCGACCCGCATCGTCATCGCGAACGGGCTCGGGCTGCTCGGGGTGAGCGCGCCCGAGCGGATGTGACCGCCCGACCGCACGACCGGACCACGACGACCGGACCTGCCCGCGGGCACTGCCGCCCGCTGCTGACGACGTCCGGACCCCTTCCACGAGAACGGTTCTGAACCATGGGTGCACACGAGGCCGGCGCGCTCCACTCGCCCGGGTACGGCGGCGTCGCGACGGTCCCGGCGTGGCTGCGGCCGCCCGGCGACGTCAACGAGCTCCTCCCGCAGCTCTGGTCGGCGACGGTGCGCCGCGGTCCCGAGGGCGCGCTCGAGGTCGGCGGCCTGCCCGTCGCCGAGCTCGCGGCCCGGTTCGGGACGCCGGCGTACATCCTCGACGAGACCGACTTCCGGGCCCGGGCGGTCGCCTACCGCGAGGCGTTCACCGACTCGTTCGCGGACCTCGCCGGCGCCGACGTCTACTACGCGGGCAAGGCGTTCCTCTGCACGGCCGTCGCCCGCTGGGTCGCCGAGGACGGGCTCTGCCTCGACGTCTGCAGCGGCGGCGAGCTCGCCGTCGCGCTGCGGGCGGGCGTCGACCCGGCCCGGATCGGCCTGCACGGCAACAACAAGTCCGACGCCGAGCTCGAGCGCGCGGTCGCGGCCGGCGTCGGCCGGATCGTCGTCGACTCCCTCGAGGAGGTCGGGCGGGTCGCGGACGTCGCGGCGCGGCACGGCGTCCGGGTGCCGGTCATGATCCGGGTCACCGTGGGCGTCGAGGCGCACACCCACGAGTACATCGCGACGGCGCACGAGGACCAGAAGTTCGGCGTCTCGCTCTCGGGCGGCGTCGCCGCGGCGACCGTCCGGGCCGCGCTCGACCGGCCCGAGCTCGACGTCCGCGGGATCCACAGCCACATCGGCTCGCAGATCTTCGACACCGGCGGCTTCGAGGTCGCGGCCCGCCGCGTGCTCGGGCTCGTCGCGCAGGTTGAGCGCGAGCACGGCGTCGTGCTGCCCGAGGTCGACCTCGGCGGCGGTTTCGGCATCGCCTACACGAGCGAGCACGACCCGCTCGAGCCCAAGGCGCTCGCCGACCAGATGGCCGAGCTCGTGGCCCGCGAGTGCCGCGGCCTCGGGATCGCGGTCCCGCGGATCAGCGTCGAGCCCGGCCGGGCCGTCGCAGGCCCGAGCACGTTCACGCTCTACACCGTCGGCGCGGTCAAGGACGTCGAGCTCGACCACGGCGCGGTGCGCCGGTACGTCGCCGTCGACGGCGGGATGAGCGACAACATCCGCACCGCGCTCTACGACGCGGACTACTCGTGCACGCTCGCCTCCCGGGAGTCGGCCGCGCCGCCGGTGCTCGCCCGCATCGTCGGCAAGCACTGCGAGAGCGGGGACATCGTCGTCCGCGACGAGTTCCTCCCCGGGGACGCCGGCCGCGGCGACCTCGTCGCCGTCCCCGGCACGGGCGCCTACTGCCGCAGCATGGCGAGCCAGTACAACCACGTGCCCCGTCCGCCCGTCGTGGCGGTCCGGGACGGCGAGGCGCGCGTGCTCGTGCGTCGCGAGACCGAGGACGACCTGCTCGCGCTCGACATCGGCTGACGACGCCGCCGGCGCGCGAGGCCGGCCGATCAGCCGGTCGGTCGGGCTGTCAGCCGGCGGCCGGTTCGGGCAGCAGCCCGACGAGGGCCCGCCACGCGTCCCCCGGCGAGACCGGCACGAGCCGCAGCACCGCGCCGGGCGGCACCCCCTGCGGGCCGATCGGCTCGGCGGGCTCCTCGCGCAGCCACAGCCCGAGCGCGCCGGTGTCGAGGACGGCGACCGCACGGACGTCGTCCCCGCTCCGGACGCTGACCCGCCAGGTCAGCCGCAGGTGCGCGAGCAGGTCGGCGAACCGTTGCGCCGCAACGGGATCGCCGACGAGCTCGGCGACCGCGGCGGCCACCGCGCCGGACGCGGCGGCGGCCGTCCCGGCGGGCTCGGCGAGGGCGGCGACCGCGACTGCGAGCGCCCGGTCGGCGACGTCGACCGGGACCGCGAGCGGCTCGCGGTCGGTCACCGGCTCCACCCCCGCGGGCAACGAGCGCAGGCCGGCGAGCCGGGCCAGCGTCGGCACGAGCAGGGTCGCCTCGAACGGCACGTACTCCGACAGCGCCGAACCCGGCCAGCCCTCCGACGACCACGCCTTGGTGCCGCGCAGCGCGACGGTGTGGGAGACCACCTCGCCGGCCGCGCTCGTCTCCACCTCGGCGAGCAGGGTGGGCCCGGCGAAGGTCGCGACGAGGTCGGCGACCTCGGCCGGCACCGCGCCGTCGGCACCGACGACGCCGGCCGCCACGAGGTCGGCGTCGTAGGCGGCGAGCTCCGGCTGGACCGTGCCGTGCGCCAGCCGCTGCGCGACGACGGCGAGGTGCTCGACGGTCAGCCGGACCCGGCCGCGGCCGAGGTCGGCGGCGGCCCGCTCGGTGAGCGGGCGGACCGCCCCGGCAGGGGGTTCCGCGGACGTCGTCGTGGACGTCGTGGTCATTTCTCGTCGCCTCCGGGCAGCGGGTCGGGCGTCAGGTGGTCGGGGTCAGGTTGGTGGTCGGGTGGTCGGGTGGTCGGGCGTCAGGACGAGGGCCAGAGCGTGGACAGCGGCAGGTAGGAGCTGCGCAGCAGCGACAGGGCGGCGGCGACCGCGGCGGACCGCTCGACGGGGTCGGCCTCGCGGGCGACGCGCAGTCCGCCGGTCGCTGACTCGGCGACCGGGCGGCCGTCGGCGGTGCGGACCCGCCAGCCGCCGACCCCCTGGCCGGACAGGAACATCGTGCGCTCCTCGACCCGGACCCGGACCGTCAGCGCCGTCCGGCTCCAGGACCCGACGACGCGGCGGAGCCGGGTCTGCGTGCCGGGCTGGTCCAGCACGCCGTCGAGGACCCGCCCGTCCGGGAGGTGCACGTGGAAGGTCGTCGGCCGGCCGTAGAGCGCGAACCGCAGCCAGGGCCCCGCGACCGGGCGCGGCGGGACGACCCGGACGGTCAGCAGACCCGGCCCCCAGACGACCACGGCGCCGGTGGTGCCGCCGCCGACCGTCCCCGGTCCGCTCGACGCGACGCCCGCCCAGGGCCGGTCGTCGTGGAGCAGGACGGTGAGGTCGTCCGCGAGCTCGTCGAGCCGGAACGGCGAGGTGTCGCCGCCGACGAGGGCCGGGTCCGCACCACCGCGACGGGGTGCGGACCTCAGGCGGAGCCACGTGGTCATGGGGTCGGGCGGACCTTCCGGGTCGGGGTGCGGGCGCGGTCGGCGCTGCGCGCGCGTCAGTCGAACGGGTTGAGCCAGCCCCCGACCTTCTTCGCGCCCGTGACGGCGGCGTCGCCGGCCGCCTGCGCGACGTCGACCGCCGCGTCCGCGGCGTCCGCCACGGTGTCGAGCCCGTCCGAGGCGAGCTGCGTGACGTCGTCCCAGTGGTCGACGAGCTCCGCGCCCGCCCAGACGACGCCCGTGACGACGACGGCGCCCGCGGTGACCGGGTTGGGGGCCAGCAGGAACGCGGTCGACGAGGCGTTGAACCCGACCTCGGCGAGGTCGGCGACGTAGCCGGCCCCGTTCTCCTTGAACGCGTCGACCGGGTTGCCCTGGGCGACGACGTTCGCGAGCGAGACCCCGGTCGACACGACGCCGCCGACGACGCCGGTGGCCCGCAGCACCCCGACGCCCTGGACGAGCGTCGAGCCGCGGGCGAGCATCCCGGTCTCCAGCGAGGCGGCCTCCCAGCCGCGGGAGGCGGCGGTCCACAGCGGCATCGACCGGCTCGCGGCGTTGCCGATGAGCAGCGACTCGCCGATCGCGCCCTTGCCGAGGAACGGTTCGAGCCAGGGCAGCCGGGCCGCGGCGCGCAGGCCCAGCGGCATCGACCTCGCCGTGAAGGTCGCCCCCGTGACGAACCGGACGGCGTAGAGCTGCTTGGCCTTGGAGAAGACGCTGACGCCCACCGCGCCGAGCTGCGGCGCCGTCATGAAGGCCCACACCGCGGCCGCGACCGTCTCGGGGTGCTCGGCGAGGCCCGGGACCTGGGACAGCGCCTCCGAGATCGCCCGCTGCCGCCAGTCCGAGAACGACTCCCGGTGCCCGCGGTACACCGGGGGCCGGGTCTGCTCGAGGGTGCGGCGCACGTCGAGCGCGAGGTCGTCGAGCCGTGCCGTCACGGCGCCGGCGCGGCGGCGGACGTCGTGCTGGTCGCCGGCGGCCTCGACGTCGAGCACGTCGAGCCGCATCCGGAGCGTCTCCGCCTGACCGGGGCCGCCGCCGAGCAGCGGCTGCGGCGTCACGGGGACGGCCTGGGCCGCCTCGATCTCGCGGACCAGTGCCGTCCGGCGCCGGGACGCGTCCGCCGCGAGGTCGTCGGCGTGGCGCTGGAGCCGGCCGATCTCGACCCGGGCGTCCTCGAGGGCCGTGGCCCAGCGGTCGAGCGCGGCGGCGGCGACGTCGAGCGGGTGGACGACGGTCCGGACGGCGAGGGCCAGCCCGTGCACCGCCTCCTGGGCCGCGGTCGCGGCGACCCCCTGCCAGGGGACCTGCCACGCGTGCGGGAGCGCGTCGAGGGTGCCGGCGGCGTCGCCGACCTCGTCGCGGGCGGAACGCAGCGCGGCGACGAGGGCACGGACGGCGGCCGGGTCGCCCGGCGGGGCGGTCAGCCGGGACGCCGCGACCGGGGTGTCGAGCAGGCCGCTCACCCCGGGGTCCCGGGGACCGGACGGACGCCGGGCCCTGACGGCGCAGGGGGTGCCGCGGCACCCGCGAGGGAGGCGTCGAGCGCCGCGAAGGCCTCGCCGGCGCCGACGACGTGCTGCGCGAGGACGTCCGCGGCCTGCGCCGTCGTGACGAGGAACGGCTCCCAGTACGCCGCGAACTCGGACAGCCCGGCGCTCACGTGCGTGTGCCCCGACGTCGCGGGCGGCGTCCGGCCCGCGGCGGCGACCACCCCGGCCGCGCCGGCGAGCACCTGCCCCTGGCCCCGCAGGCCCTCCCCGGCGGCCTGCGTCGCCGTCGACTCCCAGCGAACCACTGCACCCTCCCCGTGCGGACCCCCGC
>NZ_MWLL01000060.1 GCF_002198675.1 Kineosporia sp. R_H_3 | reverse complement strand
CCCGCGCCGTCCCGCGTGCCCGCGCCGTCCGCCCATCACGCACCGCCTCTGTCCCCGGCCGGTCCCCCGGCGCCGTTCGTCGGTGGCGGGACGCGGCACACGGTGGCCGCGTTGTGCGCAGCCGGGCCTGGCCCGGGGCAGGCCTGCCCTCGCGGCCGCGCAACGTCCGGGCCTCCGGACGCACTGCGGCGCAACCTTTCTCGGCTCCGGCTCGTGTATGCGGCATCGAGCCGCCCGGCACAGCACCGCGGCGCAGGCGCGTCTCGTCCGTCGCGACAGGCCGGGGGGCCTCATGTCCGGGTTCGACCAACGACCGTCCACGCAGCACCGGCCGCACCAGGCGGCCGCGGGCGCCCTGCGCCTGATCCCGATCGACGACGACGCGCTGCGCACGTTCGTCGACCTCGTCGGCGGCCCGGCGCTGCAGACCCCGGAGTGGGCCACGGTGAAGCCGGGCTGGGAGGCCGAGCGGCTCGGCTGGGCCGACGACGGCGGGCGGCTCGTCGCCGCCGCGCTCGTCCTCCACCGCCGGCTCCCGCTGGGCCCCGCGCGGCTCGCCCCGCGCCGGACCCTGGCCTACGTCCCCGAGGGACCGGTGACGCTGCCCGCGCCGCACGCGCCCGACCCCGGTGCGGTCCTCGCCTCCCTCGCCCGGCACGTCCGCGCCGAGGGCGCCTTCACGCTCCGGGTCGGGCCGCGCGTCCGGCACCGGGTCTGGGACGCGGCCCGGGTCCGGGCCGCGATCGCCGCCGGCGCCGCCGACCTGGACGCCGTGCCGCCCGCGCGGACCGACCCGGAGGGCGCCCGGTGGACCGCCGCCCTCGAGCGGCTCGGCTGGACGGCGGCGCCGCGGGACCTCGGTGACGGTCAGCCATGGCTCGTCGCCGTCCTCGACGTCGCGGACCGGTCGGCGTCCGACCTGCGCACCGGGACGAACCAGCAGTGGCGCCGCAACCTCGCCCGGGCGCAGGCCGCGGGGGTCGAGGTGCGCCGGGCGACGCCGGCCGACGTCGCCGTCTTCGAGGACCTCTACGCCGAGACCGCCCGGCGGCACGGGTTCGTGCCCCGGCCCCGCGGCTACCTCACCCGGCTGCTCGGCGCGCTCGGCGGGCGGGCCCGGCTCGACGTCGCGGTGCACGAGGGCGCCGTCCTCGCCGGTGCCCTGACGGTGCGGACCGGTCCGCGGGTCTGCTACCTCTACGGCGCCTCGACCGCCCGGGACCGGGAGGTGCGCGCCGCCAACGCCCTGCACTGGTCGATCGCCCTGCGGGTCGCCGAGCAGGGCGGGTCGCTCTACGACCTGCGGGGCGTCGAGCCGGGCCTGCGGCCGTCCGACCCCGCCTCCGGGCTGCTGCGCTTCAAGGCCGGGCTCGGCGCGGACGCCGTCGAGTACGTCGGCGAGTGGGAGCTCGCCCTGCGTCCGGGGTGGTCGGCCGCCTACCGCGCCGTCCGGGAGCAGCAGCGCCGCAGGGCCGCCCGATGACGTTCACCGCGAGCATCGACCTCGCCGCCTGGCACGAGCACCTGCGTCGTGCCGTCGCGGCGGAGCCCGGGGTCGTCCCCGTCCTCAAGGGCGACGGCTACGGCCTGGGGCTCGACCTCGTGGCCGCCGCCACCGCCGACCTCGCCGCGGATTCGGTGGCCCGGGGCGCCTTCCGCGGCCTCGACACCGTCGCCGCCGGGACCCCCGCGGAGGCGGCGCTCGTCGCCGCGGTCTTCCCGGGCGACGTGCTGGTCCTCGAGGCGTGCCACGACCTGCGGACGCCGTCCGGCGCGGACGACGTCCGGCACCGGGTCGTGCGGACCGTGGCCACCGGGCCGGCCCTGGAGGCCGCTCTCGGGGCGCTCGCGGCCGGCCACGCCCTCGACCCCTTCGTCATCGAGGTCGAGGCCGGGATGCACCGGCAGGGCGTGCCGGCGGCCCGGGCGCTGTCGGCGCTGGAGCGCCTGCGGGCCCTCGGGGACGACCGCGCCGGGCGGTCGGCGACGTGCCGCGGGCTGGCGCTCCACCTGCCCCTGCGCGGCGGCCTGGCGTCGGCCCGCACGATCGCCCTGGCCGTCGCCCGGCAGGCCCCCGGGACGACGCTCTGGGTGAGCCATCTCGGCGCGGCGGGGGTGCAGGCACTCGTGCGGGCCGCCCCGCAGCTGCGGATCCGGGAGCGGGTCGGCAGCCGGCTGTGGCTCGGCGCGCCGGGTGCGGTGTCGGTCACCGGCACCGTCCTCGACGTCCGCCGGGTGCCGCTCGGCGCCCGGATCGGCTACTCCCGCAGGCCGACCGCGAGCCGGACGCTGATCCTCGTCAGCGGCGGCACGGTGCACGGCGTCGGGCTGCGGGCGCCCACGCCGTCGCCGCGCGGCCGGGCGGTCGCCGCGGCCGAGGCGCTCGCGGCGCTCGTCGGCCTGTGGCGCTCGCCGTTCACGCTGGACGGCCGCCGGCTCGCCTTCGCCGACACGCCCCACATGCAGGTCAGCGTGCTCGCCCTGCCCCGCGGGGCCCGGGTGCCCCGGGTCGGCGAGCGGCTGCCGTGCCGGGTGCGGATGACGACGGCACGGTTCGACGCCGTGACGGCGCAGGGAGCTCAGTCCGGCGGCCTCAGCGTCAGCGTGTCGACGGCCGCCTGCCGGACGGCGACGGCGCCGAACGGCCAGGGGTACGTCCGGCCCGCCGCCCAGGCCTCGAGCTGGTCGGCGTAGTGCGCGCTGCCGGGGTGGCCGGACTGGCCGGTCTGGTTCACCCAGCGGGACCGGTCGACGTCCGCGAGGTCGACGACCATCCGCATCGACGGCGCGGAGACGACGTCGAAGGTGCCGGACGACGCGTCGTACGCCAGCGCGTCGACGATCGCCGACCCGCCGGGCAGCTCGATCCGGCCGCGGTTGAGCAGCCGGTGCAGGGGCGCGGTCGCGGAGACCTCGCCCGTCGGCGTCGCCGCGAGCCGCAGGGTGTGGCTGCGGCCCCAGGTCCAGCCGGCCGGGTCCTTGCCCTGCTCCCGGGTCATCCGCAGGCGGGCCTCCTGGAGGCTGCGCAGGACGATCTCGTCCCGGGTCTCGACGACGCCCGGGGTGGAGCGGTCGTCCCACCACGGGTCCCGGGGGCGCTCGAGGATCGAGGTGACGACCTGCATCCAGCGGCCGCCGCCGTCCGGCCGGCTCGCCTCGGGCAGCTCGTCGAAGGTGAGCTCCAGCAGGCTCGCCCACACGGCGTTGAAGTACGCCGCGGCGGCCGAGCCGACCGGCTGGCTGCCGTCCCAGTCGTGCAGCAGCGCCCGGCCCTGCGCGGTGAACGCGTCGACGTCGGCCGCGAGCAGCACGGGCTCGAGCCGCTCCCACAGCGGGTTGCGGGTGTCGAGCTGGATCGAGGCCATGTCGGACGTCGTCATGAGCCGCCCGCTCGCCGTCCGCGCGGAGACGAGGTCGCGGATCCGCTGCGAGCGCCAGCCGTAGTCGAAGTCGCTCGTGAACCGCACGCCCGTGCCCCGCGGCGTGACGGCCTGGTTGGCGGCGACGACGAAGCCGGCGTCGGGGTCGAGCGTCCACGGCAGGTCGGCGGTGTCGGCGAAGCCCTGCCAGTCGTACCGCGAGTCCCAGCCGGGCAGCGGCCACGTGCCGTCCGTCGGGGCGGTCCGGGCGCCGTCCGCGCCCCTGGTCCGGACCTTGGCCCGCAGCGGGATCCGGCCGGGCGCCTGGTACCCGATGTGGCCGTGGTCGCCGAGGTCGTCGGCGTACACGAAGTTCTGCGCGGGGACGTCCATGAGCAGCACCCCGCGACGGAACGACGCGAAGTCGGTCGCGGTGTCGACGGCGAAGACGGCGTCCATGTCGTGCCCCGGCGTGAGCGCCGTCCAGGCGAGCGAGACGGCGTACCCGGGGCCGCCGGCGGGGGCGGCGGCCCCGGCGTCCGCGACCGACGGCAGCACGTCGCTGAGGAGCGGGCCGTGCTCGGTGGACCGGACGGTGAGCTGCACCGGGTCGGCCCCGGCGACCGCGATCGTCTCGGTCCGCACGGTCATCGGCACGTAGTCGCCGTCGCGCTCGACGGTGTCGCCACGGGTGCGCTCGAGGTAGAAGTCGGTGACGTCGGGCCCGAGGTTCGTCATCCCCCAGGCGATCGTCCCGGTGTGCCCGATGACGACGCCCGGCACGCCCGCGAACGTGAAGCCGGCGACGTCGAACGGGCAGCGGACGCTCACCTCCCGGCAGTGCAGGCCGGCCTGGTACCAGACGCCGGGCAGGCTCGGTGACAGGTGCGGGTCGTTGGCCAGCAACGGTTTGCCGGTCGCGCTGAGCCGGCCGGAGACGACCCAGGAGTTCGAGCCGGTGCCGTCGGTGCCGCCGAGCATCTCGGGCACCGACTCCACGGCCCGCCGGGCCGCCGCGACGGCCCGGGCGGCGTCCGGGCCGCGCAGCGCCGCGGTGACGTCCTGCGCCACGGGCCGGGCCGGGTCGGCGGCCCCCGGCCGGGCCGCGGGCGGCGTGCCGGTGCGGACGTCCGCCGCGGCGAGGATCGGCGCGTGCTCGCTGTACGGGTACGCGGGGAAGAGCTGCTCGACCCGCCCGACGTCCTTCACGGCACCGAAGGCCTCGGCCCGCGCGAGCTCGCTGTCGTAGTTGCCGCGCAGGTCCCAGGCCATCGCCTTGAACCACGCGACGGAGTCCTCCGGGGTCCACGGCTCGATCCGCGGCAGGTCGACCGAGAGCCCGAGCAGCGAGTACTGCAGCGACAGCTGCGCCGGCGACCGGGTCGAGACGTACTCGTTGACCCCCTCCGCGTAGGCGTCGAGGTAGGCCCGCGTCGACGGCTCGGCCTGGGCCAGCTCGGCGGCGGCGACCCGGCGCCAGCCGAGGGTCCGGACGACCTTGTCGGCGAGCAGCGCGTCCTCGTTCGGGCCGACGAGCTCGGAGAGCCGGCCCGCGGTGACGTGGCGGCGCCAGTCCATCTCGAAGAAGCGGTCCTGGGCGTGCACGTACCCCTGGGCCCGGAACAGGTCGAGCGCGGTGTCCGCGTAGAGCGACGGGACGCCCCGCTCGTCGCGGAGCACCGTCACCCGGCCGTCGAGCCCGGAGACGTCCCGGTCGCCGGAGGTGTCGGGCAACGGACGACGGACCGAGATCGTCGTGAGGACGGCGACGGCGACCAGCAGGGTGACGACGAGCGCGCACACCCCGATGAGCACCAGGCGCCACGGGCGGCGACGGGACACGGCTCGCACTGTAGGGGACCGCGCCCGCGCTCCTGCGACCGGTGACCCACGGCACGGCCCCGGGCGCGTCGTCCACCACGGTCCGCTGCCGCACCAGCACATAAGGTGTCGTCATGACCCCCCTGCACCGGCCCGGCACCCGGCGTGCGCCGGTGCCGGGGAGCCGCCGGTGACGGTCGACGAGCTGGGCCTGGTGCTGCTCGGCGGCGCGCTCGTCCTGCTCCTCGCGGTCTTCGCGGTCCGGCTCTCGGTCCGGACCGGGCTGCCCTCGCTCCTGGTCTACCTCTTCTTCGGCCTCGCGATCGGCGAGCGCGGGCTGGGGCTGGAGTTCGACGACCAGCAGCTCACCGGGGTGCTCGGCTATGCCGCGCTCGTGCTCATCCTCGCGGAGGGTGGTCTCACCACCCGCTGGTCGCGGATCAAGGACGTCGTCGGCCCGGCCGCCGTGCTGTCCACCGTCGGCACCGTCGTGTCGATCGCGGTCGTGGGCACCGCGTCGCACTACCTGCTGGGCCTGGAGTGGCCGGTCGCGCTGCTCGTCGGGGCCGTCGTCTCCTCCACGGACGCCGCGGCCGTCTTCTCGGTCCTGCGCGGGCTGCCGCTGCCGCCGCGCCTCGTCGGCCTGCTCGAGGCGGAGTCCGGCTTCAACGACGCCCCGGTCGTCATCGCCGTCATCGCGCTCACCGAGATCGCCGCGCACCCGGACGAGCCCGCCCACGCGTGGTGGCTGCTCGTCCTGGAGGCGGTCGGAGAGCTCGCGATCGGGGTCGTCATCGGTGTCGGGGTGGGCCGGCTCGGCGCGCTCGCGCTGCGCCGGGTCGCGCTGCCGGCGTCCGGCCTCTACCCGATCGCCGTCATCGCCCTCGTCGTCCTCGCCTACGGCGCGGCGGACGCGCTGCACGGCTCGGGCTTCCTCGCGACGTACGTCGCCGGGCTCGCGCTCGGCAACGTCCGGCTGCCGCACGGCGCCGCCGTCCGCGGGTTCGCCGAGGGCCTCGGCTGGCTCGCGCAGATCGGCCTGTTCGTGCTGCTCGGCCTCCTCGCCGACCCGTTCCGGCTGCCCGACCACGTCGTCGCCGCGCTCGTCGTCGGCCTCGTGCTGCTCCTCGTCGCGCGGCCGCTGTCGGTGCTCGCGTCGGTGTCGTGGTTCCGTTTCCCGCTGCGGGAGCAGGCCTTCCTGTCGTGGGCGGGGCTGCGCGGCGCCGTCCCCGTCGTCCTCGCGACCGTCCCCGCGACGGCGGGCCTCGTCGACGCGACGAGCATCTTCGACCTCGTCTTCGTCCTCGTCGTGGTCTTCACGCTCGTCCAGGGCCCGACGCTGCCGTGGGTGGCGCGCCGGCTGTCGCTGTCGGACGGCGAGACGATCGTCGACCTCGACGTCGAGTCCTCGCCGCTCGGCGCGCTCGACGCGGACGTCGTCCAGATGCGGATCGGGCCGACGTCGCGGCTGCACGGCGTCGAGATCTTCGAGCTGCGGCTGCCCGAGCGCTGCAACATCACCCTCGTCGTGCGCAACGGCGAACCGTTCGTCCCGACGCCGCGGACGATGCTTCGGCACGGCGACGAGATGATCATCGTCGCGTCCGCGGCGGCCCGGCCGGTCGCGGAGCGCCGGCTGCGCGAGGTGAGCGCCGGCGGCAAGCTCGCCGGCTGGTACCGGCGGCTCGGCCCGGACGCGATGCGGCCCGGGCGCACCTGAGGGCCCGGGCCGGGACCTGACCGGCCGGTCAGGCGGCGGGCGCCGCGCCCTTGAGGTGGACGGCGAAGAACGCCTCGATCCGGTCCCAGGCGTCGGCGGCCGACACCGGCTCCGGGCCGACGTTCGACAGGCGCATGAGCGGGCGCAGCGGCCGGGGCCCGTTCGGGGCGTCGTTGAGGAACGAGTGCCCGGCGTCCGGGTAGACCTTGACGTCGTTGGGGATCCCCTGCGCCGTCAGCGTCTCCTCGATCACCGGGGGCACCCCGAGCAGCCCCTTGTCCTTGCCCCCGTAGCTCGCGACGACCGGGCACGAGCCCTGCAGGGCCGCCTCGAGGTTGCCGAACGCCGGCCCGTAGTTCGGCGCGACGGCGTCGAACCCCTTGCCCGCCAGCACGAGGCAGAACCCGCCGCCCATGCAGAAGCCGATGACGCCGACCTTGCCGGTGCTGTCGGGCAGGGCCGTGAGGAAGCGCTTGGCGGCATCGACGTCGACGAACGGCTTGCCGGTGCCGGCCCGCAGGGCCCGGAACGTCGAGACGAGGCAGCGCACCGCACCGCCGTCGCTGAACAGGTCCGGCATGAGGGCGTGGTAGCCCATCGCGGCCACCCGCTCGGTGTGCCGCAGCATGACGTCGTCGACGCCGAACGCCTCGTGGACGACGACGACCCCGGGGAACGGCCCCTCGCCCTCCGGCCGCGCCAGGTGCCCGGTGAGCCGGCGCGAACCGGTCGGGCCGGCGAGGTCGGTGAGGTCCACCTGCTGCGTCGTCATGGACGCACGTTAGGACCCGTCCGCCGTGCTGTCAGCCCGCGGCACCTGGCGCAGCGCCACCGCGAGCGCGAGATGGAGCACGACGACGAGGCCGAACCACAGGCCCCAGCCGAGGCCGGAGAGGCTGACGGCCGCGGCGGCCGCGAGCAGCACCGCAGCCTTGACGGCGACGTGGACGGCGCCGCGCAGCGGCCGGGTCGCCCGCGGTGCGAGCAGGCGGCCCCAGAGCACGACGAGCAGCGCGGGAAGGGCGGCCGCGACGAGCAGCCGCAGCGGGAGCGGCGCGTCGAGCCGCCAGCCGAAGAGCGCGAGCCCGACGAGCGCGACCATCTCGAGCGCGAACGCGAGCCCGAGGTTCGCCGCCGCGACGATGCGCACCTCAGCCCTCGAGGGCCGATGGCGGGACCGCCTGCGGAGCCGGCTGCGGGGCCGGCTGCGGGACCGGCTGCGGGACCGGGCGCGGGGCCGGGGTCGCGAGGCCGGCGTCGAGCAGGGCCACGAGCCGGGCGAAGGTGCGGTCGACCGCGTCCGGGACGCCGTGCCCGCCGGTGCCCTCGAGCGAGACGAAGCCGTGGAGCGCGCTGCGCAGCAGGCGGACGCCGTCCAGCACGTCGTCGTCCCCGCTCGCGCCGTAGAGCATGACGACCTCCACGAGGCGCTGCGTCACCGCGGCGACGGCCGCTGCGTGCTCCGGGTCGTCCGGGTGCGGGGCGGTCGCGAGCGCGAGGTAGAGGCCGGGCCGCTCGGCGGCCCAGGCGCGGTAGGCGGTCGCGACGGCGGTGAGCCGGCGGCTCCGGGCGGGGGCCGCTGCGCCGCCGGCCGCACCGCCCGCAGCGTCGTCGGCCGCGTCGTCGGCGTACCGGGCGTCCTCGGCGTCCAGGGCCGCCAGCGCCTCGTCCAGCGCGGCCCGCAGACCTTCGGCGGCGAGCCGGGCGAGCCCGCGGCGCAGTCCCTCGGCGCCGGCGATGTGCTTGTAGAGGCTCGGCAGCCGGACGCCGAGCCGGTCGGCGACGGTCGCGAGCGGCACCCGCGCGTCGCGCGACTCGTCGGCGAGCCGGGCCGCCTCGGCGACGACCGCGGCCGGCGTCAGCCCGGCCCGGCCGCGGTCGTCGCNCCGTCCCGCCCGCCCGGCCGCCGCGCCGGGCGGGCGGGACGGTCGCGGCACCTGCCGGCAGGAGGGCGGGCGACGGTCCGGCGCCGGGCCGGACGCCGAGGCCGGTGGACTGGTCGAGAGCGGTCGGCACGTACCGAACGCTAACAATCCGCCGCCCCGAGGGGCCGTGGGCCACGCGGGTCGTTCGGGTGGCATAGGATTGGCACTCGTCGTGTTGGAGTGCTAAAGAACGACCACGACACCACCGAGCCAGTCGTCCGGGCCCCGCGCCCACGACCGCCGAACACCGCTCCAGGAGGGCAACGTGCCGACGTACGCCTACGCGTGCACCGCGTGCGACCACCGCTTCGAGGCGCAGCAGGCCTTCACGGACGACGCACTCACCGAGTGCCCGGAGTGCGCCGGCAAGCTGCGCAAGCTCTTCAACTCGGTCGGCATCGTCTTCAAGGGCTCGGGCTTCTACCGCACCGACTCGCGCGGCAGCGGCAGCGCGTCGTCACCGAGCACGTCGTCCTCGTCGGAGTCGTCCGGTTCGTCCGACTCGTCCTCGGGTTCGTCGGACTCCAAGCCGAGCACGCCGGCCCCCGCGCCCGCGACGTCGGGTGCCTCGTCGGCGTCCTCGGGCTCGTCGTCGGGCTCGTCGTCGTCCGGTTCGTCGTCGTCCGGCTCGTCGGGCAGCACGTCCGCCGCCTGAGGCCCGGCTCGACCCGTCCACAGGCGGGTCGTCCGCCCCGCTGTCCACAGGGGCACGGGGCACGGCTGCGACCGGTCCGCGCCGCCGGATAACGTCCCGCCCATGACGCAGACGCCGACCACCCCCGCCGGCACCGGGGCCGCTGTCGCCGAGATCGGGGTCATCGGCGGCTCCGGCTTCTACTCCTGGTTCGACGGTGCCCGCGAGGTGCCCGTCGAGACGCCCTTCGGGCCGCCGAGCGCCCTGCCGGTGGTCGGCGAGGTCGCCGGGCGCCGCGTCGCCTTCGTCCCGCGGCACGGGCGCGACCACAGGTTCCCGCCGCACCGGGTCAACTACCGGGCCAACCTCTGGGCGCTGCGCAGCCTGGGTGTCCGGCAGGTGCTCGGCCCGTGTGCGGTGGGGTCGATGCGCACGGACCTCGGCCCCGGTTCCCTCGTGGTGCCGGACCAGCTCATCGACCGCACCTGGGGCCGTGAGCACACGGTGTACGACGCCCCCGGCACCGTCGTCCACGTCGCCTTCGCCGACCCGTACTGCGCGCGCGGCCGGGCCGCGGCCCTCGTCGCGTCGGTGGCGTCCGGGTGGCCGGCGCACGACGGCGGCACCCTGCTCGTCATCAACGGGCCCCGGTTCTCCACCCGCGCGGAGTCCCGCTGGCACGCCGCGGCCGGCGCCGACGTGGTCGGCATGACCGGTGCCCCGGAGGCGGGCATCGCCCGCGAGCTCGCGCTCTGCTACACGAGCATCGCGGTCGTCACGGACCTCGACGCGGGCTTCGAGACGGGCGACGGCGTGACGCACGCCGAGGTGTTCGAGGTGTTCGGTCGCTCCGTCGAGCGGCTCAAGGCGATGCTCGTCGGCGTCGTCGAAGCCCTCCCCACGGACGACGCCTGCACCTGCAGGCAGGCGGTCGACGGGCTGCCGCTGCCCTTCGAGCTGCCGTAGCCGCTCGGCCCGTCCCCGCCGCTCGCGGCCGCACCCGGCCCGGCCCCGTTCCTGTCCCCGTCCGTTCCCTGCTGCTCCCCCGGAGACCCTCGTGACCCGCCGCCCCCGGCCGACGGGGCGGGCGGTCCGGCGTGCCCTGCGCCGGCGCCGCCGTCCCCTGGCCGCCCTCTGCACCGCCGTCGCCGTCTGGGCGACGGCCCGGGCCGTCGCACCACCCCCGCCGGCCACGACCCTGCTCACCGTCGCCGCCCGGGACCTCGCCGCCGGCGTCACGCTCGGGCCGGGCGACCTCACGACCGTGCCGGTGCCGGTCGGGGCCGGCCCCGACGGCGCCACCGCTCCGGCCCCGGGCTCGGTGCTCGCCGCGCCGGTGCGCCGCGGCGAGCCGTTCACCGACGTCCGGCTCGTCGGGCCCGGTCCGGCCCGCCGGCCGCCGGGCTCGGTCGTCGTCACGGTCCGGACGGCGGATCCGGCCGCGGTCCTCGCCGTCCGCCCGGGCGACCGGGTGGACGTCCTCGCCGGCCCGGCGACCGACACGCCGACGGGCGTCCCAGCAGACGTCGTGGCGGGGGCCGCCGCACCGACCGACGCGACGACGCTCGCGCAGGGCCTCGTCGTGCTCGCCGTGCCCGGTGCAGGGCCGCCGGACGACGGTGCCGCGGATACCGGGGCCGATGGCACGGGCGGCCTCCTCGGAGGCGTCGGCACCGCGCCCGGTGCGACCCCCACGGACACCGCAGGCGTGCTCGTCGTCGCCGCCGACCGGGCGGCCGCGGCCCGGCTCGCCGCAGCGACCGGGAGGTCACTCACCGTCGTGGTGGTCTCGCCATGATCGAAAAGGTCGGCCCGTGACGGCTGCGGTTCGTGAAAGCGCTAACGGATCTCGCTAGGGTGCGGGCGAACCGGGCAAGCGCCCCGCCGCCCGGGATCGGCTGAGGAGATACACATGATCAAGGGCTTCCGCGAGTTCATCATGCGCGGCAACGTCGTCGACCTGGCGGTCGCCGTCGTCATCGGCGCTGCGTTCAGCGGCATCGTGACGAAGTTCGTCGAGAGCGTCATCAACCCGATCGTCGCCTCGTTCGGCGGCGGCGGCGAGATCGGCTGGGGCGTCCAGCTCGGCGACGAGGGCAACGAGGCCACGTTCCTCAACCTCGGCGCCGTGATCTCCGCGGCGATCAACTTCGTCATCATCGCGGCGGTGGTCTACTTCATCCTCGTCGTCCCGATGAACAAGCTCCAGGAGCGTCGCAAGAAGGGCCTCGTCGAGGAGCCGGCCGCCCCGGCCGAGGACGTCATCCTGCTCACCGAGATCCGCGACCTGCTCCGCGCGCAGAACAACGCCTGACGCTGCGTCCGGCCCTCGCGGGCCTGACGCTGCCGTACGTCGGCCCCGCAGAGCGAGGCCCGGGACGCCCGTCTCACTCCCAGTGAGGCGGGCGTTCGCGTTGGTACCGCTCGTCGTCGTCCCCGCCGGAGCGGGACCAGTCCTCCGGGTCGACCCGCCGCGGCACGCTGCGCACCGGCACGACGAGCCGGACGAGCGCCTCGGCGTCGGCCGGCTCGACGACCGGCTCGACGGCCGGCTGCTCAGCCGGCTCGGTCGGCCCGGCGGTCACCTCGTCGGGATCGGCGGCGTGCTGATCGGGGTCGTTCATGACCCCATCGTGCCTCGTCGCAGGTCAGCCGCGTCGGCCGGAGTCCGCCTCGGCGGTCACGAGGTCGCGCACCCGGTCGGCCTCACGCGCGACCGCGTCGTCCGCGGCCCGGGCCACCTCGTCGAGATCCATCGGGGCGGCCGCGTCGGCGTCGAGCCGGGTCGCCGCCTCGCCTCCGACCTCGCCCTCGGCCTCGCTGCTGACCTCGTCGTCGACCTCGCCGCTGCCGTCGCCGGTGTCTGCGCCCGCGGGCCCGGTCGGCTCCTCCGCGGCCGCCACGGCTTCGGGGGCGTCCACCTCGACGTCCACGGCCGCGGAGTCCACGGCCCCGGAGTCCGCCGCCGCAGCATCGGCCGCCGCAGCATCCGCCGCCGGAACGTCCGCGACGACGTCCGCCGCAGCCGCCGGGACCGGCGCCCCGAGCCCGAGGTCGACGCTCGGCCAGCCGGTGCCGACCTCCGCGACGGGCGCGACGGTCACCGGGTCGACCGGCTCCACCGGCTCCGTGACGGCGTTCGCCAGGGCCACCCGCGGGTTGACGGCGCGTACGGCGGCCGCGACGAGCAGGTCCGTCCGGCCGCCGCGCTCGACGATGCCGAGCGCCTCGCGCACGGAGTGGGCGACCTCCTCGTCGGCGCGCTGCACGCCGTCCGAGACGACCCACGTGGCGACGGCCTCGAGCTCGGTCGGCCCGTACGCCGACGGCGGCAGCCCGGTCGCGACGTCCGGGAACGGGTCCCGGACGGCGACGACGGGCAGCACGTCCGCGGGCACGACCGAGGCGGGCAGCCCGCCCGCGGCGCGCCACGCGTCGTGGATCCGCTCGACCTCGGCGTCGGGGTCGCAGAACAGGTCCATCGCGGCGACCCGGACGTGCACCCAGCCGGCCCGCTCCCAGGCCTGCCGGCGCTGCCGGTCGCGGAACCGCACGCTCGGGCAGCCGGCGTACGCGGGCCCGTCGACCTCGACCGCGAGCAGGCCGCGGCCGGGGACGAGCCCGTCGAGGACGGCGATGTCGAGCGGCCAGTCCGGCGCGGGCAGGTTGCCGAGCACCGGCATCCCGACGGCGCTCAGCCGGGAGCAGAGGTCCTCGACGAGGGCGTCCGGCGGGCGCGGCGACCGCTCGAGCCCGAGCAGCCCGGGGCGCGTCGGGTCGGCGCCGGTGATCCCGGAGCGGCCGGCGAACCCGAGCACCTCGCGGAGCATCCGGGCGCCGTCCGTGCGGGTCCGCTCGGGCGACAGCTCGTCGGCGGAGAAGCTGCAGACCAGGGTCGTCTGCCGGCGCGAGCGGGACAGCGCCGCGAGCAGGCAGGCCCGGCCGAACCGGCCGTCGAGCACGCCGAAGCGGTGCATGATCCGGCCGTGCGGCGTCCGGGCCAGGCCGATCGAGACGATCGCGGCGTCCCGCTCGATGCCGGCGATCCGGTGCACGGGCCGCACGAGGAACGGCTCGTCGATGTCCCCGGTCCAGTGCACGTCGAGCCAGCGCGCGAGGTGCGGCAGCTCGGTGACGGCCTGCCGCAGCGCCTCCTCGATCCGCTCGGCGTGCCGGGCCCCGAGCGTGACGACGAGCAGCGACTGCCCCGGCCGGGTCGCGGCGTGGTCGGCCACGAGCTCGACGACGCGGCGGACCTCCTGCTGGGAGCTCACGGCGAACTCCTCGCCGGGCGCGGGGACGCCGATCCCGTCGGGCACGTGCACGAGGTGGAACGGCCGCTCGACGGCGGCACCCGGCGTGCAGCGCCAGCCCTCGGGGTAGCTCGTGCGCATCGGCGCGACGAGGCGGGCGTCCCGGGCCCGGTGCGCGCGGTCGAGCCGGTGCACGGGCAGCCGCTCGGCGAGCGCGGCGAGCACGGACGCGCCGCCGGTCGCGGGCGGGAGCCGGCGCCGGTCACCGGCGACGAGGACCCGGCGGCCGCGGGCGAGCGCGGCGACCGCCTCGGCGAGGCCGACCTGGCCCGCGTCGTCGACGACGACGACGTCGACGAGCGGGTTGCCGGCGTCCGCCGGGGGCAGCACGCGGGCCACGGTGTCGGGGCTCATGACCCAGACCGGGCGCAGCGCCCCGACGACGTCGGGCCCGTGCCGGAACAGGTCGTGCGGCCAGGCCGACCGCTGCCCGCGGACGACCTCGACCTGCAGCCAGCGCAGCTGGTCCGGGTGCGCGTCGAGCGCGGCACGGACCCGGCCCTGGACGGCGGTCGCGGCCTTCGTGGCGGTGGCGGCGACGAGCCGGCCGTCGAGGTCGCGGAGCGACTCGACGAGGTCGCGCATCTTCTGGGCGTCGTGCCGGGCGAGCCGCTCGTCGCCGCGGATGATCGACTCCAGCACGCTCGTCCACCACGCGAGGTCGAGCTCGCCGTCGACGTCCTCGGCCTCGCAGCGCCGCGTCCGCAGGTCGGCGAGCAGGTCACCGAGCCCGGCGTCGCGGAGCCGGTCGAGCAGGAGCGTGCGGCGGGGCTGGTCGCGGACGCCGTCCGGGTCGGCGGCGAGGTCGGCGAGCCGCTGCTCGAGCTTGTCGAGCGGCAGCTTGAGCAGGTCCGGGGTGCCGGTGCCGGAGAGCGCGTGCATGAGGACGGCGAGCGCCGCCTCGACGGACTCGACGGCGACCTGGGCGTCGGTGAGCCCGGTCGGCACCCGCGGCCAGCCCTCGACGTCGGCGAGCTCGAGCCAGCGGACCCGCTGCTCCTGGGCGGCGACGAGCGCGCTGTGCAGGTCCTCGACGTGCACGCCGGGGCGCACGAGGTTCTTCGCCCGGCGGCGCAGCGACCGGCGCGCGAGCCGACCGGCGTCCGGCGGGCCGCCGTCCGGCCCGACCGCGGCGATGAGGTCTCCGAGCGGCTGCTCGAAGACGGCCGGCAGGAGCATGTCGAGGGTGTCGCGGACGCCGAGGAGCAGGTCGAGCCGCGGCCGCCAGTCCCCCGCGGTCTTCGCGGCGGCGAGCCCGGCGGCCTGGGCGACGGCGGCCATGTCGCGGCGGGCCCGGCCGAGGCCGTCCCGCGCGGCGACCGCCGACGCGAGCGCGTTCTCGGCGTCGGTGTCGGAGCGCACCCGGGCGTCGAGCCAGCGGGTGTCGACCCGGGTCAGGGTGAAGGCCCGCAGCGACGCGACGTCGCGCAGGTCGGTCCGCAGCGCCTCGCGGCTGTCGGCGTCGAGCCGCTTGGTCACCTCGCGGGTCAGCCGCACCCGGGTCCGCGGCGCGTGCGGGGACGCCATGAGCCCGGCGAGCGCGACCATCGCGTCGTAGGCGCTGACGCCCCACGGAGCGCGGACCTCGTGGAGCGCGGCGGTCGCCTCGGCGAGGGTGGACGTCGCCTCCCGCCAGCGCGCGAGCACCCGGTCGGTGGCGCCGCGGGCGCCCGCACCGGTCTCGGCGCTCTGCTGGGCCGCGCCGCCCACCGCGGCGTCGAGCGAGCCGCGCAGCCCGGCGAGGACGGCGGCCCGGTCGCCCGCGCCGTCGTGCAGGTCGAGCACGCAGTCCCCGACGCCGGCCGAGCGCAGCCGGCTGATGAGCGCGTCGGCGGTGGCCCGGTGCGGGGTCACGACGAGCACCCGCTCGCCGCGGACGACGAGGCCGGCGATCCCGGCGGCGAGGGTGTGCGTGAGGCCGCTGCCGGGCGGGCCCTCGACGACGACGTCCTCACCCGCGAGCGCGGCCGTCACGGCCTTGCGCTGGCCGGCGTCCAGGTCCAGGACGCCGGCGTCGGCGTCGGGGGCCGTCTCCGGGTCCTCGTCGGCGACCGTGCGCGGGTTGATCTGGCGCAGCGTGCGGGAGGTGCCGGTGTCCTCCGAGCGCAGGATCGGCCCGACGACCGGGTGCGCGTCGATCGCGGGACCGGCGGCGTCGAGGTCGGCGATGAGGGCGCCGGAGCCGGAGGTGAACACCCCGACGAGGAGCCTGCTGTCGATGGAGAACCGCGGGACCTGCTCGCAGAGCTCCTCGATCCGGGCGTGCACGGGCCGCGGGTCGAAGCCGGCGAGCCCGAACGCGAGGTGCCCGAGGGCCTCGCCGTCGAGCCGGATCCCGTACTCGACCTCGAGCCGGCGCACGAGGCGCGGGTTGACGACGGCGGCGTCCTCGAGGTCGAGGTCGTAGTCCTCGTGACCGGCGTCGCAGGGCCGCAGCGTGCAGCCGCGCAGGAGCACGGGCGCGCTGATCGGCTCGGTCGCCGGGCCGACGGTGTCGACGATGGCGCCGGGGGTGGCCGCGGGCAGCCACGTCGCGATCCCCGCGGCGAGGTAGCCGGCGCGCATGCCCCGGTCGTGGGACGACGTCCCGGCCGTCGCCCGGATCGCCCGGGCCCGGCGGCGGGCCGCGGCGTGCGCCTCGGGTTCGCGGATGAGCATGGACAGCCGGGTCGGCCGGCCCGCGAGGAGCGCCGCGATCCCCGAGGGGTGGGCGTTCGTGAGGTCGAGGGCGTCCGCGGCCGCGTCGCCGAGCACGAGGAGGGTGTCCGGCAGGTGCGCCGCGGCAAGACTCTCCCGCCACGCGTCGAGCGTCGCGCGGGTCCCCGGTCCGTCAGCCACTGCTCCACGCTAACCGCCTTCGCGCCGTCCGCCGGGGCACGGCCTCGGCGCGTCGGCGACGGGTCTGGGCCCGCATGTCCGCACCGGACACGCCGCAGAGATCACCGGACGTCGATCGACGGTGTCGCTGCGTGTGCGGCGGTCGGGTGCGTGTCCGACTGGGCCGGACGGGTGAACGACAGCGTGTACCGGACGGCGTAGCGCGGGCGCGCAGCGGGCGGGGACCGGCACGGACGGTGACGGCAGACGGGTGAGGACCACCTGTTCGGCTCAAGGACGCCGGCCCGGGCCCCGAGAAGGACGACGACACCGTCCGCCCCGAGGAGCGTCATGCAGCCCGGACTCCGCCGGCCCCGCCGCCGGCACGTCGTCGTCGCCGTGCTCGCGGTCGCCGGCACGCTCGCCGCCGGGTCCGGGGCGTCCGCGATCGCGTCCGGCCGCGGGGCGGCCCCGCGCGCCACCGGGCCGCTCGGCACCGACGCCGCCCCAGCGGCGGGCACCGTCGTCCGCGGCACGGTCGAGCGGGTCGCGGTCGAGGGCAGCGACCTCGTCGAGCACGCCCACGGCTCGGGCGGGCGGGTCACGGCGCCCAACGGCCTCACCGCGCACGCGCACGGCCCCGGAGGGGCCCCCGCGGTGCTCGCCTTCCTCCGGTCGGGCGACCGCCGCGTCCAGGTCCGGGCCGGCGACCTCGCGGGGGTCCCGACCGGCAGCCTCGTCGAGGCCAGGCTCGGCACCGCGCGGGCGGCGTCCGGCCCGACGTCACGCACGACCAACCCCGCCGTCCTCGCCGCCGGCGGCTCCCGCGCCCGCAGCGTGCGCGTCGTCCGGCGGGGTGCCGCACCGCGCACCGCCGGGGTGCCCCGCCCCGCCGGA
>NZ_MWLL01000006.1 GCF_002198675.1 Kineosporia sp. R_H_3 | reverse complement strand
GCGGAGGCGGGGGCGCCTGCGCAGGCAGGTCGTCCGTCGGCGGCACGTAGCCGGACGGCGGGACGGCGGGCGGCGGGGCCGCCTGCGCCCACTGCGGTGTCGCGTCGTACGGTCTCGCCGCGTCGACGGGAGGTGTGGCGGTCGCCGGCGCACCGGCGTCCTGGTCCGGGGTGTCGTCCTTGTCGGTCATGCCACGAGGTTGGGGCGGGCCGGTGTGCCCGTCCTCGGGGGCGACTGTGGCGGTGCTGTGAGGCCCCGGGCCGCGCCGGTCAGCCGACGCCGACGTCGTCGAGCGGCAGGGTCGCCGGGTCGCGGCCCTCGACGGGGTCGGTGGGAGGTTCGGTGACCGCCTGGGCGGGCAGCCTCGGGAGGTCGTCCGTCGCGGGTGGGGGTGCGTCGTCCTGGCCGTGCGTGGTGTCGGGCATGGGCGTGACGTGCCCCACGACGTCCCGTCGTATGCGCGCCGGGCGCGCTCGTTAGGCTCGCGACGTCAGCAGCCGGACACCGAGAGGACCACGATGTCGCAGCCCAGCCCGACCGCCGGGTTCAACGGCGTGCTCGGTCTCGAGTTCCCCGAGGTCGGGCCCGACAAGGTCGTGCTGACGTTCACCGTCGAGCCGCACCTGCACCAGCCGTACGGCATCGTCCACGGCGGCGTGTACTGCTCGGTCATCGAGACGGCCGCCTCGTACGCGGCCGCGATGTGGTTCGGCGACCGCGGCAACGTCGTCGGGGTGAGCAACCAGACCGACTTCCTGCGCGCCGTCCGCGAGGGCAAGCTCACGGCGACCGCGCTCCCGGTGCACCGCGGCCGGCTCCAGCAGCTGTGGGTCGTCGAGATCACCGACGAGCAGGGCCGCACGGTGGCGCGCGGCCAGGTGCGGCTGCAGAACATCGAGGACGCGTCGCGGCTCGGCAACTGACCCGCAGGCTCTGACCCGCGCGGGTGCGGAGGCGGGCTACCCCGCTGCGGCGCCCCGGGCCCGCAGCCGCCGCAGCATCCGGGCGTCCTCGAACCCGACGGTGCGCGCCGCGGCCTCGACGGTCGCCCCGTGCCCGATGAGGTGCTCGGCGCGTTCGAGCCGCAGCGCCTGCTGGTAGCGCAGCGGGGTGAGCCCGGTCGCCTCGACGAACTGGCGGGTCAGGGTGCGCTCGCTGACGCCGGCCTCGCGGGCGAGGTCGGCGAGCGGGAGCCGTTCGGCGAAGCGGGCGTCGAGGGCGTCCTGCACCCGGTGGACGGCGTCGCTGAGGTGGCTGCGATGGCGCAGCATGACGCTCGCCTGCTGCTCGTCGCCGTTGCGCCGCGCGAAGACGACCATCTCGCGGGCGACCTTCGCCGCCGCCGCGGGGCCGTGCCGGCCGGCGACGAGGTGCAGCGCGAGGTCGATGCCGCTCGCGATGCCCGCGGACGTGACGACGCGGTCGTCGGTGACGTAGAGGACGCCGTGGACGACGTGCGCCGCCGGGTAGCGGCGGGCGAGCTCGTCGGCGAGGTCGTGGTGGGTCGTGCAGCGTCGCCCGTCGAGCAGCCCCGCCCGGCCGAGGGCGTCGGCGCCCGCGCAGACGCTGGCGACGGTGCCGCCGTCCGCGTGGTGCCGGCGCAGTCGTTCCAGGGACGCCGGTTCGAGGTGCCCGGTGCCGCGCAGCCGCGGCGAGCGCCAGCCGGGGACGACGACCAGGTCGTCCGTCGTGAGCGCCGGCCAGTCGGTCCGCGCGGTCACCGGCAGCCCCTGGAACGTGCGGACGTCGGGCTGCTCGGCGACGTAGTGGAGCTCGTAGCCGAGCCCGAGGTCGGCGGCCGTGGAGAACACCTGCGCCGGGCCGGCGAGGTCCAGCAGGTGCAGGCCGGGGACGAGGAGGAAGACGATGCGCACGATCCGGTCAGTCTGCCATTCCCCCGTGCCGCTGCTCGGGCGGGATGCTCAGCCGAGGACCGCCGGAACCCCCACCACGTCGTCGACCGTGACGACGTCCGCGAACCGCCCGGCGAGCGCGTAGACGGTGCGCCGGACGATCTCGTCGGACTGCAGCGTCAGCGGGTCCGCGAGCACCTCGGCGAGGCTGCGGCCGGCCGGTGCGTCCGGGTGCTCGATCGGCGTCGTCGCCGTCGCGTCCACGACGAAGCTGACCCGGTAGCCGAGGTCGCTCGCGAGCCGGGCCGTCGTCTCGCAGCACTGCTCGGTGCGGATCCCGCAGATCGTCAGATCATGGATCTCGTTCTGCGTCAACAGGTGCTGGAGGTTCGTCGTCGTGAACGCGTTGTGCACGACCTTCGTGAGGACGGGCTCCCCGGCCTGCGGCTCGAGCCCGCTCATGAGCCGCACGTGCCCCGACGCGGGGTCGAACGGCCCGCCCGAGCCGGGTTCGCTGTGCAGCACCCAGACGACGAGGTCGGAGTTGTCGCGCGCGTGCTCGACGAGCCGCCCGACCCGCTCGACGATGTCGGGTGCGTTCGTGGCGGCCCAGGCCTCGCGCTGCAGGAAGGAGTCCTGGACGTCGATGACGATCAATGCTCTGCTCATGCCTTCAGCCTGCGCGGCGCGACCGGACGCCGGCCAGGCACGGACCGGCCCCGTCCCGGACCGATCCGGTCACGGGGTCGTGAGGTCAGAGCTCGGGTGCCTTCTCGTACACCGCGACGACCTCCGCGTCGACGGCCCGCGCCGACTCGTCCAGCCAGTCGGCGAACGCCTTGACCTGGTCGGCGTCCGCCGGGTCGAGCGCCTCGTGCCGCCACTGCGCGTCGACGACCTTCGCCGCGAGTCCGTACTCCACGACGGAGAGCCGGGTGTGCCGCGTCAGCACCCGCTGCACCTTGTCACCGGCGTTGAGAAACTTGTCGAGCGCGGTGAGCACGGCCGACATCGCCGCGAACGCCGCGGCCCACCCCGTCGTGAGGATCTCACCCAGCGCGCTGACCCCCGCCGCGGCCGCCGTCCCCACCGCCCCGATCCCTGCGGCCCAGTACAGCCCGCGCCACAGCCGCAACGACCGCCGCGCCGCGACCTTCTGCGCCGCGACGAGCCCCAACCGCTCCCGGAGAACCGCCACACCGTCACTCACGGCGAGATCCTCCCGCCACCGGGTACCCGCCGTCCCCCGAACGAGCGAACCCTCACGCCCGGGCGGCCGCCCCGGCCGGTCCGGTAACCTGGCACCGCGCCGGCCCGCCGGCGCCGCCCGGCCGCAGGCTCCTCGAGCCCGCCCCGAGCAGCAACGCCCTCGTAGCTCAGTGGATAGAGCATCGGTTTCCTAAACCGTGTGTCGGAGGTTCGAGTCCTCTCGGGGGCACAAGATCGCGGTGAACGCCGTTGCCTGGGCAGCGATGTCGGGGAGCACGTCTTCCAAGGCCGACGGCCGCGCTCCTTCGCCAGGCCCGAAATCGTGATGACAGCCCTCCCCGGGCTCCATAGCGTTGCGATCATGACTGCCGAACCGCCGAACCTCACGTGGCGGCCGATGGCCGTGTCCGACGCCGCGGCGATGGCCGACCTCCTGAACGCGGTCGACGCGGAGGACCACGTCTGGGGGCGGTACACCGTGGACGACGCGGCCGATGAACTGGGCTCGCCGATCATCGACCTCCCGACGGCCACGCTGGCGGTGTTCGACGGCCCGACGATGCTCGGCTTCTCGGCGGTCCACCACGAGCCGACGGCCGAGGTCGTCCACCGGACGCAGGCTGCGGGCGCCGTCCGCCCCGACCGTCGTCGTCAGGGACTCGGGACGACGCTCCTCCGCCACGGGCTGGAGACCGCCCGGACGCTGCACGCGCGGCACCACCCCACGCTCCCGCTGGTCGTCGAATCCGTCTACGGCGAGCATGTCGACGGGGCGGTCGCCCTGTACCGTGCGGCGGGCATGACGGCGACGCGCTGGAACCTGCACATGCGGCATCCGCTCGGCGCCGCCATACCGGTCGCCCCGGTCCCCGACGGCCTGCGGGTCGAGGGCTGGACGGCCGAGACCGACGAGGAGTTCCGCGCGGTCCGCAACGATGCCTTCCAGACCGACGGCTCGGCCCGGCTCGGTGCCGAGGAGTGGAAGGTGTGGGCCGTGAACGCGAACGTCCGGCCCGAGCTGAGCTTCCTGCTCCGCGACGTCCGGACCGGGACGGCGGCCGGGATCGTGCTGACCGTCTGCTGGGAGGCGGACACGGCGGCGACCGGGATCCGCGACGCGTACCTCGGGGTCATCGGCACGCGACCTGCCTACCGGAAGCGCGGCGTCGCCCACGCCTTGATCTCCCACACGCTCCGGGCCGCCCAGGACCAGGGTTACGGACGGGCCAGCCTCAGGGTCGACGCCGACAGCTCGAGCGGAGCGTTCGGATTCGCCCAGCGCGCCGGGTTCGTCACCCAGGACACCCAGGTCCACTACTGCATCGAGGGCTGACGCACGACCCGCCCCTCGGCGTCGGGCACCGTCCGGCACGTCTCGCAGGCGAGTCCGGCCCGTGACGGGCAGCATGACGTCCCATCGCGCACCGCGAGCGCGTCAGGAGGCTGGTGATGGTCGTGCGGCTGATGAACGACTACGGCTGCGACGTGCCCCTGTGGGGCGCCACGCCGGAGGAGCTCGGACTGTCCGATGCCGTTGTCGAGGAACTGCGGGCCTGGCAGCGGTTCTTCGAGGAGCGCTGCCACTGGGAGCACGGCTGGCGTGGCGCCGGAGATGCCGAGAGCCACGCGTCGGAGGGTCGACGTCTGAGGCGGTGGGTCCAGGCTGAGGCCCGGGTGCCCGTCGAGCTCGACCTCTAGTCGCAGAAGGTCACCCGGTCGATCCGTCGTCGGGGTCCTGCGTTCAGTAGCCGCTGTTCTCCGTCGCGTAGAGCGGTCTCGGTCCACAGCCGTGCAGGTAGCCCGAGCTGTGCACGCAGGTCGTGGCACCACGTGGTGACGTCGGCCAGGTCGGCGTGACCGAGGGCGTCCGGGACCATGGCGCCCGCTCGCTCGAACGCCGCGCCCCGCGACCGTCGGCCGCCGACGGTGCGGAGGGCCGGGGAGGAGGATTCTTCCTCTGGGTCAAGAACTCTGGCTCGGGCCGCAGATCTGCGGCCACGCCGTCCCCCACCACCTCGCGGACCGGAGCAGGCGGCTCCTCCCGACAGGTGCGCCCTCTCGGGGGCACAGGACCTGGAGGCAGTTGACCTGCCTGCGCTGCGCAACGTCGTCCGCCGGCTCCGGCCGCTGCGCTCAGCCACCATCGCCATCAACAGCCCCCAGCGGGACCGTGGCGTTGCAGATCCCGGCGGGTTCTCGGTTCGAGTCACCGGTACGGACCCTCAAGGAGTGCCGTCCGGCGGCCGATCCCCGAGCATGCGGCTACTCGCCCGGTTGAAGCGCGCCTGGTCCGAGCCGTCCGGGTGGAACGTGGTCATCGTGACCGTGCAGGTGGTGGTCGTCAACGCGTCGATCTCGTGGGCCGTGTGCGCCTCCGTGTACCGGATCTTCGACATCACGTTCCCGGCCGGGGCCGCCCACCACATCGCGTATCTGGCACCGCTCGTGCTGCCGGCCGTGGTGGCGCCTCTCACGACGGTCCCTCGGCTGCGCCTCTCGCACAAGTTGCACGAGGCGAACGAGGATCTGCGAAACGAGGTCGAGCGGCGGGAGGCACTGCAGCGCGACCTGGTGTACCAGGCGACGCACGATGCCTTGACCGCGGTGCTCAACCGACGAGGGTTCATCGAGCAGGCGACGACCGCGCTGCAGCACGGCGGGGTCCTGGTCCTCGTGGACGTGGACCGGTTCAAGGCGGTCAACGACCTGCACGGGCACGCGGCAGGTGACCAGGTGCTGCAGGCCATCGCCCGGATCCTGCGGGAGGTCGGCGCGCCAGGACTCACCGGGCGACTGGGCGGCGACGAGTTCGTGGTGCTGCTCCCGCCGGGTGACCTGTCGGCCGCCGAACGGATCCAGGCCAGCCTGTCGGGAGTGCCGCTGCCGCTGCCCGGTGGCCGGACCGTCGAAGTGTCCGCCTCGGTAGGGATCGCTCCCGTCGCTCCCGACGCGACGCTGGAGACCGCTCTGGCCAGCGCCGACGCGGGCATGTACGAGCGCAAGCGCGCCGGCCGGCACACCGTCACCGCCGACGACCGTCCCAGCCAGCAGCCACACGGCTGGCCCGGCGACTCCTGAGGGACAGGTCACGTGTGAGGGCGGGCTGAAGTCGCCGTCAGGCATCCGTAAGGAATTCCGCCGTCCGACCGACCAGACTGGCGCCATGACCCCTTGGCGCACCTCGTGGACCGCTGCATGCGGGATCGCCCTGCTGGCCCTGACGGCCTGCGGCGGAGCCGACGCGGCGGCCCCGGCTCCCGCGGCGGTGACCACCCCGGCATCACAGCCCGCCGCGCAGTCATCCCAGCCCGCCGCCGCCGACCCCGCAGGCGCGGGCAGCTACGTGGACTACGCGACGTACAGGAAGGACCCGACGGCCTACGCCGACGGCCGCGTCGTGCTGTTCTTCCACGCGTCCTGGTGCCCGAACTGCCGTCTCACGGAGAAGAACCTCACCGAGGACCCGGCGTCGATCCCGGCCGACCTGACCGTCGTCAAGGTCGACTTCGACACCGAGACCGACCTGCGGGCGAAGTACGGCATCACCCAGCAGCACACCTTCGTCGCCGTCGGTCCGGACGGCGCCGAACGGGCGAAGTGGACCGGGACCCACAGCGCCGCAGAGATCTCGAAGCGGGCCGTCTGACGTGCTGCTCGTCCTCGGGGCTGTCGTCGCGGGCATGCTCACCACGCTCGCCCCGTGCGTCCTGCCGCTGCTTCCCGTCATCGTCGGCCGGACCGCCGTGCCGCAGGTGTCGCCGGTACAGGCGGTGCCGGCCGTGCCGGCACCCCTGGTGGCCGGTCGCCCCGTGGACGCCGACGGGCCCGATCGCGGACTGTCACGCGCCCTCGCGGTGACGGCCGGCCTCGGTGCCTCCGTCATCGCGTTCACGTTGCTGCTCAAGGGCACCACCGCCTTCATCGGCGTGCCCCGCGAGGTGTGGCAGGTCCTCAGCGGTGGCCTGCTCGTCGCGATCGGTGCGACCCAGACGTGGCCGGGCCTGTGGGAGGGCGTGTCGGGCCGGCTCGGCCTGAACGAGCGGTCCGCGGGCGGCCTGGTCGCGGCGCGGCGGCACCGGGGCCGGCTCGGTGACGTGCTGACCGGGGCGGCCCTGGGGCCGGTGTTCTCGTCGTGCAGCCCGCTCTACGCCTACGTCGTCGTCACCGTGCTGCCGGCGTCCTTCGGCCGGGGGCTCGTGCTGCTGCTGGCCTACACGGCGGGGCTGTGCGCCGTCCTCCTCGCCATCGGCGTGTTCGGCCGCCGTGCCGTGCTGCGGCTGCGCTGGGCGGCCGACCCGCACGGCCGCCTCCGGCGGGTCTTCGGCCTCGTCCTGGTCGGGGTCGGGCTGCTCGTCCTCACCGGCGCCGACCACGCCGTCCAGACCTGGCTCGTGGAGAACTCGCCGGTCCGGCCGTGGGACCTGGACTCCGGTTTCCTTCCGCCCGAAGGCACCTGAGGTGCCAGGTCCGCCGGTGCGGCGCGGGAGCGTGGACGCCCGATCCGCTCCAGCCGACGGCGGGTCCGTCGTCCTCGTCGTCGAGGACGACCCGACGATCTCCGAGGTGGTCGCCGGGTACCTCACCCGCGCCGGTCACACGGTCCGTCGTGCTGCGGACGGCGTGACGGCGCTGCAGATGGCGCGCCGGCTTCCGCCCGACCTCGTCGTGCTCGACGTGATGCTCCCGGGGCTGGGCGGGCTCGAGGTCTGCGTGCGGTTGCGCGAGGCCCGGCCCGACCTCCCGGTGGTGCTGCTCACCGCGCTCGGGGACGAGGCCGACCGGCTGGCCGGTCTCGAGTCCGGCGCCGACGACTACGTCGTCAAGCCGTTCAGCCCGCGCGAGCTCGTGCTGCGCGTGGAGGCGGTGCTGCGGCGGTCCGTGCCGCGGGTCCCGGAACGGCGGGCCGGGGACCCGGTGCGGGCCGTCGGCGTGCGGCGCATCGTCAGCGGCGGGCTGGTGGTAGACCTGTCGGCGCGGACGGTGGAACGCGCCGGCGCACCCGTCCCGCTGGCGACGCGGGAGTTCGACCTGCTGGTCCAGCTCATGGCGCACCCCGGTCAGACGTTCGGTCGTGAGCAGCTGCTCCGCGAGGTGTGGGGCTGGGACTTCGGCGACACCGGGACCGTCACCGTCCACATCCGGCGGCTGCGCGAGAAGGTCGAGGCGGACCCCGCCGCTCCCGCGCTGCTCGTCACGGTGTGGGGCGTCGGCTACCGGTGGGCCGGCCTGTGACGCTGCCGGCGCCCGTTCAGGTGGCGCTGCTCGGCCTGGCGTGGTCGGGTGCGGTCGGTCTCGCCGGCCTGCTCGCGTTGCGGTTCCTGCCGCGCCGCTCCGTGCGGACCGACCTCGCCGGGGTGGCGGCGGTGGCGGTGGGCTCCCTGGTCGCCGGGCTGGTCGGCGCCGCGCGGGCGATGTTCCTGTCGGACCACGACCTCGCGGTGGTCGCGCAGCTCGCCGTCGTGGTGACCCCGATCGCGCTAGGGGTCGCGGTCGCCGCCGGGCGTACCGTCGTCCGGGACGTCACCGGACTGCGCACCCGCGCGGCGGCAGTCGCACACCTCGACGCGCCGACGCCTCCCGGTGCCGGACCGGACCGTCCCCGGCTCGCGGAGCTCGCCGCGATCGACGACGACCTCGTCGAGGCCGCCGACCGACTCACCCGCGGACGCATCCAACGCGACGCACTGGAACAGTCACGGCGCGAGCTGGTCGCGTGGGTGAGCCACGACCTGCGCACGCCGCTCGCGGGCATCCGCGCGATGGCCGAGGCCCTCGAGGACGGCCTCGCGCCCCACCCTGACGTCTACCTGCAGCGGATCCTGCACGAGGTGGACCGGGTCGGGCTGCTCGTCGACGACCTCTTCGAGCTGTCCCGCATCCAGGCCGGCGCACTCACCCTCGACGCGATGACGGTCGACCTCGCCGAGCTCGCCCACGGCGCCGTGGACGTCGTGGCACCCGCCGCGCGGCGGCGGGGGGTCCTCGTGGAACTCGCTCCGCCGCAAGGGGTGTCGCCCGTCCGGGTCGACCCGCGGACCGTCACCCGGGTGCTGTCCAACCTCGTGGCCAACGCCGTCCACTACTCCCCGGCCGGCGGGCGTGTCCTCGTGGACGTCGTCGCGTGCGACGGCCGGGTCGTCGTCGGGGTCGAGGACTGCTGCGGCGGCATCCCGGCCGAGGACGTGGCGCGGCTGTTCGAGCCGGGCTGGCGGGCGAACCGCTCCCGCACCCCTGCCTCGGACGTCGGCGGCGGGCTGGGGCTCGCGATCGCCCGCGGGCTGGCCCGGGCGAACGGCGGTGAGGTCGACGTGACCCCGCGCTGCGGCGCCGGCTGCCGCTTCGAGCTCGCGCTGCCCGCCGCACGCTGACCCGCCTGCGCTGCCGGCCGTTACGGAAGCCTTACCGAACCGCCGGAACGATGGATCGCCGTTCCGCGACGGCCGAGTGTGAGGCCATGACCTCGACCGCAGCCCCGGCCACGACGCCGGTCGGCGACAGCACCACGACGGTGGCCCGGTGGTACCCCGCGGTCGCCGGCGTCGCCGCGGCGTGCACGGCCCTGGGCGCCGGCGAGCTGACCACCGCCGTGCTCACCGTCGGCGGCTCGCTGGTCGGTGACGTCGGGTCCTGGTTCGTCGACCTCGCCGCAGGCTCGCTCAAGGACGTCGCGGTCGCCGTCTTCGGACGGCACGACAAGACCGCGCTCGTCGTCGGCGTCGTGCTCACGACCCTCGGGCTCGGCGCAGGGGTGGGCCTGCTCGCCCGGACGCGGCGCTGGGCCGGGGGAGCCGGCTTCGTCGCGTTCTCCGTCGTGGCCGCGGTCACCGCGACGTCGGCGGACCCGACGCGGGCCGGCGCGCTGTGGGCCGCCGCGGCGGTGGCCGCGGTCACCGGTGCCGGCACACTGCACGGGCTGCTGGCACTGCCGGGTCGCGGCCGCGGGGCGGGCGGCCGCGGCCCGGCAGTGCCAGCA
>NZ_MWLL01000059.1 GCF_002198675.1 Kineosporia sp. R_H_3 | reverse complement strand
CCGGCGGCCGCCTTCGCGGGGGCCGCCGTCCGGGTCGGGGTCGCGCTCATGCCGCCACCGCCGACCGGTCGGCGCTGCCGGTGAGCTCGAGGAACAGCTGCTCGAGCCGGGCGCCCTGCGCCGGGCGCAGGTCCGTGACGAGGAGCCCGGCGTCGAGCGCCACCCGGGCGACCCGGCCGCCGTCCGCCTCGGCGGACACGACGTCGCCGTCGACGGCGCGCACCGTGACCCCCGCGCGGGAGAGCGCCTCGGCGAGACGCCGCGGCTCCGGAGTGGTCGCGACCGAACCGGTCCCGGCGAGCAGGGCGGTCTTGCTGCCCTGGGCGACGATCCGGCCGCGGCCGATGAGGACGAGCTCGTCGGCGACGAGCTCGACCTCGTGGAGCAGGTGCGACGAGAGCAGGACCGTCCGGCCCTGCGCGGCGAGCCCGGCGAGCAGCGTGCGCATCCAGTGGATGCCCTGCGGGTCGAGCCCGTTCGCCGGCTCGTCGAGCACGAGCACCTGCGGGTCGGGCAGCAGGGCGTGCGCGATCCCGAGCCGCTGCCGCATCCCGAGCGAGTAGTGCCGCACCCGGCGTCGGGACTCGTCGGCGGTGAGGCCGACGAGGTCGAGCATCTCGTCGACCCGGCTGCGCGGCCGGCCGGCGGCGATCGCGGCGAGCGTGAGGATCTCGCGTCCCGTGCGACCGGCGTGCTGCGCGGCGGCGTCGAGCAGGGTGCCGACGTGCGCGGCCGGCGTCGGCAGGTCGCGGTAGGCGCGGCCCAGCACGGTGACGCGCCCGGACGTCGGCGGGGTGAGCCCGCAGACCATCCGCAGCGCGGTGGACTTGCCGGCCCCGTTCGGGCCGAGGAAGCCGGTCACGAGGCCCGGCCGGGCCTCGAAGGTGACGTCGTCGACGGCGGTGAACCCGCCGTACCGCTTGGTGAGGTTCTCGAGTCGGATCATGCCGACAAACCTCGCCGCCGGACCGTGCCGGCAGGCACCCCCGGACGGCGACGGGGTGGCGTCGAAGGTCGGCCGCCCGGTCGACCTTCGGTGGTGCCGGGGTCGCCGGGGGCCCTCCTACGCTGACGGGTATGACGACCACCCCGACGGGCCCGCCCGGGCAGCCGCCGCTGACCCGGTGGGGCCACACGTGGCGCGTCCTCGTGGCGGCGGTCGCCGGCGTCGTCTCGCTCCTCGTCGTCTTCGCCGAGATGCCCGACCCGGACGCCCTGTCCGACCGGCTGTCGCTCCTGCTCGTCGTGGACGTGTTCGTCCTCGGTCCGCTCTCGCTGGGGCTGCTGCTCCTGCACCGCCGTCTCCCGATGACCGTCGCGCTGGTGACGAACGCGCTCGGTGCCGTCTCGGGCGTCGCCGGGCCGGCCGGCCTGGTGACCCTCGTGTCGGTCGCCACCCGGCGCCGGTGGCGCGAGATCGTGCCCGTCGCGCTGGTCTCCGTCTCGGCCGGGATGGTCTTCGAGTACGTGTACCCCAGCCGGGACCCGCTGGAGTGGTGGCTGCTGCTGCCGCTCCTGTGCGTCCTCGTCGGCGGGCTCGTCGCCTGGGGGCTCTACCTCGGCACACGCCGCGAGCTCGTCGAGTCGTGGCGGCTGCGCGCCGAGGCGGCCGACCGGGAGCAGGCCGTGGCCGCCGAGCGGGCCCGCGAGGCCGAACGCGCCCGGATCGCCCGCGAGATGCACGACGTCCTCGCGCACCGGCTCTCCCTCGTCTCGATGCACGCGGGGGTCCTGGCCTTCCGGGCGGACCTGGAGCCGGGCGAGGTGCGCAGCGAGGCCCGGGTCATCGCCGAGGCGTCCCGGCAGGCGCTCGACGAGCTGCGGGGCGTGCTCGGGGTGCTGCGCGACAGCGACGCGGGCCGGCCGCCGCAGCCGACCGTCGCCGACCTCGCCGACCTCGTCGACCAGGCCCGGACGGCGGGCCCGGTCGACCTGGAGACCCGGCTGGACGGCGAGCCGCCCGCGCCGCTCGGGCGGCACGTCTACCGCGTCGTGCAGGAGGGCCTGACCAACGCCCGCAAGCACGCCCCGGGTGCCGCGGTGACCGTGCGGGTGACCGGCCGCCCCGGCGACGACCTCGAGGTCGAGGTCCGCAACGGCGCCTCGATCGTCGTAGCGGTCGGCGCCGGGGCACCGGGCGGCTCCGGGCTCGGTCTCGTGGGCCTCGCGGAGCGGGCCTCGCTCGCCGGTGGTCGGATGGAGTCCGGGCGGACGGCGGACGGCGGCTGGTCGTTGCGGGTGCTGCTGCCGTGGCCGGCGACGGAGGACCATGACTGACCGCGGGAACGGCCCGGACACCGACCGGGTGCGGGTGCTCGTCGTGGACGACGACCCGCTCGTCCGGTCGGCGCTGCGCCTCGTGCTCGGTGCCGACCCTCGGGTCGAGCTCGTCGGCGAGGCGGCCGACGGCGTCGAGGCCCGGGCCGCGGCGGCGTCGCTGCACCCGGACGTCGTTCTCATGGACGTCCGGATGCCCCGCGAGGACGGCATCACCGCCACCGCGCACCTGGTGGCCGGGCCCCGGCCGCCCGCGGTCGTCGTCCTCACGACCTTCGACGCCGACGAGACGGTGCTGGCGGCGGTCCGCGCCGGGGCGAGCGGCTTCCTGCTCAAGGACACCCCGCCGGAGCAGATCCTCACCGCCGTGCACCGGGTGCACGCCGGGGAGCCGATGCTCTCGCCGTCCGTGGCCCGGACCGTGATGGCCGCCGTCGCGACGGCCGGCGGCTCCGGCCGCGGCGAGGCGGCCCGGGCGCAGCTCGACGGGCTCGGGGAGCGCGAGCGCCAGGTGGCCGTCGCGATCGGCCGCGGCCTGACGAGCGCCGAGATCGCCGGCGAGCTCTACCTGTCGGTCGCCACGGTGAAGTCCTACGTCACCGCGCTGCTCGCCAAGCTCGACGCCGCGAACCGGGTCCAGATCGCGATCCGCGTCCACGACGCCGGCCTGCTCTGACGCTGCTCGAGGGTTGTTGACAGGTTGCCAACAAGCGGGTGATGCTTCGGGGCGAGCCTGGGAGCAGTCGCGACGGAGGGACCCCCGCCATGGCAGTCGACACGCACGCAGGTGCTGCGCCCACGGGGGCGGGTCGCCGGGCGCCGGCGCCGCTCGCCGTCCGCTCGCCGTGGCGCACCCAGGAGCACGACGACCTCGCCGACCTCGCGCGCACCTTCTTCACCAAGGAGGTCATGCCGCACGAGGAGCGCCTCCTCGCGCAGGGCCACCCCGACCGGGCGGACTACCTCGCCGCCGGTCGGCTCGGGCTGCTCTGCCCGTCCGTGCCCGAGCACCTCGGCGGCGGGGGCGGCACGTTCGCGCACGAGGCCGTCGTCCTCGAGGAGCAGGTCCGCAGCGGTGAGTCGACCCTCGGGCTCGGGGTCCACAACGGGATCATCCCCGGCTACCTGCTCGCCTACGGCACGCCCGAGCAGCAGCAGCGCTGGCTGCCAGGGCTGTGCAGCGGCGAGACGGTCGGTGCGATCGCGATGACCGAGCCGGGCGGCGGCTCGGACCTCCAGGCGCTGCGCACCCGGGCCGAGCGGGACGGCGACGAGTACGTCGTCACCGGCTCGAAGACGTTCATCACCAACGGGATCCTCGCCGACCTGCTGATCCTCGCGGTGAAGACCGACACCTCCGCGGGCGCCAAGGGCATCTCGCTGCTCGTCTGCGAGCTCGGCGACGACGTCCCGGGCTTCCGGCGCGGGCGCAAGCTCGACAAGCTCGGCCTGCAGGGCAACGACACCGCGGAGCTGTTCTTCGACGGGATGCGGGTGCCGGCCGCGAACCTGCTCGGCCCGGCCGAGGGGCTCGGCTTCGTCCAGATGATGCAGCAGCTCCCGCAGGAGCGGCTCGTCATCGGCGTCACCGCCGTCGCGGCCATGGAGCGCGCCGTCGAGCTGACGGTGGCGTACACCAAGGAGCGGATGGCCTTCGGCAAGCCGCTCTTCGAGCAGCAGAACACCCGCTTCGTGCTCGCCGAGTGCCTCGCGCTCGCGCGCTCCGGGCGCACCTTCGCCGACGACTGCGTCGTCCGGCACCTCGCCGGCGAGCTGGACGTCGCGACCGCGGCGCTGTCGAAGTTCCACCTCACCGACAGCCAGTGCACCGTCGTCGACAAGTGCCTGCAGCTGTTCGGCGGCTACGGCTACACCACCGAGTACCCGATCGCGCGGATGTACGCCGACGCGCGGGTGCAGAAGATCTACGCCGGGTCGAACGAGATCATGAAGGAGCTCGTCGCCCGTGCGCTCTGAGGCCCCAGAACCGTTCCGGAACAGGGAGAAGCGATGACCGAGGCCTACATCTACGACGCGCTGCGGACGCCGCGCGGCAAGGGCCGGGCGACCGGCTCCCTGCACGGGGTCAAGCCCGTGACGCTCGTCGTCGGGCTCATCGACGCGCTGCGCGAGCGCAACCCCGGCCTGGACACCGACCGGCTGGACGACGTCCTGCTCGGCGTCGTGTCCCCGGTCGGCGACCAGGGCGCGGACATCGCCCGGACGGCGGGGATCGCCGCCGGGCTGCCCGACACCGTCGGGGGCGTGCAGCTCAACCGCTTCTGCGCCAGCGGGTTGGAGGCGGTGAACCTCGCCGCCCAGAAGGTCCGCTCGGGCTGGGACCACCTCGTCGTCGCCGGCGGCATCGAGTCGATGTCCCGGGTGCCCATCGGCTCTGACGGCGGTGCGTGGGCGATGGACCCCGAGACGAACTACGACACGTCGTTCGTCCCGCAGGGCATCGGCGCCGACCTCATCGCGACCCTCGAGGGGTTCACCCGCGACGACGTCGACCTCTACGCGCTCGGCTCCCAGGAGCGGGCCGCGAAGGCCTGGGCGGGCGGGCACTTCGCGCGCTCGGTCGTCCCGGTCCGCGACCGCAACGGCCTGGAGATCCTCGCCCACGACGAGCACATGCGGCCCGAGACGTCGATCGAGGGCCTGGGCACGCTGCCGCCCGCGTTCGCCGCGATGGGGGAGATGGGCGGCTTCGACGCCGTCGCGCTCCAGAAGTACCACTGGGTCGAGAAGATCGACCACGTCCACACCGCGGGCAACTCCTCGGGCATCGTCGACGGCGCCGCGCTCGTGCTCGTCGGCAGCGAGCAGGTCGGGGCCGACCTCGGCCTCACCCCGCGGGCCCGGGTCGTCGCGACCGCGGTGAGCGGCGCCGACCCGACGATCATGCTCACCGGCCCGACACCCGCGAGCCGCAAGGCGCTGGCGACCGCCGGGCTCACGGTCGACGACATCGACCTCTTCGAGATCAACGAGGCGTTCGCGTCCGTCGTCCTCAAGTTCACCAAGGACCTCGGGCTCGACCCCGAGAAGGTCAACGTCAACGGCGGCGCCATCGCCATGGGCCACCCGCTCGGCGCGACGGGCGCGATGCTCGTCGGCACCGTCGTCGACGAGCTCGAGCGCCGTGACGCGCGCCGGGCCCTGGTCACCCTGTGCATCGGCGGCGGCATGGGCGTCGCCACCATCATCGAGAGGGTCTGAGACGTGACGCAGCACGACGGCTCCACCCACGGCAGCAGCCAGGACAGCCCCGCGATCCGCTGGGAGCAGGGTGAGGACGGCGTCGTCGTCCTCACCCTCGACGACCCGGGCCAGTCCGCGAACACGATGAACGACACCTACCGCCGGTCGATGGCGGCCACGGTCGCCCGGCTCGAGGCCGGGCGCGACGGCATCACCGGTGTCGTCGTCACGAGCGCCAAGAAGACCTTCTTCGCCGGCGGCGACCTCAAGCTCATGGTCGGGGCGGGCCCCGCGGACGCCGCGGCCCTCACCGAGAGCGTCGACGGCATGAAGGCCGTGCTGCGCCGTCTCGAGCGGCTCGGCAAGCCGGTCGTCGCCGCGCTCAACGGGTCCGCGCTCGGCGGCGGCCTGGAGATCGCGCTCGCCTGCCACCACCGAGTCGCGCTCGACAACCCGAAGGCCCGCTTCGGGTTCCCCGAGGTGACCCTCGGGCTGCTCCCGGGCGCGGGCGGCGTGACCCGCACGGTGCGGATGTTCGGCATCGCGAACGCCCTCATGTCCGTGCTGCTCGAGGGCAAGCAGCTGCGGCCGGCCCAGGCCAAGGAGGTCGGGCTCGTCGACGAGGTCGTCGCGACGCCCGAGGAGATGATGGCCGCGGCCCGCGCATGGATCGCGGCCAACCCGGCGCCGTCCCAGCCCTGGGACGTCAAGGGCTTCCGGATCCCCGGCGGGACGCCGTCCACGCCGTCGTTCGCGGCGAACCTGCCCGCGTTCCCGGCGAACCTGCGCAAGCGGCTCAAGGGGGCGCCGATGCCGGCCCCGAAGGCGATCCTCGCGGCGGCCGTCGAGGGCGCGCAGGTCGACGTCGACACCGCGCTCGCCATCGAGACCCGCTACCTCGTCGAGCTGCTCTGCGGCCAGGTGTCGACGAACATGATCAAGGCCTTCTTCTTCTCCATGCAGTCGATCGCCGGCGGTGCGAGCCGGCCGAAGGACGTGCCCCAGCGGCCGGTCCGCAAGGTCGTCGTCCTCGGTGCGGGGATGATGGGCGCCGGCATCGCGTACGTCAGCGCCCAGGCCGGTATCGAGGTCGTCCTCAAGGACGTGACGCCCGAGTCCGCCGCGAAGGGCAAGGCGTACAGCGAGAAGCTCCTCGCCAAGGCGGTGCAGCGCGGCCGGACGACGCAGGAGGCGGCGGACGCCGTCCTCGCCCGGATCCACCCGACCGCCGACATGGCGGACGCCGCCGGCTGCGACCTCGTCGTCGAGGCCGTCTTCGAGGACCCGGCGCTCAAGAAGACCGTGCTCGCCGAGGTCGAGAAGGTCGTCGCGCCGGACGCGCTCATCGCCTCGAACACCTCGACGCTGCCGATCACCGACCTCGCGACCGGGGTCCAGCGGCAGGGCGACTTCATCGGGCTGCACTTCTTCTCGCCCGTCGACAAGATGCCGCTGCTCGAGATCGTCGTCGGGGCGTCGACCGGTGACGAGGCGCTCGCCCGTGCGTTCGACTACGCCCAGCAGATCCGCAAGACGCCGATCGTCGTCAACGACTCGCGCGGCTTCTTCACGAGCCGGGTCATCGGCCGCTTCATGGACGAGGCGGTCGCGATGGTCGCCGAGGGCGTGCACCCGCAGTCGGTCGAGCAGGCGGCGCTGCAGGCCGGCTACCCGACCGGGCCGCTCGCGCTCGCCGACGAGGTGAGCCTGACGCTCATGCAGCACATCCGGACGCAGACCGAGAAGGCCGCCGCGGCAGCGGGTCACACGGTCGCCGACAGCCCGTCGAAGGCCGTCGTCGACCGGCTCGTCGCGCTCGGTCGCCCGGGCCGCGCCGGGAAGGCCGGCTTCTACGAGTACGGCGAGGACGGCGCCCGGCTGCGGCTGTGGCCGGGCCTGTTCGCCGAGTTCGGCGCGAACGCCGGTGCCCGCTCCGCCGAGGAGGCGACGAACGGCGTGCCGTTCGGCGACCTCCAGGAGCGGATGCTCTTCGCCGAGGCCGTGGACGCCGTCCGCTGCCTCGACGAGGGCGTGCTCCGCACCAAGGAGGAGGGCGACATCGGCTCGATCCTCGGCATCGGCTTCCCGGCGTGGACCGGCGGCGTCCTGCAGTACGTCGAGGGCTACGCCGGAGGTGTCGCCGGGTTCGTCGCCCGGGCCCGCGAGCTCGAGGCGGCGTACGGTGCGCGGTTCGCGCCGCCGGCCTCGCTCGTCGAGCGCGCGGAGCGGGAGAGCGCCCCGGCGGGGGCCGCGTGAGCGCAGGCCCGCTCGCCGGGCTCCGGGTCGTCGAGCTCGCCGGGATCGGGCCGGCGCCGTTCGGCTGCATGGTCCTCGGGGACCTCGGCGCGGACGTCGTCCGGGTCGACCGCGCGGGCGGCACGTTCCTGCCGGACCCGTTCGGGCGCAACCGGCGCCGCACGGAGGTCGACCTCAAGTCGCCGTCCGGCGTGGCCGCCGTCCTCGACCTCGCGGCGGCGGCCGACGTCCTCGTCGACCCGTTCCGGCCCGGCGTCGCCGAGCGGCTCGGCATCGGCCCGCAGGAGTGCCTGGCCCGCAACCCCGGGCTCGTCTACGCCCGGATGACCGGCTGGGGACAGGACGGCCCGCTCGCCGCGCGGGCCGGGCACGACATCGACTACATCGCCCTGGCCGGCGCGCTCGAGCCGTTGCGCCGCAGCGGTTCGGCGCCGCAGGCCCCGATCAACCTCGTCGGCGACTTCGGCGGCGGCGGGATGCTCCTCGTCGTCGGGGTGCTCGCCGCCCTGCACGAGCGCAGCGTCTCCGGCCGCGGCCAGGTCGTCGACGCGGCGATGGTCGACGGCGCCTCGCTGCTCATGACGTTCGTCCACGGGCTGCGGGCCGCCGGGTTCTGGAGCCGGCCGCCGGGGGAGAACCTCCTCGACGGCGGCGTCCCCTGGTACGACACGTACGCGACGTCGGACGGCGGCTGGGTCGCCGTCGGCGCCCTCGAACCGCAGTTCTTCGCGCTGCTCATGACGACGCTCGGGCTCGACGGCGACCCAGCCGCCGTCCGACGTCGCGTACGTGTCGTACCAGGGGACGCC
>NZ_MWLL01000058.1 GCF_002198675.1 Kineosporia sp. R_H_3 | reverse complement strand
GGCCGCCGGGTCCGGCCCGTCGGCCGAGGCGTCGACCGGCGCGTCGTCCGGGGCCGCGCCGCCGGTGGCGTGCGCGGTGGCGTCCTCGGTGACCGTCGCGTCGTCGGTCGACTCGTCGGTCGCCTCACTGGTCGCCTCGCCGGTCGGCGCGTCCGTCGTGGGTCCGGCCGCGGGGTGGTCCTCAGCGGCACCGTCCGGCGTCGCGCCGCCGTCCCCGTCGGGCTCCGTCGTGACCCGGCCGCGGTCGGCGTCGACGACCTCCGCGAGCGTCGGGGCCCCGGAGACCGCCGGCGCGACCGCGCGGACGGCGAGGAGCCGCTGGAGCCGGCGCCGGCCCCAGCCCGGTCGCGGAGCGGCCACCGGGTCGGGGCCCTCCCCGGCCGTCGGAGCAGCCGTCGGAGCGGACGTCGGAGCGGACGTCGGAACGGACGTCGCAGCCGTCGGGACCCCGGCGGGCGCCTCGACGGACAACGTCGCGGCGGCCCAGGCGGCGAGGGCGTCCCGGTGCCGCCGGACGATCGCCCGGCGGGTCGCGAGGAGCGGCTTGAGGGTGTCCCGCGGGACGGTCTGGGCCCGCCGGGTCCGGGCCCGGGAGCGCAACCAGCGCCGGGGCGTCGCGAGGACGACCGCCGCGGCGACGAGCTCGTCGACGGCCCGGTCGGGCTGCTTGAGGACGAGCCGCCACAGCGACCGCACCGGCGCCGCGAGCGCCGTCCACAGCCACAGCACCGGGACGAGACCGGCGTGCGCGCCGGCGAGCCGCAGGTGGAGCGCGTCCCGCCGGTCGGCCCGGTACCAGGAGCGACCGGACGACGGCTCCCCCGCCGGTCCGGACCCGGCGTGCGCGACGACGGCGCCCGGCACGACGACGACCCGATGCCCCGCGAGCCGGACCCGGTGGCACAGGTCGACGTCGTCGCGGGCGTGCGCGAGCAGCGGGTCCGGGCCACCGAGGGCCTGCCAGACGTCGCGGCGGACGAGCATCCCGGCGGTGGACACCGCGAGGACGTCGCTGCGCGCGTCGTGCTGGCCCTGGTCGACCTCGCGCGGGTCGAGGCCGGTGACCCGGGCCCCGAGCGTGGAGGTCGTGAAGCCGACGTCGAGGAGGTGCTGGTCGTCGTCCCAGTCGACCTGCTTGCAGCCCGCGACGGCGACGGACGGAGCGGTCTCGACCGCCTCGAGGAGCCGGGCGAGGGCGTCCGGTGCGGGTGCGCCGTCGTCGTGGAGCAGCCACAGCCACTCGGTGGTCTGCTGGCCGCGGCCCTCCCCCTCGCGCTGGCCGGTCGCCGTGCCGTCGGCCCCGGCGGCACCCGCGCCGCCCGGCTCCGGACGCGGGTCCTCCCGGACCGTGGTGCGGGCCACGAGCGCCGCGACGGCACCCTGGACGGCGTCCGCGAAGGACGCCTTGCGTCCCAGCCGCAGCACGTGCGGCGTGGCGGTGGCGAGCATCGCCGTGCTGCGGTCGGCCGATCCGGTGTCGGCGGCGACGAGGAGGTCCGGGCGCCGGGTCTGGGCGGCGACGGCGGCGAGAGTCCGCGCGAGGCGCTGCTCCCCGTCCCGGCTCACGAGGACGGCGGTGACGCGCGGGCGAGGGGCGACCCGTCCGGTCGGCGCGAGGGCCGCGGGCGGGGCGGGGACGGGGCTGCGGACGGCACGCGCCGCACCCGTGAAGGGGTCGACGGTGACGAGGGCGAGAGCCCTCGTGGCGTCGGTGTCGAGGTCCGCGGGATGCCCGGCGGATCGCGGGAGGGCGACGCCGGGGCCGGCTCCGGTGTCGAGGGTCACGGGTCGAGGGTCACACCGGGTGGCGGCCCGGGCGGCGAGGACACGCGGAGGAGCGGCGACTTGCTGTGCAGGTCACGCCCGGAGAACGGGCTGGAGGATCACGAAGGGCCGGGCCCCCGGCCCGGCTCGTGCGGCGTCAGACGGCGCGCTTCTTCACCCGGCGCCGCTCCCGTTCGGAGAGCCCGCCCCAGATGCCGAACCGCTCGTCGTTCGCCAGCGCGTAGTCGAGGCACTCGACCCTGACCTCGCAGGACATGCAGACCCGCTTGGCCTCGCGCGTGGAACCACCCTTCTCCGGGAAGAACGCCTCCGGATCCGTCTGGGCGCACAGCGCCCGCTCCTGCCACTCCAGCTCGGCAGCGGCTTCGTCCGCCGCAGAGCTTCCCACCATCGAAATCGCCACGAGCTCGTGCACCTGGCGCCCTCCTCGACCCTGGCCCCTTGAGGGGCTCGTCCCCCCACACGGAGCACGCCCCGCTCCGGGCGTGCCCTGTTCTGCTGTTCGTCGTGCTGGTCGTGCCGGTCGTGCTGACGTACCCGGCGTCGCCGCCGTCCTGCCACCGGCGCGAGCCGGCCCTACCCGTTCACTACCTGCGCAAACGCACCCGTGCGACGCCCCGAGCCGCCGTGCTCTGCCCACGGTCCGCACGGCCTCACGGACGACCCTGCGGAAAGCCCGCCCGGCCGCCGGAGGAACTGCGTCCCGGCCGGTTCAGCAGATGGGCACCACCCCGGGACCCGCACCGATCCCGTTGCAGCCGCCCACCGACCGCCCCGACGGCCGAAAGCGTAGTGTGACCACGTGCTCACTGTATGTGATTCCGTAAACTCACACCGATGAAATTACATGTGTGTCGCACCCGCTACGTCAAGCGAGACGGTGGTATTCACACAAACCGATCTGTCCGATTCGTCCCCCGGGGTGATCGACAGCCACGGTTGGGACCGCTCCCGGTCGCCCCCGCTCCCGGCCGCCGGACCCCGCTGACCCCCCTCTGACCAGCGAAGATCACGAACAGCATGCCGGAAGCACCCCGCGTCACCGCACCGTGAGCCCCCGCTCGGCGTCCCCAAGAATGCCCTGGAAGGATCCCACCATGCGAATCACGGCCCTCGCCGGAGGGATCGGCGGCGCGCGCTTCCTGCGCGGCCTGCTCCACCACCTCGACTCCGTCCCGACGGACGGCTCGCCGCACGAGGTGACCGTCGTCGGGAACACCGCGGACGACGTCACGCTGCACGGCCTGCGGGTCTGCCCGGACCTCGACACCGTGATGTACACCCTCGGCGGCGGGATCCACGAGGGCCAGGGCTGGGGCCGCGAGGACGAGCGCTTCACCGTCGCCGAGGAGCTCGCGGCGTACGGCCAGGGACCGGACTGGTTCACCCTCGGGGACCGCGACATCGCGACCCACGTCGTGCGCACCCGGCTGCTCGGCCAGGGCATGCCGCTGTCCGAGGTGACCGCGGCGCTCTGCGACCGCTGGAAGCCCGGCGTGCGGCTGCTGCCGATGAGCGACGACCGGGTCGAGACCCACGTCGTCGTGGACGACGAGGAGGCCGAGGGCGGCCGGCGGGCGATCCACTTCCAGGAGTGGTGGGTCCGGCTGCACGCCGCGGTGCCCGCCCGGCAGATCCTCGCGGTCGGCATCGAGCAGGCCCGGCCCGCGCCGGGCGTCCTCGAGGCGCTCCGCGAGGCGGACGTCGTCCTGCTGCCGCCGAGCAACCCGGTCGTCTCGATCGGGACGATCCTCGGGGTGCCCGGCGTCCGGGACGCCCTGCGCGGCACCCGGGCCCCCGTGGTCGGGGTCTCCCCCATCGTCGGCGGCGCCCCCGTCCGCGGGATGGCCGACGCGTGCCTCACGGCGATCGGCGTCGAGACGTCGGCCGCCGCGGTCGCCGGGCTCTACGCGGACTTCCTCGACGGCTGGCTCGTCGACACCTCCGACGAGGGCACGGTCGGGCCGGGCGCCGACGGGCGCCCCGCCGTCCGGGCCCGGCCGCTGCTCATGACGGACGTCGCCGCCGCCGCGCAGATCGCCGGCGCCGCCCCGGGAGGCCGCGGCGCAGACCCTGCGGGTCGTCGCCGAACGCCGCACACNGCCCTCGACCTCGCCGCCGCGCTCGCCGCGTCGCCCGCGGCCTGACCGGCCGGCCCGCGCGAGCCGGAGGCCCGACGTGACGGTGCTCGAGATCCACCCGGTCCACGGGCTGCCCGAGGTGGCCGCCGGGGACGACCTCGCGGCGCTCGTCGTCGCCACCGGCACCGACCTGCGCGACGGGGACGTCCTCGTCGTCGCGAGCAAGGTCGTCGCGAAGGCCGAGGGCCGCACGGTCGCCGCGGCCTCCCGGGACGGCGCCGTCGCGGCGCAGACCCTGCGGGTCGTCGCCGAACGCCGCACACCCCGCGGGACGACCCGGATCGTCGAGTCCCGCTCCGGCCCGGTCATGGCCGCCGCCGGCGTCGACGCGAGCAACGTCGCGCTCGGCACCGTGCTCCTGCTCCCCGCCGACCCGGACGGCTCGGCGCGGGCCCTGCGCGCCGGGCTGCGGGCGCGCACCGGGCTCCGGCTCGCCGTCGTCGTCACCGACACCCTCGGCCGGCCCTGGCGCGACGGGCAGGTCGACGCCGCGATCGGGGCGGCCGGGCTCGCCGTCACCGACGACCTGCGCGGTGCGACCGACGCGTACGGCAACCCGCTCGAGGTCACGGTGCGGGCGGTCGCCGACGAGGTCGCCTCCGCGGCGGACCTCGTCAAGGGCAAGCTCGAGGGCGTCCCGGTGGCCGTCGTCCGGGGCCTGGCCGGGCTCGTGCAGGACGACGACGGGCCGGGGGCGGCGACCCTGCTGCGGGCCGGTGCCGGCGACTGGTTCCGGCTCGGCCACGTCGAGGCGGTCCGGACCGCGCTCGGCGCACCGCCCGCGCACGACGTCGAGCCGCCGCACGTCGTCCGGGAGGACGTCGCGACGCTGGCCCGGCGGGCCGTCCGGCTCGCCCTGCGGCACCGGCTCGTCGGCGCCGCGCTCGCCGTCGCGGCGGACGTGACGACCGAGCTCGAACCGGACGGCAGCCGGCACGCCCTCGTGACCCTGCGCGCCGACGACCGGTTCGCCCTCGGGGCCGTCGCGGAACGGCTCGGTGCCGCGGCCTGGGCCGAGGACCTCGTCGCGACGGTCCTCGAAGAGGGCCCGCGGCACGTCGTGCTGCGGCTCGCCCCCGCCTGACCGGCCGGCGGCCCCGGGTCAGCGCCGGGTCAGGCCGCGAGCAGCCCGTCGAGCAGGGCGTGCACCTCGGCCAGCGCGGCCGGGGTCCGGGCCCGCAGCGCCGTCCAGGCCGCCCGCTGGAGGTCCCGGGCGGCCACCCACGCGGCCAGGGCCGCGACGTCCGGCACGGGGCCACCGGCGGCCGCGTAGGCCCGCAGGGCGGCGGCGCCGTCGGTGCGGGCGGAGGACCGCAGCGTCCCGAGGTCCCATGCGGGCGGCGCGAGGCAGGCGTCCTCGAGGTCGTTCCACACGAGCCGGCCGTCGAGGACGAGGACGTTGCCGGGATGCGCGTCGCCGTGGACGGCCTGCCACGTCGTCCGGTCGGCGGCGAGCAACGGCCCCGTGACCGCCGCCCGGGCCTCGTGCAGCCGGGCGAGCAGACCGGGGTCGGCGGCCCGCAGCCGGGCGGCGGTCGCGAGCAGCAGGTCGAGGTCGCCGGCGACGGGGCCGAGCGGCGGCAGCGCCGCGGCCCCCGGGTCGCCGCGGCCGGCGTCGTGCAGGGCGCGCAGCGTGCTGCCGAGCGCCTGCGGCGTGAGCTCGTGCGGCCGGGGCGGGCGGCCTGCCCGCCACACCGTGAGGACGAGCCCGTCGACGAGGTGCGGGCCGGCGGGCAGCACGTCGTCGTCCGTGGCCGGCGGCACGACCGGCGCGCCGCGGCCGGCGAGCCGTCGGGCCAGGCCCAGCTCCTGGTGGTGCCGCCACGGGTCGGCGGGGTCCTGCCCGGCGAGCAGGTCGGTGCGGGTCGGCGAGCGGACGACGAGCGGGTGGGCGCCGGCGGGCAGGCCGTCGAGGGCCACGACGACGTTGGCCCGCGCCGACAGCGGTCTGGCCCGCACCGCGGCCCGGCCGTGCGCCGCGAGGAGCCGCCGGACGGCGGCGAGCACCTGCGGCGTCCGCCGCTCCCGCCGTCCCTCGAACTCCTCCGCGGGCTCGAGCCCGGCGTCCCCGCCGTCGACCGCGGCCCCGCTCACCGCACGACCGGCAGGTGCCCCGGCAGCGTCATCCGCGGGCCGCGCCGCGGCCGGGACGCGCCGTCCAGCTCGAGGAGGCGCTGCACCCGGTAGCGGTGGCCGCGGTAGCACTCGACGAGCGGCGCGCAGCCGGCGTCGTCGAGCACCCGCCCGGTGAGCGCCCACGAGACGTTCTTCGCGACGTGGTAGTCGGCCCACGAGAACGCGTCGGCGTCGCCGTGCGCGCGCTGGCGCACCTCGGCCGCCGTCCACACGCCGATGCCGGGGACCGTCCGCAGCGCCTTCGCCGCCTCGTCACCGGTGAGGTCGAGGGTCTGCTCGAGCCGGCCGGCCGAGGCCGCCGCGAGGACGACGACCCGCCGCCGGGCCTCCTCGACGCCGAACCGCAGCCACTCCCACGAGGGGATCGCCGCCCAGTCCGCGGCCGCGGGCGGCACCCGCATCCCCGTCGCGAACGTGCCGGCGTCCCCCGCCGGGCCGGGGGCGACGTCCCCGTGCCTCAGGACGAGCCCGCGCCACGCCGCGAAGGCCTCCTTGCCGGTGACCCGCTGCTCGAGGCAGGCCGCGGCGAGCGCCTCGAAGACGGCCCGGGTGCGCGGCACCCGCCAGCCCGGCCGGGCCCGCCACGCGGCGACGAGCCTCGGGTGCTCGGGGCGCGGCACGAAGCCGGTCGGGTCGTCCGCGGCGCCGAGCAGCTCGGGGACGCCGTCGAGCACCCAGCCGGCGCCCGGCCCCCACGCGTGGGCGAGCACCTCGCCGTCCGCGGGCCGCGGCTCGAGCCGCAGCAGGGCCGCACCGTCCGGGGTCCGGGTGGCGCGCCACACGACGCCGTCCGGCTGCAGCCGGTACGCCGGGTCGCCGCCGCCGCGGCGCAGGGTCGCGAGCGTCGCGCCGACCGCGACCTCGCGGCCGGGCCGCCAGACCCGGAACCCGGGGCCGCCCTCGTTCGTCACCCGGGAAGTCTCGCCGGTCGGTGCCCGGTCACGCAGCCCGGGTCCTTAGACTCTTGACGGTTCACCTACCGGCTCAGGCAGCAGATCACGCACAGGCAGCACCAGGGACGTCCACCCGCCCCGGACCACCGGGCCCGACGGAAGCGAAGCTCGTGGCCAACAAGAACGCCGAGAAGGACCGCAAGGCGCGCGTCGAGGAGATGCGCAAGGCGCAGCAGGCCGCCGAACGGCGCAAGAACCTGCTCGTCGTCGTCGCCAGCCTCGCGGTCGTCGCCGTCCTCGTCGGGGTCGTCTTCGCCGTGATCCGCCGCGAGCAGGCCGCCAACGACATCACGAACATCGGCGTCGCCTCCGCGGCCGCCGCCTCGTGCGACCCGGTCGTCACCGACGAGGCGGCCGGCGGCTCAGTGCACGTCGGCCCCGGCACCGACCAGGCGTCGAAGACGACGGTCGAGTACAAGACCGTGCCGCCGTCGTCCGGCGAGCACTACGCGCAGCCCGCCTTCCCGGCGTCGGCGTTCTACACCGCCGACGACCGGCCCAGGCTCGAGGCGCTCGTGCACAACCTCGAGCACGGCTACTCGATCGTCTGGTACTCCGAGAGCCTGCCGAAGGCGCAGCAGGACGAGCTGAAGCGGATCAGCGAGCTCGTGCGCGACAACGACGAGAACGTCGGCGCCGGCAAGTTCGTCGTCACGGCCTGGGACCCCGCCCGGGGCGCCTTCCCGGCGGGCAAGAACCTCGCGATCTCGCACTGGGGCGCCAAGCAGGGCTACCGCCAGTTCTGCGGCTCGGTCTCGGGCAGCGTGATCAAGGACTTCGTCGCGAAGTACCCGTACACCGACTCCCCCGAGCCGAACGCCCAGTGACGCACGGCCGGGGCTGACCACGGCCGGGTCTGACCGGCAGCCGGTCGGCCCCGGTCAGGCGGTCGCGGCCCGGGACCGCTTCGCGAGCGCGACGCCGACCCCGGCCAGCGCGAGGTCGGTCACGGTGAACAGCGCCCGGGAGACGAGGACGACGACGACCACGGCGCCGGGCCCGAGCACGGTCGCGAGGACGGCCGCCAGGGCCACCTCGCGCGCGCCGGCGCCGGCGGGTGCGACGACGACGACGAATCCGACGGCCCAGGCGAGCGCGTAGCCGCCGGCGGCGAGCGCGAGGGTGTGCGCGGTCGCGGGCGCCCCGAGCGGGATCGCGAGCGCCGCGACCTGGGCGCCGGCCAGACCCCACGAGACGAGCCCCCAGCCGGTGCCGGTGAGGGTGCCGCGCAGCGTCGTCCGGGCGTCCAGGGAGTCGCGGCCGAGCATCTTCAGGGCCCGGTCGATGAGCGGCACGAGGACTCGCGGGTGCAGGAGCACGAGCAGCGGCAGCACGAGCAGCGGCGTCCAGGCGAACTCGTCGGGGACGACGTCCGGCACGAACGGCAGCGTCCCGACGACGACGAGCAGGGCGCTCGTGATCGCCAGGAGCAGGCTCGCCATCGTCGCGGCGGCGGTGCGGCGGCGGGCGACACCGTGGTCGCTCGCGAGCTCGGCCTGCATGACCATCGGCCAGACGCTGCCGGGCACGTACTTGCCGAGCTGGCCGACGAAGAACACCCGGGCCGCGACGACGAGGGGCAGCCGGGCGCCCATGTCGCGCAGGACGGCGTTCCACATGAGGCCCGCGGTCGCGGCGTTGCCGACGGTCGCGACGAGCCCGAGGAGCAGCCAGCCGACGGAGAGCCGGCCGACGGCGTCGACGACCTCGCTCCACCGGGCGGCGACGGCCCAGGTCGCGAGCGCCGCCGCGACGACGCCGAACACCCAGCGCGCGGCCCGGGACTGGACGACGGCGAGCAGCCGGCCGACGAGGGCCGCCACACCGTCCTTCGACCCGCCGCCCTTCGGTCCCGACGCGTCGCTGCTCACGCGGCGGCCCGCCCGGCGAGGCCGGTGAGCGCCTCGACGTAGCGCGCCCACGGGCCCGCCTCGTCGACGTCGGGGACGGCGCGGGTCATGGCCGCCGCGACCCCGGGCTCGAGGAGCCGCTCGAGCGCCTTGACGAGGGCGGCCTCGTCGTCCGGCGCGACGACGAGCCCGTCGACGCCGTCGCGCACCTGCTCGCCGAAGGTGCCGACGGCGGTCGCGAGCACGGGCAGCCCGTGGGCGTGCGCGATGAGCACGTTCTGGGACGCCGTCGCGTGCCGGTACGGCAGGGCGAGGACGTCGTGCTCCGCGAGCAGCCCGGGCAGGTCGGCGGCGGGGACGTACCCGGCGCGGACGTCGACCCGGCCGGCCAGCCGCGGGTCGGCGCGGACGGCGTCGAGGTCCCGGCCACCGCCGGACCACACCTCGCCGGCGACGGTGACGTGCACGCGGGGCAGCCCGGCGGCCGCCCGGACGAGCAGGTCGAACCCCTTGTAGCGGCGGACGTACCCGAGCGCGAGCAGCCGCAGCGGGGCGTCCGCGGCACCGAGCCGCCCGCTGCGCGCGGCGACCGCGGCGGCCCGCGCCGGGCGGGCCGGCTTCTGGCTCGCCGCGACCTCCTTCGGCTCCGGGGCGGCGACGTCCGGCGGCTGCGGCGGCGGGACGGAGTTCATCCAGCCGCCGAGCCGGTCCTTCTCGTGGAGCAGGTCCTTGATGTCGAGCTCGGCATACTCGAACTCCGGGCTCCAGAAGAGCGCGTCGAACGGGCAGACCTCGATGCAGATGCCGCAGTACATGCAGAGCGAGAAGTCGATGGCGAACCGGTCGAGGACGTTGCGCTGCCGCTCCCGGCCGCCGTCCACCGCGGGGATCGTCTCCTTGTGGGAGTCGATGTAGATGCACCAGTCCGGGCACTCGCGGGCGCAGAGCATGCACGAGGTGCAGTTCTCGTGGAGCAGCGCGATGACCCCGCGCGAGCGCGGCGGGAGGGCGGGGAGGACGTCGGGGTACTCGGCGGTGTGCGCGGGCCGCAGGAGCGCCTTGGCGGTCGTCGCGAGGCCGCGCACGAGCCCGGCGGCCGTGCTCCGCGCGGTCTGCGCGCCGTCCTCGTCCCCGGTCACGGCACGCATCCTGCCGTGTCCGGGGTGCCCGGGGCGAGTGACCCCCCGATCCGTCGCCAGGCTGCGTGCGCCGGCCCGAGCAGAGGTCATGGCGTCCGGACGCCATCTGCCGGGCCGGCCGGACCGATCGCCGGTACTTCTCCGAGCAGGTATTGCCGACTATAGTCGTGACATGCCGACTATAGTCGGTAGATAGCGAGGAAAGACGGTCAGACATGGACCTCAGCAAGCCGTTGGCGGTCGTGACACCGACGCTCGACGCTGCCGTCCTGCAGGCCCTCGCCGCCACGACCGGCTGGGTCAGCGGCGCCCAGGTGCACCGCCGGGGCGGCGCAGGCAGCCCGGACGGGGTGCGCAAGGTGCTGGCACGCCTGGTCCACCAGGGGATCGTGCTCGCGAGCGAGCACCGCCACGCGACCCTCTACTCGCTCAACCGGGACCACGTCGCCGCCGACGCCATCGTGTCCATGACCCTTCTGCGCGGAGCAGTGGTGGACCGGATCAAGGCGGCGATCGAGGCGGGACCCGCGACCCCGACGCATGCCAGCCTCTTCGGGTCCTTCGCCCGTGGGGACGCCTCGGCCGACAGCGACATCGACGTGCTCGTCGTGTTCGACGAGCCCGGGCGAGCACCGGACGACGAACGGGCCGCCTTCCTCGACGATCTCGCCGAGGACGTCCGCCGCTGGACCGGGAACCGTGCCCAGATCGTGGCCCTGACGGTCCCCGTGCTCGCCGAGATGGCCGCCGCAGACGATCCCCTGGTGGACTCCTGGCGAGCCGACCACGTCCATCTCGCCGGCACCCGGCTGCTCGACCTGCTGAGGAGGACGCCCTGAGCCCGAGGGCGAAGGGTCGGGTGACTGACTGCACCTCGGAGCAGGCACGGGCCCGGCGGGCGCAGGCACGGGCCTTCCTCGACGTGGCCGAACTGGTGCTCGAGGAGCCGTCGACGCAGTCCGAGACCCATGTCGCCGCGGCGCTCGCCGTGCTGGCCGCGATCGCCGCCGCGGACGCCATCTGCGGGCTCCGGCTCGGGCGGTACAGCCGCGGCCAGGACCACGACCAGGCGGCAGACCTGCTGGCCACCGTGGACGCCGGCGATCCGTCGCTGGCCGCCAAGCTCCGGCGCGTCCTGGCGGCGAAGGACACGGTGCACTACTCGCCTCGACTGATCGCCAGGAACGACGCCCAAGGTCTGATCCGGGCCGCAGCAGCACTCGTCGAGGCCGCGGAACGCCTCTGACTTCCCCAGCCCGGGCCAGCGGCGCGCACGGGCCGAAGCCTCCATCGCAGTCCGATCCGCACGTCCAACCGTTGGGACAGCCGTACCGCAGAACGCACCAACGGGCCGGAACCGCGGCGTGTCGGCGCTGGGAGCGCTCTTGTGACGTCGGGCGGTACGGGCGGGCTGCGGACGACGCGGGAC
>NZ_MWLL01000057.1 GCF_002198675.1 Kineosporia sp. R_H_3 | reverse complement strand
CGGTGCAGGGGCGGGAGCCGGAGGGGCAGCCGGAGCAGGTGCGGCCGGGGCCGGAGCCGGAGCGGCCTGCGGTGCGGGAGCCGGCTCGGGCTCGGGGGCCGGTGCGGGTGCCGCCTGCTCGGGTGCCGACGTGGCGCCCTGGGCCGAGCCACCGACGATCGCGAGGTCGGTGCCGACGGCGACCGTCTCGTCCTCGCCGACGAGGATCTGCTCGAGGACGCCCGCCACGGGGGACGGGATCTCGGTGTCGACCTTGTCGGTCGAGACCTCCAGCAGGGGCTCGTCCTGCTCGACCCGGTCCCCGACGCTCTTGAGCCATCGGGTGACTGTGCCCTCGGTGACGCTCTCGCCGAGGGCCGGCATCTGCACGGAGTCCGACATGGGTCCGGCTTCTCCTTCGTCGCTTCCGGCGGTGGCCGGGCTGCTGAGGTCTGCTGCTTGGGGTGGTGCGGTGCAGGTCAGTCTTGCGTGTCTTCGGGGCGCCGCCACGCAGGCGTCGCCCGGGTGTCGCCGTCCGTCCGGCGGACCGGAGGGACGGACGGGTCAGGCGTGGGAGTGCAGCGGCTTGCCGGCCAGGGCGAGGTGCGCCTCGCCGAGAGCCTCGTTCTGGGTCGGGTGGGCGTGCACGAGGGAGGCGACCTCCTCGGGGTAGGCCTCCCAGTTGACGATGAGCTGGGCCTCGCCGATCTGCTCGCCGACCCGGGCACCGACCATGTGGACGCCGACGACCGGGCCGTCCTTCTGGCGCACGAGCTTGACGAAGCCCGCGGTGCCGAGGATCTGGCTCTTGCCGTTGCCGCCGAGGTTGTACTCGACGGTCGCGACGTTCTCGGCGCCGAACTTCTCCTTGGCCTGCGCCTCGGTGATGCCGACGGAGGCGACCTCGGGCTCGCAGTACGTGACCCGCGGGATGCCGGACTCGTCGATGGGGGCCGGGTTGAGGCCGGCGACGTCCTCGGCGACGAAGATGCCCTGCTGGAAGCCGCGGTGCGCGAGCTGGAGGCCGGGGACGATGTCGCCGACGGCGTAGACGCCCGGCACGCTCGTGCGCAGCCGCTCGTCGGTGAGGACGAAGCCGCGCTCCATCCGGACGCCGTTCTCCTCGTAGCCGAAGCCGGTCGCGTTCGGGCCGCGGCCGACGGCGACGAGCAGGACGTCGGCCTCGATCGTCTCGCCGGACTCCAGGGAGACGGTCACCCCGCCGTCGTGCTGCGTCGCCCCGGCGAACCGGACGCCGGTCTTGAAGTTGATCTTCCGCTTGCGGAAGGCGCGCTCCAGGGCCTTGGAGCAGGCCTCGTCCTCGGCGGGGACGAGCCGGGGCAGGGCCTCGACGATCGTCACCTCGGCGCCGAAGGACTTCCACACGGAGGCGAACTCGACGCCGATGACGCCGCCGCCGAGGACCACGACGCGCTGCGGCACGTGGTCGAGCGTCAGGGCCTGGTCGCTCGTCATGATCCGGCCGCCGATCTCGAGGCCGGGCAGCGAGCGGGCGTACGAGCCGGTCGCGAGGACGACGTTGCGGCCGGTGTAGCGCTGCCCGCCCGCCTCGACGACGTCCGGCGCGACGAGCCGGCCCTCGGCCTCGACGTAGGTCAGCGTGTCGCGGTGCCCGACGAGGCCCTGCAGGCCCTTGTAGAGCCGGCCGACGACGCCGTCCTTGTACTTGTTCACTCCGGCCATGTCGATCGAGTCGAACGTCGCGTGGACGCCGAACTGCTCGCTCTCGCGCGCCGAGTCGGCGACCTCGGCGGCGTGCAGCAGCGCCTTGGTCGGGATGCAGCCGCGGTGCAGGCAGGTGCCGCCGAGCTTGTCCTTCTCGACGAGGACGACGGACAGCCCCAGCTGCGAGGCGCGCAGCGCGGCGGCGTAGCCACCGCTGCCGCCGCCGAGGATCACGAGGTCGTGGACCTGGCCGGAGGACGTCTCGGACACTGGCTCTCCTGTGCGGACGAAGGCACACGCGGTGCCTGGTGCATCGGACGGCGGCTGCTGCCCGCGTCACGACGGCTGCTCCGACCGGGCCTGCAGATGCTCGGGCCGAGCCGTCCGGTCACGTCACAGCGTCGTTTCGCGGCGGTTATGCATCCTTGCATCACGAGGGGACAAGGTCACACCCGGGTGCCCCCCGTGGAGCGCCGAGTGAGCGGACTCACGCATCCGGGTGGTCGGGCCGGCGACGGATGTGACGACGGACGGTTCGTCGTGCGCGTCGAACGGCAGCCGGCGTGAGCGGTCGAACGGATCGGCCCCGTCGGTCGTTGGATCGGGGGATGATGATCCGCACGCCCGACGGGGCGTCGGGCACGCGGCGTCCGCAGGACGCGGGGGAGGACTGGCAGGCATGGCATGGTTCCGGCGCCGCCGGTCGCAGACCGGCTCGGGCCCGAGCCGGCGTGAGGAGCGCAACGCCGTCACGGCGCACCTCGCCGAGTTCGTCCGGAGCCGCCCCGGCGTCGAGGCGTACATCGAGCCGCGGACGACGGTGACGCCGCCGACCGTGCTGCTCGTCGCCTCGACGGGCGAGTGGACGCGCCGCCGGGTCGCCGACCCGGACGTCGTCCACGGCCTGTCCCGTGAGCTCAACGTGCCGATCTACGACGTCCAGCTCACCGGCTACCCGCAGCGGATGCGGGACTGGACGGCCCGCCAGAAGGCGGCCGGCCGGGAGAGCGCGACCGACCTCGGGAGCTCCGGCCCGGCCTGACGGGGGCGTGCCGCGGCGGTTGCTCCGTCCGGGGACGGGAGCCTGCAACAGGGCGAACCTTGCACTGCACGCTGTCACTCAGTACCTCTGCGTGACCAGACTGGTCTCCGACGACGACAGCCGGCCCGCTGCCGTCGCCCGATCCGAGGAGACCACCCATGTCCCGCCGAACGACGCTCCGGACCAGGCTCGCCGCACTCGCCGCCGCCGCGGTCACCCTCGCGGGCGGGGCCCTCGTCGCGGCACCGGCCGAGGCGGTCACCGTCGACTGCGGGGTGCGGAGCACGGCGCAGACCTTCGCCCGCTGGGGCGACACGAACCAGTACTTCGTCGTCCAGGACGGCCGCTTCGAGAGCGGCGCGGCGTCGTGGGTCCTCACCGGCGGCAGCACGACGGTGCTCGGCGGCGAGACCTTCAACGCCGTCGCCGGCACGAACCTGCGCTCGCTGTGGGTGCCGGCGCTCGGCACGGCGACGTCCCCGACGACGTGCGTGGCGTCCAACGAGGACTCGCTGCGCTTCTTCTACAAGGCGCCCGGCATCCCCTTCTCGACGCTGCACGTCTCCATCCGGGTGACGAGCGGCGTCAACGTCGCGACGAACGACCTCGACATCGACGGCTCCCGGTACGGCTGGGCGCCCTCGCAGCGGATCATGCTCCCGGACATCCGGGACGCCTCCGGCCGCCAGTACGTCACCGTCACGTTCAGCCAGCGCGGGCTCCCGGGCTCGTGGAACGTCGACGACGTCCAGATCGACCCGTGGCGCAGCCTCTGACCGGTCCCGCCGTCCCGCCGCGTGCGGTCGACCTGCGTGACGGTGGGGACGGGGGACGGCGGGACGGCGGCCGGGTGCCTGCGGCCCGCGACGGCGACGCGCAGGACGTCGTCGACGGGGTGAGCGAGATCGTCGCCGTCCGGCGGCGTGCCGCCGAGGCGGCCGAGCGGCTCGACCGGGTGAGCGCCGCCGTCGTCGGGTGGGGCTTCGTCGTCGCCGCGACGGGCGTCGCGGCCCTGGCCCTGCTCCTGCCCGGCCCGGCCGACCTCGCGCACCCCTCCGCGGCGACCGTGCTGCACGTCCTCGCGCTCGTCGGGCTCTACGTGCTCGCCTACCGGACGGAGTTCGTCGCGGCGTCCGGAAGCGCCGTGCCGACCCAGCCGGTGCTCGTCGCCCTCCTGCTCCTCACCCCGCTGCCGCTCGTCCCGCTGGCCGTGCTCGCCGGGCTCCTGCTCGGTGCCGTCGGCTCGCCCCGGGCCGGCGGACCGGCGCACACCGTGGCGACCCGGGCCGTCCCCGGCTGGCACTGCCTCGGCGCGGTCGCCGTCCTCGCCGTCGCCGGGCCCGGCGGCCCGGCGCTCGCGCACTGGCCCGTCTACCTGGCGGCCTTCGCCGCCCAGATCGCGACGGACGCCCTCGTCGCCGTCGTCCGCTCCGCCTGCCTCGGGGTCGCCCCGGGCACCCTGGTGCGCCCGCTCGCGTGGACCTTCGCCGTCGACGCGCTGCTCGGCGCGCTCGGGCTCGCCGCCGTCGTCGCCGGCGGAGGCGGCTGGCCGACGGTCCTGCTCCTCGCGGCACCGGTCGGGCTCGTCCGGCTGCTCGCCGCCGACGGACGCCGCAACCTCGCCGCCGCCGTGACGCTCGAGGACGCCTACACCGAGGCGGCGGTGCAGGCCCGGCACGACGCCCTGACCGGGCTCGCGAACCGGCGCGCGTGGGACGAGGCGGTCGCCGAGGCCGGCGCCGACGCGGCGCCCGTCGCCGTGCTCGTCGCGGACCTCGACGGGCTCAAGGCGGTCAACGACGCGCTCGGGCACGACGCGGGGGACGACCTCATCCTCACCGTGGCCGGCCTCCTGCGTGACGTCGTCCCCGGGGCCGTCGTCGCACGCCTGGGCGGGGACGAGTTCGGCGTCCTCGTCCGGACCGGCGACCCGGCCGCCCCGGACCGGCTCGTCGCCGCGGTGCGTGCCGCGGTGGCCGCGCACCCGCCGGTGCACGGCGCCGTGCTCTCGGCCTCGCTCGGGGCCGCGCGGTGCGCCGCCGGCGGCGACGTCGACGCCGTCGTCACGCTCGCCGACGCCCGGGCGGGGCAGGACAAGGTCGCCCGCCGGGCCGGCCGGCGGCACGGCGACCCGGGCCAGGCCGCACGCGTGCGGTGACCCGGCACCGCTGCGCCGGCGGTGACGTGCGGCGCGGTCAGACCCCGGACGCCGCGACGTCCTCCGCGAGCGCGAGGAGCGTGCGGACGGCGACGCCGGTCCCGCCGACGGGGGTGTACCCGAACGCCTTGCCGGTGTTGAAGGCCGGGCCGGCGATGTCGAGGTGCGCCCACGGGATCGGGGTCGCCGCGGCGTCGCCCTCGCCCGGACGGGTGCCGACGAACTCGGCGAGGAAGAGCCCGGCGACGAGCATCCCGCCGAACCGCTCGCCCATGTTCGCGATGTCGGCGACCGGGGAGTCCATGCTCGACCGCAGCTCGGCGGGCAGCGGCATCGGCCAGAACTGCTCGCCGGCGGCGGCCGAGAGGGTGTGCAGCCGCTCCCGGAACGCGTCGTCGTTCGCCATGATCGCGCTCGTCCGGTTGCCGAGGGCGACCATCTGCGCGCCGGTCAGCGTGGCGACGTCGACGATGACGTCGGGGTTCGTCTCGCTCGCGGCGACGAGCGCGTCGGCGAGCACGAGCCGGCCCTCGGCGTCCGTGTTGAGCACCTCGACGGTCTTGCCGCCGTAGATCGTGATGACGTCGCTCGGGCGCTGCGCCGTCCCGGACGGCATGTTCTCGGCGAGCGCGAGCCAGCCGGTGATCGTCACCTCGAGGCCGAGCCGGGCGGCGGCGACGACGGTGTGCAGCACGGCGGCCGCCCCGGACATGTCGCTCTTCATCGCCTCCATGCCCGCGGCCGGCTTGATGGACAGGCCGCCCGAGTCGAACGTGATGCCCTTGCCGACGAGCGCGACGTGCGCCGTGGCACCGGCGGGCGCGTAGTCGAGCCGGACGAGCCGCGGCGGCCGCGACGACCCCATCCCGACGCCCAGCAGGCCGCCGTAGCCGCCGCGGGCCAGCTTCTTCTCGTCGAGCACCGTCACCTTGACCCCGAGGCCCTCGACGGCCTTCGTGGCCTCGTCGGCGAACGCGGCGGGGTAGAGGTCGAGCGGCGGGGTGTTGATGAGGTCGCGGGTCGCGGCGACGGCGGCGGCGAGGACCTCGGCGCGGGTCGCGGCGGCCTTCGCGGCTGCGCCGCGGGCGAGGTCGCTCACGACGGTGACGGCCGCGACGGCCTGCTTGGCGTCCTTCGCGGTGCGGTAGCGGGTGAAGGTGTACGCGCCGAGCAGCGCGCCCTCGGCGACCGCGGCGAGGGCCGCGACGTCCGTGGTGGGCAGCGCGACCGCGACGGCCTTGACCCCGGCGAGGGTGCGGGTCGCGGCGCCCGCCGCGCGGCGCAGCGCCTCGGGCGTGACGGCGTCCCCGCGGCCGCTGACCGGGCCGACGCCGGTGAGGACGACGACCGGGGCGGCGACGCCTCCGCCCGACGGCACCCGGACGACCTCGTCGGCGGCGCCGGACACCCCGAGGCCGGCGAGAGCGCCGGCGAGGCTGCGGCGCAGCGGTGCGGGCAGCGCCTCGCCGAGCAGCCGGGGCCCGTTCGGCGCGGAGGCGACGGCGACGACGAGGGCGTCGGCCTTGACGGTGGCGGGGGCCTTGGTCGTGAGGCTCAGGGTGGGCACCCGCCGATGCTATCGACGCAGGTCCCGCGCGGCGCGGAGGGCTCGTCGGAGTATCTTCGCCGTCCATGACGGACCCCTCTGCGCCCGCCGCCCTGCGGCACACCGCCCTCGCCGACCGGCACGTCGCGCTCGGTGCGAAGCTCGCCGACTTCGGCGGCTGGGAGATGCCCATCGAGTACCCGGGCGGCGGGGTGCTCAAGGAGCACGAGGCGGTCCGGACGGCGGTCGGCATCTTCGACGTGAGCCACCTGGGGACGGCGACCGTGACCGGGCCGGGGGCCGCGGCGTTCGTCGACTCCTGCCTGACGAACTCCCTCGCGAAGATCGCGCCCGGCCAGGCGCAGTACACGCTGTGCTGCGACGACGCGACGGGCGGGGTCGTCGACGACCTCATCGTCTACCTGTGGAACGCCGACGGCGTCCTCCTCGTGCCGAACGCGGCGAACTCCGCCGAGGTGCTGCGCCGGCTGCGGGCCGCCGCCCCGGACGGCGTGACGGTCGTCGACATGCACGAGGACATCTGCGTGCTCGCCGTCCAGGGGCCGTTCTCGGACGACGTCCTCACCGCTGTCGGGCTGCCCGTCGGCCACGGGTACATGAGCTTCGCCGAGACCCGGCTGGACGTCCCGGCCGGGCCGGCCGACGTCCCGGTCACGGTGTGCCGCACCGGGTACACCGGTGAGCGCGGGTACGAGGTGCTCGTGCCGAGCTCGGCCGCCCCGGCGCTGTGGGACGCCCTCCTCGCCGAGGTCACCGCGCGCGGCGGCCTGCCGTGCGGCCTCGGGGCCCGCGACACGCTGCGGACCGAGATGGGCTACCCGCTCCACGGGCATGAGCTGTCGCTGGACATCACACCGGTCCAGGCCCGCACCGGCTGGGCCGTCGGCTGGTCCAAGCCCGCGTTCTGGGGCCGCGACGTGCTGCTCGCGGAGAAGGAGCGCGGCCCGGCCCGGCGGACCTGGGGGCTGCTCGCGCTGGACCGCGGCGTCCCGCGCGCGGAGCTGGACGTCGTCGCGCTCGACGGCTCGGACGACGGTACGGGCGGTGCCCGCACCGTGCTCGGCCGGACGACGTCCGGCACGTTCTCGCCGACGCTCAAGCAGGGCATCGCCATCGCGCTGCTCGACGCGGGGGTCGCCGAGGGCGACGAGGTCGGGGTCGACGTCCGCGGCCGGGTCCTGCGCTGCCGGGTCACCAAGCCGCCGTTCGTGCCGGACCGCACGAAGGCCTGACGCCCACCGGGCGACGGGCGGGCGGTCAGGTCGTCGCGGCGAGGGCGACGAGCGCCGCCGCGACGCCGACCTCGACGCACGCGCCGAGGACGTCGCCGGTGACGCCGCCGAGGCGGCGCGTGCAGCGCACGAGGACGACCCCTGCCGCCGCGCACGCGGCGAGGACGGCGGCCGCGCCGGGCACCCAGCCGGCCCCGACGGCGGCAGGGGTCGT
>NZ_MWLL01000056.1 GCF_002198675.1 Kineosporia sp. R_H_3 | reverse complement strand
CCGAAGACCGCGCCGCCCGCGCCCTCGCCCGCCGCACCCTCGACCGGGGCCAGGCGTTCCTCGACCGGGTCGCGCCGTCGCCGAGGCTGCGGGGCGCCGCGGTCTTCGGCGTCCTCGCGGTCGTGCTCGTCGGCACCGGCGCCGTCGAGAACAACGCCACCCAGCGCTTCCCCGGCCCGTACGTGCTCGGCTCCGAGGGCCGGGTCCAGACCCCGGAGCTCGTCGCCGCCGCGCGCTGGGCCGGTGCGCTCGACGCCGGCCGGGGCGGGCCGGGTGCGGTCGGCGGCGACTACTACAGCACCGGCTACCTCTCGAACGTCGGCAACCTCTCGCCGGTGCAGGACTTCCCGGTCTGGGACCTGTTCTTCTACGACGCGCCCGTGCCGGCGACGACGCTCGAGCGGCTGCCGCGCTCCGGCCTCGGCCTGCTCGCGATCGACCGCCGGATCAGCACCGGCAGGCCGGCGACCGGCTTCTACATCGACGCCTCCGAGCCCCCGACGACCGCGCCGGTCCCGGTCACCGCGCTCGACCGGCTCGAGACCTACCCGTGGGCGGTCAAGGTGTGGGCCGGGACGAACTACGACGTCTACCGGATCGTCCCCGAGCAGGCCCGCACCCCGGCCGTCCCGTCGACGGTGCCGGCCGGCGTCGTGCCGGACGCCGCCGTGCCGGACGCCGCGACGGGAGCGGCCCGATGACCCCCGCCCTCGTGCGCCCGCCGGCGCAGCAGGCCCCGGACCTGCGGCTGCGCCGCGGCCGGCCGCTCACCGGGGCGCAGGCCTGGGCGCTCGTCGGGTGCGGCGTCCTGCTCGGCACCGGGACGCTCGTGCACAGCCCCTGGCCCGTGCCCGCCGTCCTCGCCGCCGCGCTCGTCGCGCCCGGCTACGCGGTCGTCGCGACCTACGCCGCGGCCGTCGAGTACGACTCCGGCGAGGGACTGTGGCGCACGCTCGCACTGCGCGTCGTCACGTCGGTCGCGGTGTGGACCGTGCTCGCGACCGCCTTCGTCGTCGTCGGCATCGACCCGGTCCACGCCGTCCGGCTGGTGGCCCTCGCCCTCGTCGGCCTCGGCGCGGCCGGGGTCGTCGGCCACTGCCGGACCACCGGCCTGCCGGTCGCGGCGTCGGCCGTCGGCGCGCTGCGGACCTGGCGGGCCGTCCTCGGGCTGCGGCACGTCGCGGCGCCGCTCGCCGGCGCCGTCGTCGTCGTGACCGCACTGCTCTGGGCGGTCGCGGTCGCCGGCAGCGGCCCGGCCGGGACGGCGTCCTCCCGGGCCCCGTACGTCTCGCTCTCGGTGGCCGGCGGCGACGGCGTCCTGGCCGTCGGCGCGCGGGGCCGCACGACCGTCGACGTCGTCGTGACCGGCTCGCGGCTGCCCGCGGCCGGCGACCTCGACGCCCGCCTGGAGGTCTACGTGGACGGCCGCCTCCGCACCGGCCGGGACGTCACGGTCCCCGCCGCGGGCTCGACGACCGTGCGGCTGTCGGGTGCGTGGGGGCGCTGCTGGCAGCGGGCGTCCGTCGTGCTCGAGCCGGTCGCCGGGACAGGGACGGCGCTCGCCGACCTCGTGCCGCGCCCCCTCACCCTCGACGGGCCGGGGCTCGGGGCGGCGGCGGGGACGGCGTGCGCGCGGTGACGTCGCACCTCGCCCGGGTCACCCGGGCCTGACGGCGGCAGGGAGGCGGCACCGCCCGGACCGACGGATCGGACGTGCGGCGCCGCCCCCCGTCGCCGGCACGCCGCAGGGGACGTGCGTGCCGGCACCGACCGGAGGAGGGGCGTCCACCGGCCGGGGTCGTCGGGCCGTCAGCGTGGCTGGACGAGCCTCAGGGCCAGCGTGGGGCAGGCCTGGACGGCGCGCTTGGCGGCGTCGAGGGTCTCGCCGTCGAGCGGTACGCCCTTGTCGACGACCGGGTACCCCCACTCGTCGAGCCGCACCGCCTCGGGCAGCACCTCGGCGCACAGCCCGTGCGCCTTGCACATCGGCCAGTCGACCCGCAGGGTCGGGCCGGCCGGCGGACGCGCCGGCGCGGTGGCGACCGCCTGCCAGCCCGTGGCCTGGGACAGCCGGGGGACGGCGGGCCCGTCGGACGGCGGCCGGTGGAAGCCCAGCGGGGGCGGCGGGTAGCCCTCCCCGCGGACGTCGCGTCGACGCGGAAGCTCGGTCATCGTCGTCCCCTCCTCGTGCCCCGACGCTCCGTGACCCGGCGCTGCGTACCCTGCCGGCTCATACCGCGACCCCGGCGGCGATCTCGCACACGCCGCGCTCGTGGGCCGACACCTCGGAGCCGAAGTTGCGCAGCAGCGAGCCGACGAGCCGGGCGGTCCCGTCCGGGTGCGCGCACGCACCGCGGCCGGTCACGAGGCCGGAGAGCTGCTCGATCCGTTCCCGGGCACCGGGCGCGCCGCCCGTCGCGAGGTGCGAGCAGGCCTCGGCGAGCGCCGGCAGCCCGTTCTTGCACGGCCCGCACCGCCGGGCGCTCTGCCCCGCGAGGTAGTCGACGACCGCCGCGGTGAGCGTGACGGGGCACGCCTGCCGGTCCAGCGGCAGGACGATGCCCGCGCCGAGGGTGGCCCCGACGGACGAGAGGTCCGAGCGGCTCATCCGGCGCTGCACGGCCTGCTCCGGGGGCAGCCACATGCCGTGGTAGCCGCCGAGGAGCACGGTGATGTCCGGTTCGTAGCCGCACAGCCGCAGCACCTCCGACAGCGGGGTGCCGAGGGCGACCTCGAGCACGACCCCGCCCGGGCCGTCGCCCGCGACGGTGAGCAGCGTCGTCCCGGGCTCCTCCGGCGTGCCGACGGAGCCGAACCGGGCCGGGCCGAGGGCGACGAGCGCGGCGACCTGGGCGAAGGTCTCGGCGTTCGACAGCAGGGTCGGGCGGCCCTTGAAGCCGCTCACCGCCTCCGGCTGCCAGGCGGTGACGGGCAGGTTCTCGCGGCCCTCGAGGAGCTCGATGACCGCCCGGGCCTGGCCGCCGACGAACCCGCCGCCCGTCGTCCAGATGTCGTAGCGCAGGCCGTCGCCGAGCGCCTTCCGCTCGGCGACCGCGGCCTCGACCGACGGCAGCACCGCGGGCCGCTCGCCGGGGACGACGATCCGGATGTGCTTGACGCCGAGCGCCCGCGCGACCGCCTCCGCGCCGTCCAGCACGAGGTGCGGCGCGGTCATCATGAGCGCGCTGTCCTTGGCGCTGCCCGGCTCGCCCTCGCTCGCGTTGACGACGAGGACGCGCCGGCGGCCGGACTCGACGGCCGTCGCGACCTTGCGCGCGAACGGGAAGCCCGCCCCGCCTCGGCCGCGGATCTCGGCCGCGGTGAGCAGCGCGAGGAGCTCCCGGACGTGCAGGTGCGGGGGAGCGGCCCAGGTCGCCCGGTGCTCGCCGAGCCCGGGGCCGTGGGCGATGCCGGAGAGCAGGCGCTCACCGACGACGACGGCGATGTCGGAGGCGTAGCCGGCGCGGGTGACGACGTATCCGGTCACGATGTGCCCCTCGGTCCGCTCGGTCCAGGTCCGCTCGGTCCAGGTCCGCACGGTCCAGGCGCCGTCGCGCCGCCTCTCGCGCTCACGCGGCGTACTTCCTCTCGTTGCTCAGGGTCGCGAAGCGGACGACCACGGACGCCGCGACGATGCCGATGCTCACGACGGTCGAGCCGAGGCCCCACGGCGTCGTCGTCGCGTCGGTGCCCAGGCCGATCCCGTGGACCACGCCGAGCGCCCAAGCGGCGTACGAGGTGAGGTGGATCGCCCGCCAGGCCCGGTGGCTGAGCCGTTCCCGGACGAGGCTCGTGGCGACGACGACGATGACCGAGTCCGTCGCGAGCGTGCCCAGCCCGACCCAGAGCGGCTCGTAGGGGCCGACGAAGGGGACGAGGACGTCGATCCACCGGATGTCCACGAACGAGTGCGTGACCGCGGTGAGGATGTGCGCGACGAGCAGCGCGACGCTGATGAGCGACACGTTGCGGTGCAGCGCCTGGGTCGCGAACCGCGGCCAGAACCGGTTGCCGGCGCGGGCCGTGGAGAAGATCCCGAGCGCCGTCGACAGGGTGAACAGGAGCATGAGCGTCACACCGGTGCCGCGCATGAGGTACCAGAGGAACTTCTCGTCGGTGAAGGTCTCGAGCATCAGGACCGCCCTCCAGCGGCGAGGTCGTCGTCGGCGGGCCAGCCCGCCACCAGGGTCACGCCGCCGTCGGCGTCGACGAGGCGTGCGGCGAGGTCGCGCTCGGCGAGCCAGCGCGGTGCGTCCTCCCCGAGGACGATGCTCGCAGTCGTCGCCGTGTTCGCCTCGACGGCGCACCCGGCGGACACGGTGACGGTGCGCCACACGGACTCCGCGGGGCGGCCGGTGCGCGGGTCGATGAGGTGGTGCACCCGGCGCCCGCCCCGGGTCCAGCGCCGGCCGAGCACGGACGACGTCGCGAGACCGCCGTGGTCGAGCAGGACCGTCTGGACCGGCGGGTCGTCGGGCAGCTCCGCGATCGCGACCGGCCAGTCGACCGGGCCGGTGCCGTCGTCGTCGGCGAGCGCCGGCGGGACGCCGATGCTGATGTCGCCGCCGAGGCTGACGATGCACGCGATGCCGCGGTCGGCGAGGTCGTCGGCGAGCAGGTCGCTCGCGAAGGCCTTGCCGGTGGCGCCGAGGTCGAGGGCGGTGCCGAACGGGACGAGCACGGCGTCGTCCTGCAGCCCGACCGCGCGCCAGGCGTCCGGGACGGCGGGCAGCGGCACCCCGGCCGGGTCGTCCGGCCGGGACCGGACGGCGCCGATGTCGGCGTCGTACCCGAGCGCGACGAGGCTGCGGCCGAGCGTCGGGTCGACGACGCCGTCGGTGTCCTCGGCGGCGTCGAGCGCGGCGCCCACGGCCGCGACGAGCAGCGGGTCCACGCGCACCCAGCTGCCCGCGCCGAGGTTGGCCCGGGTGAGGTCGGAGTCGGCGCGGAACCGGCTGCAGGCCAGGTCGACCGCGGCGAGCAGGTCCTCCGCGCGGGCGCGCGCCTCGTCGAGGCGACCGGCGTCGGCGACCCCGAGCTGGACGTAGGTTCCCAGGGCCCGCCACGACGTCTCTGCGAAGGTGAGACCGCCGGGGGCGGTGGTCGTGGCCACGAGGCTCAGGAGCTCGACGTCTTCGTCGTCGTCGAGGGCTTCGGCTTGGGCTTGGTCGTGGTGGTCGTCGTCCGCGGCTTCGACGTGGTCGTCGTCCTCGGCCGCGAGGTGGTCGTGACCTTCTTCGCCGCGGTGGTCGTGCGGCGGACCGAGGCGGTCGTGCGGCGCTTGGTCGTCGTGCGCGCGGCGGGCTTCTTGGACGTCGTCTTCGACTTCACGGAGGTCGTCGTGGTGCCGGCGGGGGCCTGCGGCTCCTCGGCCTCCTCGGTGACCGTGCTCGTCTCGCCCGGCTCGGCGGCGAGGCCGGCGCCGGCGGCGTCCTCGGAGGCGAGCTTGAGGGCCTCCTTGCGCTGGGTCGTCTGGGCGGCGAACGCCGTGGCGAGCCCGGTCGCGGCGACGGCGAGCGCCGTGAGGCCGCCCGTCAGGCCCGACACGACGCGGAGCGTGCGGTCCCGGTCCTTCGTGGTGGTTCGCTTCATGGCTTCAGCATCCCGGGACCCAGGTGAAGGCGCGCTCAGCGCTTGGTCAAGTGCAGGTCAAGTTGTTCGGCTCCGACCGTTCCTCGGATCGGCGTCTCCAGGCCGTGACTTTACCCGGGGTCACTGTCCGTGACTACGGTCCAGGGCGTGCATCGGGACACGTGGTCCGCACGGTGCACGACCGTCGCGCGGCGTGGTCGGCCGCGACCGCGGACCCCGTCCGTCGTCGCGCTGCGAGCCTTGACCTGGTCTTGACCCGGCGACGACGTGCCCATGACGCCCCGGCCGGGAGGATCTGGTCACGATCACCCGCCGGCCGTGCGGCGCCCTCCGGGCCCCAGGCACCGGCCCGTCCCTCGGAGCGTCCTTCGTGAGCACCCGCACCGCCCCCTTCGTCGCCGTCGGCGCCGCCCTCGGTCTCGCCGTCGCCGCCTTCACCTACACCGCCGTGACGAACGCCGCGCCGGCCCCGACGAAGGTGACGCGGACCGCGGTGGACGCGCCGGTGGTCGGCGCTGCGGGCACGACGGTCGGCCTGGACGACGCGGCCCCGGTCGCGGACACGGACGACGCCCCGGCCGCGGAGCCGGCGGGCGAGGCGCCGGTCGCGGAGCCGGCGGACGACGCCGCGCCGGCCGCCGGGGCGGCCACGTCCGGTGACGAGGCCGACGACAAGGGCGACGGCACGAGCGACGACAAGGCCGACGCGAAGGCCGACGACACCTCGGGCGACACGGCGGACGACGACGCCAAGGCGGACGACGACCCCGACGAGGCCGATGACAAGGCCGACGACGACTCCGGCGCCAAGGGCCCCGCGGACCGTGCGGACGACCACGACGACGACTCCGACGACTCGGGTGACGACGACTGAGGTCGGCGCCCTGCGTCCGGGGCTACGCCGCCCCGAGCACGACCCGGACGAGCGCCCCGCCCATCTGGGAGCGGCCGAGCTCGAGGCCGCCCCCGGAGGCGATCGCGAGCCGGCGCACGATGTCCAGCCCCAGCCCGGACGAGCCGGCGCCCGAGCTGCCGCGCGCGACGACGTCGCCGGACGGCAGCCCGTAGCCGCCGTCCTCGACGCTGAGCACGACCGCCCCGTCCCCGCGGGCGACCACCCACACCGTGAGGGCCACCCCCTCGTCGGTGTGCGCGAACACGTTGTCGACGAGCACGTCGACGACGTCGGCGAGGTCCGAGGCGTCGAGCCGTACGCGCAGCGGGCGCTCGGGGAGGAACAGCTGCAGCGCGCGGCCCTGGTCGTCCGCCAGCGCCGACCAGAACTGGACCCGCTCGGCGACGACGCGGCCGACGTCGCACGAGGTCCCCGGCTGGGTGCGCGACGGGCGGCGGGCGTCGTGGACGATCGCGTCGACGGTCTTCTCCAGCGCCGAGACGTGCATCCGCAGCCGTTCCCGGACGTCCGGGTCGGTGACCCCGTCGGTGTCCAGCCGCAGCGCGGTGACCGGGGTGCGCAGCCGGTGCGACAGGTCCGCGACGGCGTCCCGCTCGGCGGCGAGCAGCTGCTGGACCCGCTCGGCGAGCCCGTTGAGCGCACCGGCGAGCGCGACGACCTCGGGCGGCCCGCGCTCGGGCACCCGGGTGTCGAGCGCCCCGGACCGCATCGTCTCGGCCGCGTACGCGACCTGCAGGAGCGGCCGGCTGATCCGGCCCGCCAGCCGGGCGGCGAAGACGACGGCGACGAGCATCAGGGCCAGCCCGAGGGCGCCGAGCGTCCCCCAGGCCTGGGCCACGCCGCGGTGCAGCTCGGCGTTCGGGACGACCGTCCGGACGACGACCCGGTCGGCCTTCGTGATGCTGACGACGTAGATGATCTTCCCGGTCGAGGTGGTGACCGTCTGGGCGGTGCCCTGCTCGAGGGCGGCGACGAGGCCCGGGTCGTACGCCGGCGGCTCCGGGCCGAGCAGGGTCCGGCCGGAGAGGACCACGGTCGGGGGCGGTGCGCCGGGCCGGTCGTCGCCGCACTGCTCGACCACCCGGTCCCGGGTGGCCGGGTCGGTGATGTTCTGCGCCGCGCCGGCGATGCAGACCGACTGGCTCGTGGCGGCGCGGAGCGCCCGGTCCTCGGCCAGCGTGCGCACGAGCAGCCCGAGCGGGATGACGAAGGCGAGGACGACCGCTGATGTCACGGCAGCCACGAGCAGTGCGACGCGACGACGCACCGGCCGTCGCCCTAGCCCTCGTCGGGGGCGGCGAGGCGGACGCCGACGCCGCGGGCGCTGTGGAGGTAGCGGGGTTCGGCGGCGGTCTCGC
>NZ_MWLL01000055.1 GCF_002198675.1 Kineosporia sp. R_H_3 | reverse complement strand
CGCCCCCCGCTCATGCTCACGGTGGGTACCGTTCCGGGCCGTCGCGCGGCTCCGGAACGGTACGCGGCGCGAGCATGAGCGGGGTGGGGTCAGGGCTCGGAGAGGTGGACCGTGACCGAGCGGACGTGCTCGGGGAGCGCCTTGACGACGTCCGAGCGGGGGTCGCCGACGGCGAGGTGCGGGCCACGGGGCAGCGTCCCCAGCACCCGCAGCCGGGGGTCGGCGAGCACCCGGTCGACGAGCGTCCGGTCGCCGCCGGTGACGACGGCGTCGTAGGACGCCCCGCCGGGGTCGAGCACCCGGGCGGCGTGGTCGGCGGTCGCCCGCACAAGGTCGTCGGTCTGGTTCTCGCGCCGCCGCGCGAAGCGCTGCTGGGACCAGCCGCCGGCGGCCGTCCGGCCCTGCACGTACCGGGTGCCGACCTTGGACGCGCCGACCCCGTCCGGGCCGACGACCGCGCACGCGTAGCCGCCGCGCCGGGCGAGGACGGCGGCGACCCGACGCGGGCGGAGCACCCGGGCGGTGAGGGCCGCGACGAGGTCGTCGACGGGCGTGCCGGCGGGGAGGGCGTCGTCGGCGAGGTCGTCGTCCGGGAACGGCGGGGAGAGCAGTGCCGTCGTCCCGTCCTCGGCGGTGAGCAGGACGCCGCCGCGGGCCACGACGGCGTGGACCTCGCCGTGCCGCTCGCGGACGCCGGCCACCCAGCGGGGCAGGCGTCGCGCGTCGACGGTGAAGGTGCGGTCGCTCACCCGGGGATCGTCTCGCTCACGCGTCCATCGTCTCGCGCCGGCCCGGGCAGGGCCGGGTGAGGCCGGCGGCGGACGGTCACGAGGACGCCCCTCTCCCGTGCCACGTGCCGCCGCCGGCCCGGCGGTGGTCCCGGACCGCCCCGCCCGGCTCCGCCCGCCGCCGGTCCGCCCGGAGGGGCAGGACCTGCAGCCATCCACGGTCCGGCGCGCGCCGAGGCGCCGCACCGGCCCCGAGCACGGTGGACGCCGACACGCTACGCCGCCGCAGCGCTGATCGGAACGATGCGGGGCGAACTGTCACAAGGAGCACCGGCCCCGTCATCCGGGGCGGCGCGGGTCAGACGTTGAAGCCCAGCGCCCGGAGCTGCTCGCGGCCGTCGTCCGTGATCTTGTCCGGGCCCCACGGCGGCATCCAGACCCAGTTGATCCGCATCCCGGCCACGAGGCCGTCGAGGGCCTGCTGCGCCTGGTCCTCGATGACGTCGGTCAGCGGGCAGGCCGCGGACGTGAGCGTCATGTCGATGACCGCGTGGTTGTTCTGGTCGATCGTCACGCCGTAGATGAGGCCGAGGTCCACGACGTTGATGCCGAGCTCGGGGTCGACGACGTCGCGCAGCGCCTCCTCGACGTCGAGGACGTTGGCGGGCGTCTGGGTCTCGCTCATGCGTTCTCCTGGTCGGTCGTCGTGCTGACTGCGGGCGGACCCGGTTGCGGTGAGGCCTCGAACAGGTCCGCGACCGCCCTGGACAACGCGTCCTCGAACGCCGTCCATCCCAACATGGCGCACTTCACGCGGTTCGCGTGCCGGCCGACGCCGGCGAAGGCCGCGGCGTCGCCGAGGACCTCCTCGTCCGGCTCGACCTGGCCGCGGGACCGGATCATCGTGCGGAACTCCTCGACGAGGCCGGTCGCCTCGGGGACCGGCCGGCCGACGACGAGCTCGTGGAGCACGGACGTCGAGGCCTGGCTGATCGAGCAGCCCTCCCCCGTCCACGCGACGTCGGCGACGACGGGCGCCGCGCTGCCGTCCGGTGCCGTCGCGACGACCGCGCGCAGGGTGACCTCGTCACCGCAGAGCGGGTTGTACTGGTGGCTGTCCGCGGACGCCGCACCCGCGCCGGCGTCCCGCAGGCCGAAGCCGTGCTTCGCCTTCGCGTGGTCGAGGATGATCTGCTGGTAGAGCTGGTCGAGCCCGGACATCACGCCGCTCCGAAGTAGTCGCGGACCCGCCCGAGGGTCTCGACGAACGCGTCGACCTCGGCGGTGGTCGAGTACAGGTAGACGCTCGCCCGGGTGCTCGCGGTCGCGCCGTAGCGGCGGTGCACCGGCTGCGCGCAGTGGTGGCCGACCCGGACGGCGATCCCCTCGTTGTCGAGGAACTGCCCGACGTCGTGCGGGTGGACGCCCTCGACGACGACGCTCACCGCCCCGACCCGGTCCCGGGCCGTCGTCGGGCCGAGCACGCGGACCCCGGGCACGCCCGCGACGCCGGCGAGCAACCGCTCCGTGAGCATGTGCTCGTGCGCCGCGATGCGGTCCATCCCGAGCGCGGACAGGTGGTCGACGGCGGCGTGCCAGGCGATCGCCTGGCTCACCGGCGGGGTCCCGGCCTCGAAGCGCTGGGGCGGCTCGCGGAAGGTCGTCGACTCCATGGTGACCTTCTCGACCATCGAGCCGCCCGTGATGACCGGCGGCAGCGCGGCGAGCACCTCGCGGCGGCCGGCCAGTGCGCCGATCCCCGTCGGGCCGAGCATCTTGTGCGCCGAGAAGACGGCGAGGTCGACGCCGAGGGCCCGCAGGTCGACCGGGAAGTGCGGCACGGACTGGCACGCGTCGAGGACGGTCAGCGCACCGACCGCCTTCGCCGCCGCGACGAGCCGCGGCACCGGGTTCACCGTGCCGAGGACGTTCGAGGCGTGGGTGAACGCGAGCACCTTCGTGCGCGCGGTGACGACCCGCTCGAGGTCGCCGAGGTCGAGGCGACCGTCGTCGTCGAGCCCGATCCAGCGCAGCGTCGCCCCGGTGCGCGCGCATGCCTGCTGCCACGGGACGAGGTTCGCGTGGTGCTCCATCTCGGTGACGACGACCTCGTCGCCGGCCCGCAGCGCGAGCGGCCCCGGCGCGCCGATCCCGTAGTGGGACAGGCCCAGCGCGACGATGTTGAGGCCCTCGGTCGCGTTCCGGGTCCAGACGAGCTCGTCGTCGTCGAGCCCGACGAAGCCGGCGACCGCGGACCGGGCGTCCTCGTAGGCCTGCGTCGCCTCCTCGGCGAGCGTGTGCGCACCGCGGTGGACGGCGGCGTTCGAGCGGGTCAGGTAGTCGCGCTCGGCGTCGAGGACGCTGTCCGGACGCTGCGACGTCGCCCCGGAGTCCAGGTACGCCAGGGCGTGCCCGGCCCCCACCGTGCGGGAGAGCACGGGGAAGCGGGCCCGGACGGCCGCGACCTCGTCGTCCGAGAACGCCGATGCACCGCCCGGGTCACCGACCCGGGCGGTGTCCACCGCTGGTGCTGACATCGGTGCTCAGGCCCCCGTGGTCGCCGGCGTCGTGAAGCGGTCGTAGCCCTCGGCCTCGAGGCGGTCGGCGAGCTCGGGACCGCCCTGCTCGACGATCCGGCCGTCGACGAAGACGTGCACGAAGTCCGGCTGGATGTAGCGCAGGATGCGGGTGTAGTGCGTGATGAGCAGCGCACCGACCTCGCCGCCGGCGAGGACGCGGTTGACGCCCTCGGAGACGACCTTGAGGGCGTCGACGTCGAGGCCGGAGTCGGTCTCGTCGAGGACGGCGATCCGCGGCTTGAGGAGCTCCATCTGGAGGATCTCGTTGCGCTTCTTCTCACCGCCGGAGAAGCCCTCGTTGACGTTGCGCTCGGCGAAGGAGGAGTCCATCTTCAGACCCTCCATCGCGCTGCGGACGTCCTTGACCCACGTGCGGAGCTTGGGGGCCTCGCCGTCGATCGCGGTCTTCGCGGTCCGCAGGAAGTTCGAGTTCGTCACGCCGGGGATCTCGACCGGGTACTGCATGGCGAGGAAGAGCCCGGCCCGGGCCCGCTCGTCGACGCTCATGGCGAGGACGTCCTCGCCGTCGAGCGTCACGGTGCCGCCCGTGACGGTGTACTTCGGGTGGCCCGCGATCGAGTAGGCGAGCGTGGACTTGCCCGAGCCGTTGGGGCCCATGATCGCGTGGGTCTCGCCCGCGCGGACCGTGAGGGTGACGCCGCGGAGGATCTCCTTGGCGCCCTGCTCGGTCTCGACGGAGACGTGGAGGTCCCGGATCTCGAGGACGGACATCGGGTTCAGCTCTCCTTCGCGGCGGTGTCGCCGGCGTTGATCGTGGTGGTGACGTCGACGAGCACGTCGTCGCCGTCGAGGGTCAGGGAGTAGACGGGCACCGGGCGGATCGCCGGCAGCGACGTCGGCCGGCCGGTCCGCAGGTCGAACCGCGAGCCGTGCAGCCAGCACTCGATCGAGCAGTCGTCGACCTCGCCCTCGGCGAGGGAGACGTCGGCGTGGGTGCAGGTGTCCCCGATGGCGTGCAGCCCGCCCTCGCTGTCGCGCACGACGGCGACGGGGACCCCTTCGAGGAGCACGCGCAGTGCGCCGGACGCCGGGATGTCAGCGGCCGCGCAGGCCTTCTGCAGGCTCACGCGCCCGCCCCCACCAACGCCATCGAGCGCTCGAGCTCGGCCTCGATGGCCGCGTTGAGCCGCTCCTCGATCTGCGGGACGCCGATCTTCTGGATGAGCTCGTTGAAGAAGCCGCGGACGACGAGCCGCCGGGCCTGCGCCTCGGTGATGCCGCGCGACTGCAGGTAGAACAGCTGCTCGTCGTCGAAGCGGCCGGTCGCGCTCGCGTGGCCGGCGCCGACGATCTCGCCCGTCTCGATCTCGAGGTTCGGGACCGAGTCGGCGCGGGCGCCGTCGGTGAGCACGAGGTTGCGGTTGAGCTCGTAGGTCTGCGTGCCCTCGGCCGCGGCCCGGATGAGCACGTCGCCGATCCAGACCGTGTGCGCCGACTCGCCCTGCAGCGCGCCCTTGTAGACGACGTTGCTCGTGCAGTGCGGCACCGCGTGGTCGACGAAGAGCCGGTGCTCGAGGTGCTGGCCGGCGTCCGCGAAGTACAGCCCGACGAGCTCGACCTCGCCGCCGGGGCCGGAGAACGAGGCGGTCGGCGAGATCCGGACGACGTCGCCGCCGAGGCTCACGACGACGTGCCGCAGCTTGGCGTCCCGGCCGACGACGGCGCGCTGCGCGGACAGGTGCACCGCGTCGTCCGCCCAGTCCTGGATGGACACGACCGTGAGGTCCGCGCCGTCCGCGACGTCGATCTCGACGTTCGCGGAGACGGTGGCCGAGCCACGGTGGTCCAGGACGACGATGCCGCGCGAGTGGTGCTCCGCGACGACGAGGACGTGCGCGTAGCCCAGCCCGCCCTGCCCCTCGACGGTGACCGTCGTCGGGGCAGGCGCGTCGAGCTCGGCGGGCACCGTGACGACGAGGGCCTTCGCGAACGAGGCCCAGGCCTGCGCCGCGGCGCGGTCCTCGGGCACGCCGACCCGGCCCAGCCGGGCGTCGCCGCGCTCGACGAGCTCGGTCCGGACGCCGTCCGCGGCGTCGATCGTCACCGCGCTCGGCGTCCCGGACGCCTCGGCGCCCGCGTGCAGGCCGCGCAGACGCGCCAGCGGGGTGAACCGCCAGTTCTCCTCGCGGCCCGTCGGGACCGGGAAGTCCGCGGGGTCGAAGCTGGAGAGCCAGCCCGCCCGGGACTGCACCGGCACCGGGTCCCCGGGCGCGTTGCCGTGGCTGTGCGCGACGAAGCCGTGCTGGTCCTGCCCCGGGCCGGACAGGCCCGGGGTGCCGGCGGCGGCCGCCTCGTGGAGCGCCTCGACGGCCGAGGACTCGGCGCCGGGTGCGGTGGGTTCGGTCGTGTCCGTGCTGGCTGCCATCAGCCGACGGCCCCTTCCATCTGCAGCTCGATGAGTCGGTTGAGCTCGAGCGCGTACTCCATCGGCAGCTCGCGCGCGATGGGCTCGACGAAGCCACGGACGATCATCGCCATGGCCTCCTCCTCGCTCAGACCACGGGACATGAGGTAGAAGAGCTGGTCCTCGCTCACCTTGGACACCGTCGCCTCGTGCCCCATGGACACGTCGTCCTCGCGGACGTCGACGTACGGGTAGGTGTCGGACCGGCTGATCGTGTCGACGAGCAGCGCGTCGCAACGCACCGTCGAGGCGGAGTGGTGGGCGCCCTCGAGGACCTGGACGAGGCCCCGGTAGGACGTCCGGCCGCCACCGCGCGCGACGGACTTGGAGATGATCGAGGACGACGTGTGCGGTGCCGCGTGGACCATCTTCGCGCCGGCGTCCTGGTGCTGGCCCTCGCCCGCGAAGGCGATGGACAGCGTCTCGCCCTTGGCGTGCTCCCCCATGAGGAAGATCGCCGGGTACTTCATCGTCACCTTGGAGCCGATGTTGCCGTCGACCCACTCCATCGTCGCGCCCGCGGCCGCCGTGGCCCGCTTCGTCACGAGGTTGTAGACGTTGTTCGACCAGTTCTGGATCGTCGTGTACCGGACGCGGGCGTCCTTCTTGACGATGATCTCGACGACGGCCGAGTGCAGCGAGTCCGACTTGTAGATCGGCGCCGTGCAGCCCTCGACGTAGTGCACGTACGAGCCCTCGTCGGCGATGATCAGGGTGCGCTCGAACTGGCCCATGTTCTCGGTGTTGATCCGGAAGTAGGCCTGCAGCGGGATCTCGACGTGGACGCCCTTGGGCACGTAGATGAACGAGCCGCCCGACCACACCGAGGTGTTGAGCGCAGCGAACTTGTTGTCCCCCACCGGGATGACGGACGCGAAGTGCTCCTTGAAGAGCTCCGGGTACTCGCGCAGGCCGGTGTCGGTGTCGACGAAGATGACGCCCTGGCGCTCGAGCTCCTCGTTGATCTGGTGGTAGACCACCTCGGACTCGTACTGCGCGGCGACACCGGCGACGAGGCGCTGCTTCTCGGCCTCCGGGATGCCCAGGCGGTCGTAGGTGTTCTTGATGTCGTCGGGGAGGTCCTCCCACGACGTCGCCTGCTTCTCGGTCGACCGCACGAAGTACTTGATCGTGTCGAAGTCGATCCCGGACAGGTCGGAGCCCCAGCCCGGCATGGGCTTCTTGTCGAACAGGCGAAGGCCCTTGAGCCGCAGGTCGAGCATCCACTGCGGCTCGTTCTTCAGCGCCGAGATGTTGCGGACGACCTCCTCGGAGATCCCGCGGCGGGCGGTGGCGCCGGCGGAGTCCGGGTCGGCCCATCCGTACTCGTAGCGGCCCAGCCCCTCGAGCTCGGGGCGTGCGACGGAGGTCATCGGGTGGTCCTCTCCTGAGGCGATGTCGGGACGTGCTGCGGTGCGATCTGGACGATGACGGGGCCGGTCGGGACATGGGTCGTGCAGACGTGCTCGCCGTGCGCCAGGGTCGCCAGGCGCTGGACGTGCACCCCGAGCAGCCGCGAGAAGGCCTCGGTCTCGGCCTCGCACAGCTGCGGGAACTCGCGTGCGACGTGCTGCACGGGGCAGTGCCCCTGGCACAGCTGGGTGCCGACCGTCGTGTCCCCGACAGCGACGTCCCGCGTGCTCGCGGCGTAGCCCTCGGCGGACAGTACGCCCGCCAGGGCGCGGGCCCGGGCCTGGGGGTCCTCCCCCGCGGCGTCGACCACGGCGGCGTAGCGCCGCTCGAGGTCGGCGACCCGGTCGTCGGCGAACTGCTTGACGGCGTCGTCCCCGGCGACGTCCCGCAGGAAGCGCAGGGCGGACGACGCGAGGGCGTCGTAGCCCGTCGCCATCGCCGCGTGCCCGACGTCGGTGAGGACGAACCGGCGGGCAGGCCGGCCGCGGCCGCGGGGGCCGCCGGCCGGGGTCTCGTGGACCGCGACGTGCCCGTCCTCGAGGAGGACGTCCAGGTGGCGACGGACGGCGGCCGGGGTGAGACCGAGGCAGCTCGCGAGCTCGGCGGCGGTCACCGGGCCGCGCTCGAGCACCTCACGGCAGACCCGGTCGCGGGTGCGCTCGTCGGACTCGAGCTCGACGGGCGGTGCGGCGACGACGGGCAGGGGGGCGGG
>NZ_MWLL01000054.1 GCF_002198675.1 Kineosporia sp. R_H_3 | reverse complement strand
TGCCAGGGTTGGGCCCGCCCCCGGCACGACCCGTGCGACTGCGGGCCCAACCCTGGCACAGCCGTCGTGGCGTGATCCACCCCGTCCGCTGCGGCGGGGCGTCCCGGCCGGGGGCCGGGGGCTGCGACACTGGACGCCGGGGCCGGTCCGCGGCACGTCCGCATCCTGAGACCAGGCGACCGCGCCCCGGACCGATGTGAGAGACAGACGAGGGGCCGGACGGCGAACACCCCGGCCCCGGGGCGAGGCGAGGAGAGGGTCGTGGAGCCGCTCAAGGTGGCGTTGCTCGGGTGCGGGGTCGTGGGCACCGAGGTCGCGCGCCTGCTGACGCAGCACGGTGAGGAGCTGGCCAAGCGGGTCGGCGCGCCGCTCGAGCTGTCCGGGATCGCCGTCCGCCGGCTCGGCCGCACGCGCGACCTGGCCGTCGACCCCGCCCTCTTCACGACGGACGCCACGGCGCTCGTCAAGGCCGCCGACGTCGTTGTCGAGGTCATCGGCGGCATCGAGCCGGCCCGCTCGCTCATCCTCGAGGCGATGGCCTCCGGCGCGGGGGTCGTCACCGCGAACAAGGCGCTGCTCGCCGAGGACGGGCCGACGCTCTACGCCGCCGCCGCCGAGCACGGCGTCGACCTCTACTTCGAGGCGGCCGTCGCCGGGGCGATCCCGCTGCTGCGCCCGCTGCGCGAGTCGCTCGCCGGCGACCGGGTGCGCCGCGTGCTCGGCATCGTCAACGGCACGACGAACTACGTGCTCGACAAGATGGACAGCACGGGGATGGGCTTCGCCGAGGCGGTCGCCCAGGCCCAGGAGCTCGGCTACGCCGAGGCCGACCCGACGGCCGACGTCGAGGCGTTCGACGCCGCCGCGAAGGCGGCGATCCTCGCCTCGCTCGCGTTCCACACCCGGGTCGGTGCGGCCGACGTCCACCGCGAGGGCATCACCTCCGTCTCGGCGGCGGACGTCGCGTCCGCCCGGGCGATGAACGCGGTCGTCAAGCTCCTCGCGATCTGCGAGCGCACCGGGGGCGGCCCGGACGGCACGCCCGAGGGCGTCTCGGTCCGCGTGCACCCGGCGATGATCCCGCTGAGCCACCCGCTCGCGAGCGTCCGCGAGGCCTACAACGCGGTGTTCGTCGAGGCCGAGGCGGCGGGCGAGCTGATGTTCTACGGCCGGGGCGCGGGCGGGCAGCCGACCGCGAGCGCCGTCCTCGGGGACGTCATCTCGGTGGCGCGCAACCGCGTCGCCGGCGGCCGCGGCCCGGGGGAGTCGGCCTACGCGGACCTGCCGGTGCGGCCGATGGGCGAGGTGCTCACGAGGTACCACATCAGCCTCGACGTGGCCGACCGCCCGGGCGTCCTCGCCCAGGTGGCCGCCGTCTTCGCGACGCACGGCGTCTCCATCGAGACGGTGCGCCAGCAGCAGCACCCCACCCGCGAGGACGGCGGGGGAGCCGGCCGGGCCGCGCTCGTCGTCGTCACGCACACCGCCCCGGACGCCGCGCTCACCGCGACGGTCGAGGCCCTCGCGGGCCTCGACATCGTCGAGGCGGTCGCCAGCGTCATGCGCGTCGAGGGCGACTGACCCACCGGGCCCGCGGGCACCCGCCCGACCCGGCCCCCAGCACCAGCACCAGCACCACGCCCCGGGCACCAGCACCGGGCAGCAGCAGCGAGCACCCGCCCCGCGGCGGGTCCCGACGAGGGAGCAGGCACGTGGCCCATCAGTGGCTCGGCGTCATCGAGGAGTACCGCGAGCGGCTGCCGGTCCCGCAGACGACGCCGGTCGTGACCCTGCGGGAGGGCGGTACGCCGCTGACCCGCGCGCACACGCTGTCGGAGCGCACCGGGTGCGAGGTCTGGGTCAAGTTCGAGGGCGCCAACCCCACCGGGTCCTTCAAGGACCGGGGGATGACGATGGCGATGAGCAAGGCCGCCGAGGCCGGTGCCAAGGTCGTCGTCTGCGCGTCGACCGGCAACACCTCGGCGTCGGCGGCGGCGTACGCGGCGGTCGCCGGGATGACGTGCGCGGTCCTCGTGCCAGACGGCAAGATCGCGATGGGCAAGCTGAGCCAGGCGGTCGCGCACGGCGCCAAGCTGCTCCAGGTCGACGGCAACTTCGACGACTGCCTCACCGTGGCCCGCAAGCTCGCCGACGCCTACCCCGTCGAGCTCGTGAACTCGGTCAACCCGGCCCGGATCGAGGGCCAGAAGACCGCCGCGTTCGAGGTCGTCGACCTGCTCGGGGACGCCCCCGACATCCACTGCCTGCCCGTCGGCAACGCGGGCAACATCACCGCCTACTGGAAGGGCTACGTCGAGTACGCCCGGCCCACCCAGGCGCCGAGCGACGCCCCCGGCGACCAGCCGCTGCCCGCCGTCGCGAGCCACCGGCCGCGGATGTGGGGCTTCCAGGCGGCGGGTGCCGCCCCGATCGTCCTGGGCCACCCGGTCGACCAGCCCGAGACGATCGCCACCGCGATCCGGATCGGCAACCCCGCCTCGTGGAAGCAGGCCGTGGCGGCCCGCGACGAGAGCGGTGGGCTCATCGACTCCGTGACGGACGAGGAGATCCTCGCCGCGCACCGGCTGCTCTCGTCGGCGGAGGGCGTCTTCGTCGAGCCCGCGTCGGCGGCGAGCGTCGCGGGGCTGCTGAAGGCTCACGCGGCCGGGCTCCTCGACCGCGGCCAGACGGTCGTGTGCACAGTGACCGGGCACGGCCTCAAGGACCCGCAGTGGGCGCTGCGCAACCCCGACGGCTCCTCGGTGGAGCCCGAGCGCGTCTCGGTCGACACCGTGAGCGTCGCGCGGGCCCTGGGGCTGGAGGGCTGAGGTGGGCGCACCGGTGCAGGCGGCCGACGCGACGGTCGTCGACGGCGTCGTCCTCGGTGTCCCCGTCACGGTCCGGGTGCCCGCCTCGAGCGCGAACCTCGGGCCCGGCTTCGACAGCCTCGGGCTGGCGCTCGAGGTCCACGACGTGGTGACCGTCGAGGCGCTGCCCGGCGGGCCGGACGACGGGCCGTCGGTCGAGGTGACCGTCGAGGGCGAAGGCGCCGGCTCGGTCCCGCTCGACGAGAGCCACCTGCTCGTCCGCCTGCTGCGCACCGGGCTGACGCACGCCGGCGCCGGCCGGCCGCGGCTGCGCGTGCACTGCCGCAACAGCGTCCCCCACGGCCGCGGGCTCGGCTCGTCGGCCGCGACGATCGTCGCGGGCCTGGTGGCGGCCCGCGGGCTGCTCGCCGACCGCTCGCTGCTCGACGACGCCGCGGTGCTCGCGCTCGCGACGGCGGCCGAGGGCCACCCGGACAACGCCGCGGCCTCGCTCTTCGGCGGTTTCACCGTCGCGTGGATGGACCCCTCGCCCGGCCGGACCGGCCTGCGGCGCGCGGGCGCCGTCCGGGTGCCGGTCGACCCGCGCGTGCGGGTCGCCGTCTGCGTACCCGACGTCGAGCTCGCGACGTCGCGGGCCCGCGCCATGCTCCCCGCCTCCGTGCCGCACGGGGACGCCGCCTTCAACGCGGGGCGCTCGGCGCTGCTCGTGGAGGCGCTGACCCGACGCCCGGACCTGCTGCTGCCCGCCACCGAGGACCGGCTGCACCAGCGCCAGCGGGCCGATGCCATGCCGCACACGTGGGCGCTCGTCGAGGCCGTCCGGGCCGCCGGCGGGGCCGCCGTGGTCTCGGGCGCCGGACCGTGCGTGCTCGTCCTCGGCGAGGGCGACGCGGCCCGGTCCGCCGTCGACGCCGCGCTCGGCGCGGAGGGCACCGGCGGCCCGCAGGCGTGGACCGTCCTGGAGCCGCCGATCGCCGCCGAGGGCGCCGAGCTCGCCTGATCCGGCCGGGGAACCCGCTGGTACGCAGCGTGTTCCGGCGATCGACGCACCGTCGCGCACGGCGCCGCGGAACGGGCGACGGTCACCCTCGGGTGACCGCGGGGGCCGGCGGACAGGCCCCGGGAGGGCGGTACTGCACCGACGCGTCCTGCGGTGTTACAGTGTGTGCGCAGCCGCGAGGAGGCTCGTACCACCCGAGCTCCCGCCGCTGATCCGCCGCGATCCAGCTGCCATCTCCTGCTGTTCGATGAGCAATGGCGCGCGCGTCAGAGGTACCTCGCCCCGGGAACCGGCCCGGGGATCGTCCCGCGGCCGTGACATCTCGTGCACGGCGACAAGGGGGAAGGACCCTACGTGACAGACACCACCGAGATCGCCGCTGAGTCGAGCCCGCGCGCAGCCCTTTCCGCGCTGCGGCTCCCCGAGCTCCAGGCGGTCGCCGCCCAGCTCGGGATCAGCGGCACGGCGCGCATGCGCAAGTCGGACCTGCTCGAGGCCATCAAGGCCAAGCAGGCCGGCAGCAGCGCGCCGAAGACCGCGGAGCCGGCCGCCCCGCGCGCCTCCCGGCGCTCCGCGGCCCCCGCGGGCCCGCCGTCCCAGCGCGTCGAGGCCACCGACGGCGGCTCCGAGCCCGCCGCGGCGACGACGGNCCCCGGCCGACGAGACGCGCACGGATGCGGCGTCCGACGAGACCGGCCAGCAGTCCCTGCCCGTCGACGGCGGCGAGCGCCGGCCGCGCCGGGAGCGCACCGACCGCCGCGACCGCGGCCAGGAGCGCGACGGCGGGGAGCGCCCCGTCCGTGAGCCCCAGGTGCGCGACGGGCAGACCCGTGACGGCCAGACCCGTGACGGCCAGACCCGTGACGGCCAGACCCGCGACGGCCAGACCCGCGACGGCCAGAACGGCGTCCAGAACCGCGACGGCCAGAACCGCGACGCCGGTGACCGTCAGCCGCGCGAGGTCGGCGACCGCCAGCCCCGCGACGCCGGCCAGACCCGCGACCAGAACGGCCAGCAGGCCCGCCTCGACCGCGGTCCCCGCACGACCGGCCCGCACGACGAGGACGACGACGAGCGCGGCGGCCGGCGCCGGCGCGGCCGCTACCGCGACCGCAAGCGTCGCCAGCGCGGCGACGAGGGCGGCCCCGTCGGCATGGACGAGCCGGAGGTCGGCGACGACGACGTGCTGCTGCCCGTCGCCGGCATCCTCGACGTCCTCGACAACTACGCGTTCCTGCGGACGTCGGGGTACCTGCCCGGCCCGAACGACGTGTACGTCTCGCTCGGCCAGGTCAAGAAGTACGCGCTGCGCAAGGGTGACGCCGTCGTCGGCGCCGTCCGGCAGCCGCGTGAGGGCGACAGCAGCGGCCAGCAGCAGGCGGGTCCGCGCAACCAGAAGTTCAACGCGCTCGTGCGGATCGACGCCGTCAACGGCGCGAGCCCGGACGAGGCGCGGGGCCGCCCGGAGTTCGGCAAGCTGACGCCGCTGTACCCGCAGGAGCGGCTGCGCCTGGAGACCGAGGCGAACCAGATCTCGAACCGGATCATCGACCTCGTCGCCCCCATCGGCAAGGGCCAGCGCGGGCTCATCGTCTCCCCGCCCAAGGCGGGCAAGACCCTGATCCTGCAGGCGATCGCCAACGCGATCACCGTGAACAACCCGGAGTGCCACCTCATGGTCGTCCTCGTGGACGAGCGCCCCGAGGAGGTCACGGACATGCAGCGCACGATCAAGGGCGAGGTCATCGCCTCGACCTTCGACCGGCCTGCGGACGACCACACGACGGTCGCCGAGCTCGCGATCGAGCGGGCGAAGCGGCTCGTCGAGCTCGGGCACGACGTCGTCGTCCTGCTCGACTCGATCACCCGCCTCGGGCGCGCCTACAACCTCGCCGCACCGGCGAGCGGGCGCATCCTCTCCGGCGGCGTCGACTCCTCGGCGCTCTACCCGCCGAAGCGGTTCTTCGGTGCGGCGCGCAACGTCGAGAACGGCGGCTCGCTGACGATCCTCGCCACCGCGCTCGTCGAGACCGGCTCCAAGATGGACGAGGTCATCTTCGAGGAGTTCAAGGGCACCGGGAACATGGAGCTGCGCCTGTCCCGCAACCTCGCGGACAAGCGGATCTTCCCCGCCGTCGACGTCAACGCCTCCGGCACGCGGCGTGAGGAGATCCTCATGTCGAAGGAGGAGCTCAGCGTCGTCTGGAAGCTCCGCCGGGTCATGGGGGCACTCGAGCCGCAGCAGGCGATCGAGCTGCTCCTCAACCGGGTCAAGGAGACCAAGAGCAACGTCGAGTTCCTCATGCAGGTGCAGAAGACGACGCCGGTCCCCGGCCGCGACGACGACTGACCCTCGGCACGACCGCACGACGGCCCGGACCCCGCAGCGGGGTCCGGGCCGTCGGCGTTCTCCCGGGCAGGCCGCCCCGCCCGCCCGGGGGTCGGTCAGGCCGGCGCGGTGCCGGCCGCGCCGACGAGGCGGCCGGTGCGGGCCCGGCGGCGGTCCGCCGCCCAGTGCCCGGCGGCGACGAGGGCGAAGCCCGCCGCCAGCACCCCGGCCGTGACGAGCCCGTAGGCGAGCGGGAACTCACCGGGCCGGAACGCGGGGTCGGCGGCGCCGCCGAGGGAGTCGAGCATGAGGTAGACGCCCTGGAAGACGAACGCCCACAGGTACGCGACGGCGTAGGCGACGTTCGCGGCGAGCCGGGACCGGACGAGGAACCCGAGCGGCGCGGCGAGCAGGACGGTGACGACGGCGATCATCGCTGCGCACCGGCCCGGGGCCCGGAGAGCATGAGGACGACGGCCACGATCGTCAGCACGGCCGCGACCGCCGAGACGACGCGGACCGCCGGCGGGAGGCCGTCGACGAAGAAGACCGGCAGCCCGAGCAGGAGCGACAGGACCCGGCTGCCCGCGGCCACCCGGACGGCGACCCGGGAGCGGCGCGCCCAGGCGAGCCCGACACCGACGAGCGTCGCCAGGCCGAAGAGCGCCCCGACGACGAGGACGACGAACGGCGGCCCGACCTCGCCGTCCGGGGTCGGCGCGGCGACGGAGGCGACGTCCGACAGCCCCAGCAGGACCGCCAGGACGAAGCCGACCCGCTGCCCGGTCGTGGGTGGTCCGAGGCGCTGCCCCGGCGCCGTCGGTGCGTTGGTGCCGATGTCGGTCATGGCTGCTCCTGCTGGTCGGTCGGTGCACGGCTGCACGGTGCACACCGTCTGGTGCCACGACCCTGCGGCCCGCCGCGACCGCCGGACCAGGGCGGATCATCCCGCCCGTTCCCGGGTGCGCTCCCGGTGCCGCCCGGCGGGTCGGGAGGATCCTCCCGGGCGCGACGGGCGCCCGCAACGGCACCATGGGGTCCGTGGACGAGACCCCGGGCCGTGGCGGCGTCGTGCGGGTCGTCGTCGTGGACGACCACCCCGTGGTGCGGCGCGGCCTCGCCGCGCTGCTCGGCACCCTCGACGGCGTCGAGGTCGTCGGCGAGGCGGTCGACGGGGCGTCCGCCGTCCGGGAGACCCAGCTCCTGCGGCCGGACGTCGTCCTCATGGACCTCGCGATGCCGGGCATGGACGGCGTCGAGGCGACCCGCCGGATCCGGGCCGCGGCACCGGGGACGGCGGTGCTCGTGCTCACGATGTTCGACGACGACGCGACGGTGACGACGGCGCTCGCGGCCGGGGCCCGCGGCTACCTGCTCAAGGGTGCCGAGCAGGAGGAGATCGCCCGGGCGATCGCGGCGGTCGTCGCGGGGGAGGCGATCCTCGGGGCGCCCGTGGCGCAGCGGATGCTCGGCCGCCTCGCCGGGGCTGCGCCCGGCCCGGCACCGGGCACGGCACCGGGCACGACGCCGCACCCGTCGTCCGGCCGGGCGCCCGGCACCGTGGAGGCACCGTCGCCGCTCGACCCGCTCACCGCCCGGGAGCGCGAGGTCCTCGACCTGCTCGCGGCCGGCCGCCGGACCGCCTCGATCGCTGCTGAGCTGCACCTGTCGCCGAAAACGGTGAGCAACAACCTCACCGCGGTCTTCGCCAAGCTGGGCGTCCCCGGCGCGCAGGAGGCCATCGTCCTCGCACGCGAGCACGGGCTGGGCCGGCGGCCGTGAGCGACGGCCTCGTCGCCGGGTCGCTCGTCCTGGCGCTGGCGTGCCTCGGGTGCGGCGCGGTCCTGCTCCACGCACGGGTCGCGGTCGTCAGCGCGGCGGCGCTCGTCGCGGCGGGGGCGGGCGGCGCGCTCGCGGTGCGGCTGCTCACCGGCGGGCACGACGTTCCGGGACAGGCCCTGGGCGTCCTCGCCGTGCTCGTCCTCGGCCCGTTCGCGCTCTGGGCCTACCCGCGGCCGCCGTCGTCCGTGGCCGGCCGGGCCGTGGCGGTGCTCGTCGTCGCTCCCGGCGTGTTCGCCGTCCCGCGCGCGGGCAGCGCCGACAGCGTCGCCGGCGCGGGGCTCTTCACGACGCTCGCCGTCGTCGGGTGGGTCTGGTGGCGGCTCGAGCGCGAACCTGCTGTCCGCGGCCCGGTGCTCTGGGGGAGCCTCGGCGTCGTCGTCCCCGGGCTGCTCGGGCTGCTGGTCCTGTTCCTCAACGACGGCCGGGACACCTGGGTCCCCGCGGCCGGTGCGGCGACGGCGCTCATGGCCGCCGCCCCGATGGCCCTCGTCGTCGGCGTGCTGCGCCCGGAGTCGGTGGACGTGCGCGGGCTCGTCGTCCGGGCCGCGGTCGGCGGGGTCGTCGCGAGCGGCTACGTGGCGGTCTTCGTCGGCGCGGACGCCGCGGCGGTGCTCGCCGGCGTGCGGATGACCGCGCCGGCCTACGCCGTGCTCGGTCTGGGGTGCGCCCTCGCGGTGCGCCCGTCGGCCGTCGTCCTCGGCCGGGTCCTCGACCGGCTGCTCTTCGGTGACCGGCCGGACCCGCTCGCCGCCGCGACCCGGGTCGCCGGCGGTCTGGGCGACGACCCCGTGCAGGCCCTCGACGTCGTCCGGGACGCCCTCGCGGTGCCGTGGGTGGCGCTGCTCGCGCACGACGGGACGGCGCTCGCCGCGAGCGGGTCGGCGGTGCCGTCGCGGTACGTCGTCCCGCTGCCGGCGACGGGCCCGGACGGCGCGGCGGACGCGGCCGGGACACCGTCCGCCGACCTCGTCGTCGGGCTTCGGCCGGGCGACCTCACGATGCCCGCCGCCGACCGCCGGGTGCTCGACCTCGTCGCCCCGCTGCTCGCCCAGATCCTGCGGGCCCGGGCGCTGACCGCCGCCGTGCAGGCCTCCCGCGGGCAGGTCGTCGCGGCCGTCGAGGACGAGCGCCGCAGGCTGCGCCGCGACCTCCACGACGAGCTCGGCCCCACGCTCACGGGCGTCGCGTTCACCGTCGACGCGGCGCGGAACACCCTGGCGCGCGACCCGGACGCCGCGGCGGGCCTGCTCGACGCGATCCGGGCGGACACCGTGGACGCGATCGCCCACGTGCGGCGAATCGTCTACGGCATGCGGCCGCCGGCGCTCGACGAGCTCGGGCTGCTCGGGGCGCTGCGCCAGCAGGCCCGCGGGCTGCGCCGCGCGGACGGCGCCCTCGTCGAGGTCCGGCTCGTCGCGGACGGCGGCCTGGACGGCCTGCCGGCGGCGGTCGAGGTCGCGGCGTACCGGATCGTCGTCGAGGCGCTGACGAACGTCGCGCGGCACACGGCGGCCACGGCGGTCGACGTGACGCTCACGGTGGCCGAGGGCGGGAACGGTTGCGACGCAACGGGTCCGGCGCTCGTCGTCGAGGTCGTCGACGACGGCGGCGCCGGGCCCGACTGGGTCTCGGGCGTCGGGCTGGCGTCCATGCGCGAGCGGGCCGCCGAGGTGCGGGGCACCTTCGAGGGCGGTCAGACCGGCGCCGGTGGCCGGGTGCTGGTGAGCCTGCCGCTCGGGTGACCCCCGGCCGCGGCGGGCGCGCCGTCCTCCGCGGCCCACCGCCGCAGGATCACCAGCGCCGCCTCGACGAGGGCGTCCATCGACGCCTCGACCGCGGGGGAGAGGCCGTAGCCGGTCTCCAGCACGGCCGGCACGATGCCGGCCGCGACGACGACGGGGGGGCAGCAGCCCGCGAACCGGGCGGCCGAGAGCGCCTCGGACACCCCGATCTGGTGCGCGGACATCGTCAGCTGCCGGGTGACCGGCACGTCGTCGCCCTCGAGGACGAGGACGTCGCCGGGCCGGCTGCCGGCGGAGAGCACCGCGTCGAGCAGGAGGACGCACCGCCGGTCCGCGAGCGTCGGGAGCAGGCCGAGGCCGAGCGTGCTGCCGTCGGCCACGGCGACGCCCTCGATGCCCTCGGCCGCAACACGTTCCGCGACCCGGGTGGCGGCGACGCAGCCGAGCCCTTCGTCGGTGAACAGCTCGTTGCCGACACCGAGCACGAGGAACGGCTCAGCGACGGCGACGGCGACGGCGGGCGGCGTCACGGTTCAGCTCCTCCTCGATCCGGCCGGTCGGCATCATCTTCCAGCCACCGACCATCGAGCTGATCTCGCCGCCGCGCTCGACGCGGTCGACGAGGGTCGCGGCGTAGACGTGGAAGACGACGAACGTCCACGTGAACCACATGACGAGGTGGTGCAGAAGCCGCACCTCGGGGACGGCGAGCACCTGGAACAGCCAGCCGGTCGCCGCCCACTCCCAGCCGTCGCGGTCGGTCACGGCGACGAGGGCGATCCCGGTGAGCGCCTGGACCGCGAGCATCCCGAACAGCCCGACGTACGCCAGGCCCGCCATCGGGTTGTGCCCGACGACCTCGGCGGGGTGTTTCTCGAGGAAGGCGTAGTACCGCACCGTGTGCCACAGCTGGGTGCGGCGCTCGCGCCAGACCGGGAGCAGCTGCGGCCAGCGCGCCCACGGGTTGCCGGCGAAGGCCAGGTAGAGGCGGCCGACGAGAACGGTGATGAGCAGCCACCCGGCGAGGACGTGGACGAACCGCACGGTCGCCATGAGCCCGCCGCCGTCACCGCCGAGGACGACCGGGTCGGCGATGTAGAACCCGGTGAGCGACAGGACGACGACGGTGCCGACGAGGGTCCAGTGCAGGAGCCGGATCCACGGCTGCCAGACCTTGACCGGGGTGACGCACTCGGTGCCGACGACGACCTCGCGGTTGGCCGCGGGCCGGCGGACCGACGGGTGCACCTCGGGGAGCGGTCCCGCGGGCGGCCCGGGGTCGGGGCGGACCTCGGTCACTGCACCCTCACCTCCACGACCGGCTGCCCGTCCGCGTCGAGGACGTGCGCGGCGCACGCCATGCACGGGTCGAACGAGTGCACGGTGCGCAGGATCTCCAGCGGACGCTTCGGGTCGGCGAGCGGCGTCCCGACGAGCGCGGCCTCGTACGCGCCGCGGTGCCCCGCGCCGTCCCGGGGCCCGGCGTTCCACGTCGTCGGGACGACGGCCTGGTAGTTCTCGATCTTCTCGTCACCGATGACGATCCAGTGCGACAGGCCGCCGCGCGGCGCCTCGTGGAAGCCCACGCCGCGGGCCGACCGCGGCCACGTCGAGGGGTCGAAGAGCTCGCTGTCGGCGATCCGCAGGTCGCCCGTGCCGATGTTGTCGCGGAGCGCGTCGAGCAGGGTCACCGCGTGCTCGGCGAGGACGACGGTCTCCAGCCCGCGGGCCAAGGTGCGGCCGAGCGTGGAGAACAGCGCCTGCGGACCGACGCCGAGGGTCTTCAGGCTGCTCTCGACGAGCGGGGTGAATCGATCGTCCTTGCGGCCGTAGGCGATCGCGACCCGGGCGAGCGGGCCGACCTCGACGGGGAGACCGTCGTACCGCGGGGACTTCAGCCACGCCCTGGACGACGTCCGCGACCGCGACGGCCTGCGTCGGGTTCGGGGCCGCCGCGGGCAGCCCGCCGTACGCCGAGCACGAGCCGACGTTGATGACCGCCGCCGCGCCCCTGACCGCCTCGGTGAGGATCTGCTCGGCGGACCGGCCGCCGATGACGCAGTAGCCGCCGCCGGCCCCGAGCGGGACCGACCCCTCGACGACGACGATCTGCCCGCCCCGGGCGATCGCCGCGGCCTTGGACGCCTCGGCCGCCTCGCCGGCCCCGGCCATGATCGTCTCCTGGTAGTCGACGGAGACGAGGTCGAGGATCACCTGGCTCACGCTCGGGTTGCGGGCCCGCAGGAACGACTCGGTGTCGCCCGTGCAGTCCTGGAACTCCAGCCACACCAGCGTCGGCCGCTCCCCGGACGTGACGGCCGCCTCCACCGCCTGCGCGATCTGCGGCCGCAGCGTCGCGGGGAGCGCCAGCAGCGCGGTGATGCGGGCGCTCCACGTGAGGAACGACCGTCTGCGGATGCCGAAGGCGGCGAGCGGGCCCGCCTCCGGCTCGGGGCAGGCCGGCGGCTCGGCCCGGGTCGGTCCTGGGACGGCAGCACCGGTCATGGTTCGGCTCCTTCGCGTCGGTGCGGTGCCGTCAGCGTCGTCGGCGCCCGTCCGGGCCCGGGGCGACCAACGTCCCCGCGGACGCGCGTGGCCCGACGGCGTCGGTGAACGGCCCTCCCCGTGCGACGGGCGGTCGCCCGGCGGGCGGGATCCGGGC
>NZ_MWLL01000053.1 GCF_002198675.1 Kineosporia sp. R_H_3 | reverse complement strand
CCGGTGATGGGTGCGGGGTGCTGGGTACGGCGGGTACGGCGGTACGGGCGGGTACGGCGGGTGACGTGGCGAGAGCGAGGTGCGGTCGTGCGGTCAGCCGCTCGCGCGGACGACGAGCCGCGGGCTGAGCAGGACCGGGTCGGGCGGCCCCGTGCGGCCGGACCCCGGTGGTCCGTCGGCGTCGTCGGGCCGGCCGCCGCGCGGGCGGTCGGTCTCGAGGACGTCGTGGAGCATCCGCAGGCAGGCCGCGGCGGCGTCGTCGAGCGGCTGCGCGACGCTGCTGAGGCCGACGACGGCCGCGGTCGTGGAGTCGTCGAAGCCGATGACCGCGACGTCGGCGCCCGGGCGCAGCCCGCGGGCGGTCAGCTCGGTCCATGCGCCGAGGGCGAGCGAGTCGCTCGCGCAGACGATCGCCGTCGGCGGCACGTCGAGGTCGAGCATCGCCGCGGCGGCCGCGCGGCCGGTGCCGAGGCCGTCGGCGACGCCGGCGTCGTACCCCGGCCGGACCTCGAGCCCGGCGGCCAGGGCGAGGTCCGCCCAGCCGCTGCGCCGGTCGTCGCCGACCTCGGACCCCTCCGGCCAGCCGAGGAAGGCGATCCGCCGGTGCCCGGCCGCGACGAGGTGCGCGGTCGCGGCCCGGGTGCCCTCGGCGCCGTCGACGTCGACCCAGCCGTGGGTGCCGGTCGAGCCCCACGGCCGCCCGAACGTCACGAACGGCACCCGGCGCTGGGCGAGCCACGCCGTCCGGCGGTCGTCCGCGTGGGTGCCGTGGAGGACGAAGGCGTCGAGGTCGAGACCCGACAGCAGGTCCTCGTAGTGCGAGCACTCCTGCTCGTCGTCCTCGGCGGTGAACAGCAGGATCCGCTGGCCGCGGGCCTGGGCGTGCGCGGTGAGCGACTGCAGGAACCGGTCGAGGACGGCGCCGTTGACGCCGTCGCGCCAGGGCTCGATCCGGGCGCCGACGAGCTGCGAGCGGCGGGTGCGCAGGGTGCGGGCCGCGTGGTGCGGGCGGTAGTTGAGCTCGGAGATCGCGGCCCGGACCCGGGTGAGGGTCTCCGGGTGCACGAGGTGCGGCGCGTTGAGGGCGTTGGAGACCGTCTGCCGGGACACGGCGGCATGCCGCGCCACGCTCTCGAGCGTCGCCCGCGCCATCGCGAACACCTCCGTCGACGGCCGGTCCCGGCCCGCCCGGAGGGTGAGTTGCCAGGCGGTCAGGGGTACCGGTGTCCGAATCTGGGTGATATGAACGGTCATTGGAGCGTTCAAATCGTTCTTACCGTGACTGAGATCCCGGATGCTGTCAAGACCACCGAAACGGACAGACACGACGAACGGGAGTCCATCGATGCCGCCGCGCCAGCCGCTCCTCCACGACCTGGTGGTGACGCTCGCCGCGCCGACCGTCGTCCTCGCAGCCCCGGACGGCGACCTCGACGCGACCGCGCCCGGGGCCGGCGTCCAGGGCGTCTTCCACGCCGACGTGCGCGTCGTGAGCCTGCTGCGGGTGACGGTCGCGCCGGTCCCGGCCGGGTCCGAGGAGCCGGGTCCCGACCCGGCCTGGGAGCGCCCCGTCCCCGTCCTCGCCGCCGCGGACGGTGCCGGACGCACCCGGTTCGTCGGTCTGGCGCGGGGCCTGGGCGACGACGTCGCCGACCCGACGGTGCGTGTCGAACGGGGCCGCCGGGTCACCCCGGGCCGGCTCGAGGAGACCTTCACGGTGCGCTCGTCGGCGACGGACGGCGTCCGGCTGGCCCTGCGCGTCGAGGTCGCCGGGGACCTCGTGCCGGTCGAGCACGCGAAGGCCGGCCTGCCGCCGGGGCCGCCCGCGGGGCCGGCCGGCGCGCAGCCTCCGGCCGCCACCGGCACGGCGGCGCTGCGCTGGGGGGACGACGCCGTCCAGGTCCTCGCGTCGGCGCCGGGCGCCGTCGCCGACGGCACGGGCGGCACCCTCACCTGGGTCCTCGACGTCGCCCCGGACACGGCCGCCGACGTCCGGCTCGTCGTGACCGTCACCGACCCGGGTGCCGCCGTCGTCCCCGCGGCGACGCCGCCGTGGCGCCGTCCCGAGATCACCGCCGACGACCGGCGGCTGCCGGTGCTGCTCGCGCAGAGCCTCGACGACCTGGCGTCGCTGCGGATGGCGACGGCGTCCGCACCCGGCGACACGTTCCTCGCGGCGGGGGCGCCGTGGTTCCTCACGCTGTTCGGCCGGGACAGCCTCTGGGCGGCGCGGATGCTGCTCCCGCTCGGCACGGACCTCGCGCTCGGGACGCTGCGCACCCTCGCGGCGTACCAGGGCGTGCGCACCGATCCCGCCGCCGAGGAGGAGCCGGGCAAGATCCTCCACGAGCTCAGGCGCGGGGTCTTCGACACCGGCGGAGCGCTCCGGCTGCCGCCGGTCTACTACGGGACGGTCGACGCGACGCCGTTGTGGGTGTGCCTGCTCCACGACGCGTGGCGCTGGGGTCTGCCCGCCGCGGACGTCGAGCCGCTGCTGCCCGCGCTCGGGGCGGCACTGGAGTGGGTCGGCGCCGCGGCCGCCACGGGCGGCGGCTTCCTCTCGTACGTCGACCACAGCGGCAGCGGGCTGGCGAACCAGGGGTGGAAGGACTCCGGCGACGCCGTCCGGTTCGACGACGGCGCCCTGGCGGCGCCGCCCGTGGCGCTCGCCGAGGTGCAGGGGTACGCCTACGAGGCGGCCGTCTCCGGCGCGGAGCTGCTCGACGCGTTCGACCTGCCCGGGGCGGCGCGCTGGCGGGACTTCGCCGCGGACCTCGCCGCCCGCTTCCGGGAGCGGTACTGGGTGGACGGCGCCGACGGCCGGTACCCGGCGCTCGCGCTCGACGGTGCGGGCCGGGTCGTCGACGCCGTCGCGAGCAACATGGGTCACCTGCTCGGCACCGGGATCCTCGACGCGGGGGAGGCCGCCGACGTGGCCGCCCGGCTCGGCGCCCCGGACATGTCCGGCGGCTTCGGGCTGCGGACGATGTCCGCGCGGGCGGGCGGCTTCGGCGTGATGCGGTACCACTGCGGCACGGTGTGGCCGCACGACACCGCGGTGGCGGTCGCGGGGCTGGTCCGGACCGGGCACCGGGACGTCGCCGCCGGGCTCCTCGGCGGCGTGCTCGACGCCGCGCCGGCGTTCGGCAACCGGCTCCCGGAGCTGTGGTCCGGGGACGCGCGCGACGCCGTCCCGGGGCCGGTCGCGTACCCGGCCGCCTGCCGCCCGCAGGCGTGGGCGGCCGCCGCCCCGGTCGCCATGACGGCGGCCCTGCTCGGGCTCGAACCGGACGCCCCGGCGGGCCGGCTCGTCGTCCACCGCGGCGACGGCCCGCTGCCGGTCGGGGCGCTCGCCGTCCGCGGCCTGACGATGGCCGGCGGCCGGCTCGACGTCGAGGTCGACCGGGACGGGGAGGTCGCTGTCGTCGCCCCCGAGGGGATCGAGGTCGTCCGGCGGTGAGCCACGCGGCATGATGCCGACATGCCCGACGCCACCTCGCCCGAGCTCTTCCCGGTGCCCCGCAGCGGCCGCGGCACCCTGGCGCTCATGGCGGCGCCGCGGCCGGGGGAGGCGCTCGAGGACGACGTCGACGCGCTCGCGGCGGCCGGCGTGACGGACGTCGTGTGCCTGCTCCCCGACGAGGAGCTCGGCCGGCTCGGGCTCGCCGCCGAGCCGGACCTGCTGGCCCGCAAGGGGTTGCGCGTGCACCGGCTGCCGGTCCCGGACTTCGGCGTGCCCGCCGAGGACGACGCAGCCGCGCTCGCCGAGGTCGTCACCGAACGGCTCGCGGACGGTGCGCACGTCGTCGTGCACTGCCGCGGCGGCATCGGCCGCTCGTCGACGGTCGCCGCGACGGTGCTCGTCCGCGAGGGGCTGCGGCCGGAGCAGGCCTGGGCGGTGCTCGCGAAGGCCCGCCGCCGCAAGGTGCCCGAGACGGGTGCCCAGGAGCGGTTCGTCGCCCGGGTCGGCGGGTACACCGAGCCGCCGCAGTCGATCGCGACCCGGATCGGTGAGGCGCTCGGGCTGCGGCTCGCCGCGGCGGTCGCGGGCGTCGTGCGGCGCCGCCGGGCCCGGCGGGCGGGCGGGGCGTGACCGGCGACCCGCCCGTGCTTGCTCTGCCCTCACAACTGAGGGCGGTGGCGGCGTCCGGGGACGAACTCGGTCTGGCGGAGTGGGTCGCGGACCGGCTGCCGGCCGCCGTCCGCGCCGCGACACGGCACTGGGCGCTGCGGCTGGAGCCGCCGTACGAGCCGGGCGGGTACTGCTCGTGGGTCGCCCCGGGCGTGGACGCGCACGGGCGCCCCGTCGTCCTCAAGGTCGGGTGGCCGCACGAGGACGCCGCGTACGAGCCGGTCGCGCTGCGGGCCTGGGCGGGCGACGGCGCGGTGCTGCTGCTCGACGGGCTCGACGGGCTCGACGACCTCGGCACGCGGGCGCTGCTGCTCGAGCGCTGCGACCCGGGGATGACGCTCGGGGAGACGTTCGTGGGCGCCGACGAGCCCCGGCAGGACGACGTCCTCGCCGGGCTGCTCCGCAGGCTGCGTGCGGAGCCGGCCCCGCCGGGGCTGCCGACGCTGGAGGCCATGTGCGTGCGCTGGGCCGCGAGCCTGCGGGAGCGCCGCACGGCCCTGGCCGGCGCCGCCCCGCTCGACGACGACGTCGTCGAGGCCGGGCTCGCCGACTACGTCGCGCTCGCGGCGTCCGCGCCCGAGCAGGTGCTGCTGTGCACGGACCTGCACGCGGGCAACGTGCTCTCTGCGCGGCGCGAGCCGTGGCTCGTCATCGACCCGAAACCGCACGTCGGGGACGCCGCGTACGACGCCACCCAGCACCTGCTGAACTGCCCGGCCCGGCTCACCGCCGACCCGGTCGGCCCGGCCCGCCGGATGGCCGGCCTGCTCGACGTCGACCCGGACCGCGTCGTCCGCTGGCTCTTCGCGCGCGGGGTCGTCGAGTCGCTCGACATGCCGGTGGCGGCCGGTGTCGCAGCCGACCTCGCCGTGCATCTCGGCGTCCGCTGACGCACGGCGGTCCCGGGGTGCGGACCGCCGCCCGCGCAGCGACGAGGCCGGGCAGCGCCGATCGGGTGGACCGGCCGCACGGGGCTCAAGCCGCCGCCGGGGGCGCCGATCATCCGTAGATGTTGTCTCCCGAGGGTCGGCCTGCCGCGCTGCGCGACGCGCTGCGGCTCGTCCTCGTGGAGGCGAACGGGGTGCCGATCGTCGAGGTCGAGCAGGCGGTGCTGTGCTGCTTCTGCGACGGCTCGATGCTCGACCGGGTCAGTGCCGACTGCGAGGTGCCGCGGCCGGACTGCCCGAAGGTCTCCGCCTGCGGGCACAAGCGCGACTGCACCTGCTGAGGCTGCTGACCGAGCCTGCTGACGACTCCGCCCGGCGTCAGCGACCGGACGGCGCGCCCGCCCGGGCGCGCAGGTCCAGGCCGTACAGAGCGTTCTCGGCGTCGAGGTCCGCGACGAGCACCTGCCAGCCCTTGCGCCGGTACAGCCGGGGAGCCGGCCGGTCTGCCCGGTAGGTCGTGAGCAGCGCCCGCTCGTGCGGCAGGTCCGCCAGGAGCGCGTCGTGCAGCCGCCCACCGAGCCCCTGCCCCTGCGCCGACGCCCGGACGGCGATCTCGACGACCTCGAAGTGCTCGCCGATCCAGGTGCCGACGACGTCCTCGGGTGCGGTGGCCGCCACCCAGTCGCTCCACCACTGCCCGCGCTCACCTGTGTAGCCGTAGGCGAACCCGAGCAGATCGCCGTGCCGGGCGCGCAGGGGCGGCGCGTCGTCCGCCGCCCCGGACGCCGCGCGCTCGTCGTCCGGCACCGCGACCGCCCCGACGAGCCGGAACCCGGCCCGCACGGCGTGCGCCGGCAGCTGCTCGGCGACGAACCGCTCCGCGGACTCCGGCGGCTCGTCGTACGGCGGCACGCAGAACGCCTCGCGGTAGACGCGGGCGAGGTCGTCCGTGAGCTCCGCGACGTCCGCGGTGAGGTCGGTGACGACGATGCGCTCCGTCATGGCGCCGACGCTACCGACGCCGCCCGTCCGCGCCTCCGGGGTCGGTCGCCCCCGTCGCGCGCTTGCGGGGAGACGCCGACGGCATGCTGCCGCTCGGGCATCCCCGCAGGCGGCGTGCCGCCGTGGGCCGGTGGCGGGGTGCAGCGCGGCCGCTGGGGTGGCGGACGGCCTACGTGCGCGGACGGCCGACGAGTGCCAGGACGACTCCGGCCACCACGACCGCCGCCGCGGTGCACAGGACGAGCAACCCGGGGCCCGGCAGGGGGACGAGCAGGACGCCGAGAACGGCGAGCCCGGCGCCGAGCCCGATCAAGGCTCGACCGCGTGCGCGCCTGGTCGCTGGGCCTCGCGGCCTGTCGGGTCCCATTCGAGCAAGGATGCCGCAGGGTCGGACGAACCCGGCGGGTGGAGGTCGTCGCACGCGTCGTTGCAGCCCGATGCACGCCCTGACGTGCATCGCCCTGCGACGAGGGGTGCAGCAGCGATGGCTGAGCTCGGGTCCGTGCTCGGGTCTCCTACGTCGCGATCACGACGGTCCGGACCCGAGCATCGACCCGAGCACCGACGCCGCGTCGCCGGGCCGTCCCTCGACCCACTGAACGGCGTGACCTGTCGTCAGCGGTAGTTCGTGAACTGCAGCGCCACGTCGAGGTCGGCCGCCTTGAGCAGCGCGATGATCGCCTGCAGGTCGTCGCGGCTCTTGCTCGTGACCCGGAGCTCGTCGCCCGTGATGGACGCCTTGACGCCCTTGGGGCCCTCGTCGCGGATGATCTTCGAGATCTTCTTGGCGTTCTCCAGGCTGAGGCCCTCCTTGAGGGTCGCCTCGAGCCGGTACTCCTTGCCGGAGACCTTCGGGTCGCCCTTGTCGAGCACCTTGAGCGAGACGCCGCGCTTGATGAGCTTGGTCTCGAAGACGTCGAGGACGGCCTTGACCCGGTCCTCGCTGTTCGCCTTCATGACGATCATCTCGGTACCGCTCCACTCGATGGACGCGCCGACGCCCTTGAAGTCGTACCGCTGCGAGATCTCCTTCGCCGCCTGGTTCAGCGCGTTGTCGACCTCCTGACGGTCGATCTTGCTCACGACGTCGAACGACGAGTCGCCGGCCACGGTGTGCTCCCTTCGGGTGTGCGGGCTGCGTGCCGGGGACTGGTGGTCCGGCCGGGGCGCCACGCGGGTGGTCCTCGCCATCCTTCCATCGACTCGGCGGGTGCGTCGCCCGTCCTGCCCGGAGCCGTGATCACTGTCGGTGCTCACGCAGAACCCCCCATCCGGGCTCCCCCACCCCCCTGGG
>NZ_MWLL01000052.1 GCF_002198675.1 Kineosporia sp. R_H_3 | reverse complement strand
CTGCCGGAGCAGCGGCCGCGGGCGGCGTCACGACCGGGGGCACCACCGGAGCGACGACCGGCGCCACGACCGGAGCCGCCACCGGCTGCACGACCGGAGCCGCCGCCGGCTGCACCACCGGAGCCGCCACCGGCTGCACCACCGGGGACCCGAGCGCGTCCGACGCGAGCCGGGCCGCGCCGAGCGCGACGGCGTGCTTCGGGTGCGCGTCGACGGCGACCGGACGGCCGAGCTCCGCGCCGACGAGCTGGGACACGATCGGCATCCGGGACGAGCCGCCGACGAGGAGCACCGAGTGCAGCTCCTCGGGGCTCACGCCGGCGGACCGCAGGGCCCGGCGCAGGGCGTCGATGGAGTCCTGGAGCGCCGGCCGCACCATCGCCTCGAGCTCCGCACGGGTGAGCCGGACCTCGGTCGAGAAGGACGGCAGGAGCACCGGGATCGTCGTGTCGGTGTCCGCCGACAGCGCCTCCTTGGCCTGCGTGCACTCCTCGCGCAGCCGGGCCACCGCGGCCACCGCGGCACCGTCGTCCTCGTCGAGGTCGGTGAGCGCGCTGCCGACGGCCCGGGCCACGTGCGCGTACACCGCGGCGTCGATGTCGATGCCGCCGAGCCGTTCGATCCCCTCGGGACGGCCGAGGATCTCGAACCCGTCGCCGGCCCGGCGCAGCACCGCGGCGTCGAAGGTGCCGCCGCCGAGGTCGTAGACGGCGACGACGGCGCCGTCCGGCATCCGCTGCTGCTGGGCGTAGAAGACCGCGGCCGCCTCCGGCTCGGTGGTGAACGTCGCGTCGTCCAGCCCCGCGACGCGGACCGCCTGCCGCAGCAGGTCCGTCTTGTACGGGCCCCAGTTCGCCGGGTGGCTCACGCAGACCGCGGACGGCGCGCCGCCCTCGCGCGCGGACACCTCGTCGACGACCGCGCGCAGCATCCGGCCCATGAGGGCCTCCGCGGAGTACGGGACGCCACCGAGCAGGATCGGCGTCACGTCGCCGAGGCGGCGCTTGAACTCGCGCGCCACCCGGTGCGGCGTGGAGAGCGCGCGCCGGTTCGCCGGCTCGCCGGTGATGATCGTCTCGTCCTCCCGGAGCAGGACGACCGAGGGCACGGCGGCGGCGCGGCTGCCGAGGGAGCACACCTCGGCGCGGCCGTCGCGCCACACGGCGGCGGCGGTGAACGTGGTGCCGAGGTCGATACCGAGTGCGTACATCACAGCGCTCCGGGGTGGGGGGTGAGCAGGATGCTAGGAACGCAGGAGTAGGGGTGTCTTGGGGGAAGTCCCCGCATCGGACCCCTCGGCGAGGTTCCTACAGTGGGGGCATGGAACCGGTGCGCCCCCTTCGAGACGTCTTCGCCGACCTGGCCGGCACGGACGCCGGTGAGGCGCGTGCGGCGCTGGCCGCGGCGGGGCACGACCTCAGCGACGACCTGCTCCGCACGGCGATCGACGGGTACGCGGGCACCGCCCCCGCCGAGGTCGCCGAGCACCTCGCCGCCGCGGACGGGGCGGACGACGGGCTCGCGCTGCTCGCGAGCGCCCCGGCCGGCCCGTGGGACGGCGAGGTCGTGCTCGACCCGGCGGACGACCTCGCGGCGGACGACCTCGCGGCCGACGACCTCGCGGCCGACGACCTCGACGCCGCCGACCTGCTCGACGTCCCGGCCGCCACCGTGACCGGTCCGGCCGACCCGGCCGACCACGTGACGGACGACGCCCCGGCCGACCACGCGTTCGGCACCGGTGACGCCGACGACCCCGACGAGGACCTCGGCCCGGACGACCTCGACACCCTGGACGACCTCGACGCTCTCGACGCGCCCGCCGCCGGCCACCCGGTCGACGGACAGGGCGCCGACGCGGACCTCGGGTTCGACGACGGCTTCGGAGCAGGGTCCCCGATCGACGACCTCGACGACGACGGCGCCGACGACGGGCCCGACGCGCAGACGCACGACGTCCACGACGCCGGCTGAGGGCCGCGGCACGGTCACCGGGCCGCGGCCAGGTCGGCGAGGAGCCCCTCGCACGAACGGATCGCGACCCGGGCCGCGACGACGAGCTCGTGCGGGGTCATCGGGTTCTCGGCCCGCCGCTGCCAGCGGGCGAGCGCCTGCCCGGCGGCCGCCGTCCGCTCCGGCAGGCCCGACTCGGGGTCGAGCCGCAGCCGTTCGTGGACGGCCGTCCCGGTGCCGCCGATGAGATGCTCGAGGTCGGCGAGCACCTCCGGCTTGCCGGCCACCCACCCGGCGCGCAGCGCGGAGAGCACCCGCAGCTCGTTGAACGGGTGGGCCGACGCGGTGACCTCCTCGAGCTCGCCGGACAGCGCGACGCTGCCCCCGACGGGGTGCTCGTGGAGGAGCCGGTCGAGGGCGAGCAGCGCGGACCGGCTCTTGAGGACGTCCCGGCGGCGGTAGAACAGCGACGCGAGGACGCCGTTGAGGTCGTCGAGGCCGCTGCGGGCCACGAGGTCGCGGGACAGGTCCGTCGCGGTGACCCCGTCGCGGCGCAGCAGGGTCGAGGCGAGCCGGATCCCGAAGACGCCGAACCGGTCGAGCAGGTGCTGCCGCTCCAGGGACGTGAGACCGAGCTCGGGCATCTGCTCGAGGAAGCGGTCGGTCGACAGCAGCAGGCCCTCGACGGTGCGCGGCGGCTGCGTGGCGATCCGGCGCAGGTGCGCGACCTCGGTCTCCGTGAGGGTCACCGCCGTCTCGGCGAGGAGCCCGGCCATCGGCACGACGGTCTGGACGACGCGGCGCACGAGCGGGTCGGCGGACAGCCGCGCCGCGATCCGCCGGGCCGACGACATCGAGTCGGGGCGGCCGACGCCGATCTCGTCCGCGCGCGAGAGCACGCCGATCGCGTTGACCGGGTTGGGCCGCGACACCTCGGTGTCCTGGAAGGCGCGGAGGAACTCGACGTCGCCGGAGTGCAGGTGCCGCATGAGGTAGAGGACGGCGTCCGCGGGTGTCTCGTCCTCCTCCGCGGCGAGCACCTCCCAGGCGCGGCGGCTCACCGCCTCGCTGAGCGAGCCGATGCCGGGGGTGTCGATGAGCGTCACGGTGCGCAGGGCCTGCGACGGCCACGTGACGGTGAGCTGGTCGACGTCCTCCGGCGGTGTCCCGCCGAGGTCGACCTCGACCGCGCCGTCCTCGCGGCGGAACGGCACCTGCCGCGGCTCGCCGACGCGCGGGTGGAGCACCACTCGGTAGGTGTGCCCGTCGCCGTACCAGGTGACGATCCGGGTGCACTCCCCCGCGTCCGTCGGGGCCAGGCGCTCACCGACGAGGGCGTTGAGCAGCGTCGACTTCCCGGACTTCACCCGGCCGGCGACGGCGACGCGCAGGGGCGCGTCGAGCCTGGCGGCGGTCGCGACGAGGCGGGCCTCGTGCGGCGTCCCGCGGTAGGCGAGAGCGGCGCGCTGCAGCACGCCGCGGGTGCGGTCGATCAGGGTCATCCGCCCACCGCCTCCGCCCGCTGCCGCAGCTGGGCGAGCCGGGCGAGCTCGGCGTCCAGGTCCTTGACGCGGCGGTCCCGGTCGGCCTGGGTGCGCTTGACCGACTCCGTCGCGGACTGCAGCGCCTGGGCCGTCGACCGGTTGAGCTCCTCGGCGCGGGCCGTGTAGTGGTCGCGGAGCTGGCGCTGGATCCGGCGCAGGGTGTCGCGCGAGTCCTTGCCCATGACGAACTGGATCTCGTCGCAGTACCGGCGGACGGCGTTCTTCGCCTGCGCCTGCCGCTGCGTGAGCTGGCGGCGCTTCTCGTCGCGCAGCCCGGCCCGGCCCATGAGCAGCCCGATCGGGATCGCGATCGGGGCGAGCCCGGTGACGCCGAGCAGGCTCGGCAGCATCGTGAACATGAGGATGCCGCTGTAGCTGCCCTTCAGGGCCACCATCGTCTGCTTGCGGGTGGTCATCCGCTCGAGCTTGATGTCCGGGTTGAACTCGGTGCGGCTCAGCAGCGGGGTCGGGTTGTAGACGGCGAGCAGACCGAGGTCGTCGCCGGACACCTCGCGGAAGTGCTCCCCCACCTGGGCGCTCACGTCGGTCGCCCGGTCCCGCAGGTAGGTGTAGTTCGCCACGAGCTCGTAGGAGATCCGGGACTGCAGCCACGCCTCCATCTGCGGCCACGAGTCGGCGGGGTCCCCGGCGCCGAGCGCGTCGTCGGCGTCGTTGACGACGCGACGGATCCGCCCGCGCAGGTCGTGCTCGATGTCGGCGCTCACGTCGGAGATGCCGTCGCTGAGCGTCTGGTTCCAGCGGGAGGCGTTGGTGCGCAACGACTCCACGCGCGACTTGGTCTGCGTCAGGTCGTCGATGACGCGCTGCGCGGACGCCGGGTCGGCGAGCGCCGAGCGCTCGGACCGGAACTGGCCGGCGATCTGCTCGCACACCGCGACGACCTCGCGGGCGGCGTCCTGGGCCGCCCGGGTCGCGCCGCCGACGCCGATGTCCTCGGTGACGACGCGGACCAGCTCGCGGAAGCCCGACTCGGTGTTGAGCGCGGCGTCGCTCGTCTTCACCGCGCGCGTCCGCAGCGCCGAGGAGACCGTGAGCAGCCGGACCTCGCCCAGCCCTTCGCGCACGAGGTGCGCGGTGTTGAGGTCCCGGACCTGACGCCAGGCCGGGTAGAAGTCGGTCTTCGTCATGACGCACAGGACCGTCCCGCAGAGGTCGCGGGCCCGGCGCAGGAAGTCCACCTCGGTCGCGGTGAGCTCCTGGGAGGCGTCGGTGACGAAGAGCACCGCGTCGGCCATCGACGTCGCGGCCAGGCTCGCCGCCGCGTGGGTCGAGCCGAGGCCGCCGAGGCCGGGGGTGTCGACGACGACGAGCCCGCTCGCGAGCATCGACCGTGGCAGCAGCACCTCGACCCCGGCGACCCGGCGGCCGTCGGGCCGGGTGCCGCCGGCGTCCCCGCCGCCCTCGACGGCGTGCAGCCGGATCTGGTCGACGGCGATCGGCTCGCGCAGCGGCGGGTCGCCGTCCAGCACGAGGTTCGCCTCGGTCTGCTCGCCGTGCCGGACGTACGTCGGGAGCGCGGTCGCGACGTCGTCGTCGACGGGGCAGACGGTGACGCCGACGAGCGCGTTGACCAGCGAGCTCTTGCCCTGCTTGAACTCCCCGACGACGACGATGTGGGTGCCGGGGTCGGCGAGCCGGCGCTGCGCCGCGGTGAGCCGGTCGGCGAGGTCGGGCCGGGAGTACGCCTCGCAGGCGCGCAGACCGTGCTCGACGACGGCCCTCGCGGCCACGACGGCGTCCGTGCCGCCGGCCGGCCCGGCCCGCACCGGGGTCTGCTGCGCCATACCCGCTCCCTGGGTTCGTCCGTCGGTCCGTCGCTCGCTCGGTCGTCCTGCGTCTCACGTGCGGAAGCGGGTGCCGGTCCCCGCGAGGGGAACCGGCACCCGCTGCCGCGGGTGGTCGTCGCCGGTCAGGCGTCGGCCATGTCGTCGTCGGCGACGTGCTGGTCGCCCGCCCCGCCCTCGACGTTCACGTCGACCACGGGCGAGAAGTTGTCGGACTGGTGGTCGCCGTGCCCGCCGCCGTGCCCGCCGTCGTCGTGCCCGTTGTCCACCTCGCGCAGCTCGGGCTGGGCGTCGAGCGTACGGATCGGGCCGCCGCCGAACCCGTCGACGTCGAGCTGGTGCCCGTCGCCGTGCTCCTCGTTCACGTCCGACTGGACGTTCGTGTCGACGCTCTGCCCGGTCGCGTCACCGGTGCCGGACGCCGCGGCGCCCTCCTCGAGGTAGTTGCCCGACACGTTGCCGGTGTCCCCGGAGCCGAACCCGAGGGCCGCGTCGTGGATGTCGCCGTTCTCGTTGTCGACGACGATGGTGCCGTCGCCGACCGGGCTGTTCTCGATGTCGCCGCCGAGGGTCTGGTTGCCCGTGAACTCGCCGGTGTTCGTCGGGCCGACGATGAGCCCGCCCTGGACGGCGCCGTCGCCGGAGTTGGACTGCGCGCCGTCGCCCTGCGCGGCCGAGGACTCGTCGCCGGTGGCGGCGTTCTGGTCGCCCTCGCCGGAGTTCACGGCGGCGCCGTCGCCCGAGACGTCGATGTCGTCGTTGTCCTGGTCGATGTCGATGTCGCCGTTGACCGGGCCCAGGATGTCGATGTGGTTGTCGTTGATCTCCTGGTAGTTGTAGTTCTGCGTGACCTGCTGGACGATCTGCGCGTTGCTCGCGCCGCCACCGCCGCCACCGCCGTGGAAGCCACCACCGCCGCCGCCGGAGTAGCTGCTGCCGCCCTGGCTGACGTTGCCGTAGCTGTTGTAGTTGTTGGCCTGGTTCGTGAGGAACCCCTGCAGGTGCGGGTCGAGCCCGGGCTGGCCGCACATGTAGTCGAAGACCTCGCCCATGTCGGCCTGGTCGATCTGCTCGTCCGTCACGCCCGTCTCGAGCTTCGCGGACTGGAGGGCCTCGTCCGGCCCCATGCCGACCGCGTTCTGCAGCGCGTGCAGGAGCATCTGAGCGACCTGGGCCGCCTCGGCTGTCACGTTCATCGTCGTCTCCTCGGGAGGTCGCCCGCCGGGGTGGCTGGGCTGATGGCTCAACTCTGCGTGCGGCGGGACCCCCCGGACATCGGGGAACTCCCCCTCCTCGGAGGGGGGTCATGGGGGTGAGATACCGCCGCCCAGCAGCCCTCGCAGCGCGGCCACGAACTCGGCCCGCGTCGACGCCCCGAGCTTGGTCCGGATCCGCGCGACGTGGTGCTCGACGGTCTTGGGCGACAGGTAGAGCTGGGCGCCGATCTCGCGGTGCGTCCGGCCGTCGAGGACGAGCCGGGCGACCTCGACCTCGCGGTCCGACAGCCCGGCCCGGCGGGCCCCGTCGCCGTCCGGTGCGGGCCCGGTGACGACGGTCGGCGCGGGGGTCGCGAGATCGGCGGCGAGGTCGCGGGCGCGCTCGAGCAGCCGCCGGGCGGCGACGGCGTCCGCGACCCGGACGGCGGCGTCACCCGCGAGCCTCGAGGCCTCCCAGGGCAGCTCGGCCGCGCCGACCGTCGTCACCGGGCCCGCACCGG
>NZ_MWLL01000051.1 GCF_002198675.1 Kineosporia sp. R_H_3 | reverse complement strand
ACCGCGACGTCCCCCACCGGGCCCGCGCCGTCCGCCACGTCCCCGGCCACCGGCCAAGGGCCCGCCTACGACCCGCGCCTCGTGCCCGCCGGCGACCCGGGCTCGACGGCCTTCCGGATCACCCGGACCGGTGAGCTGCCCACCCCGAGCGGCGACGGCACGGGCAACTTCCGCACGGTCTGCGCCTACTCGCACATGAACACCGACGACCCGATCGTCGCGCCGATGCGGCTCGGGGCCTCGCACCTGCACGTCTTCTGGGGCAACACCCGCACCGACGCCTCGTCGACGGCCGCCTCGATCGCGACGAGCGGCGGCTCGACGTGCCGCGGCGGGACGGCGAACCGGACGGCGTACTGGGCGCCCGCGCTCGTCGACACCGCGTCCGGTGCCCCGCTCGCCCCGGACCTCGTCCACGTCTACTACAAGAGCGGCTACTACGGCCTCGCCCCGGGAGACATCGGCGCGCTGCCCGCCGGGCTGCGGATGATCGCCGGCAGCTCGACGGCCCGCGGGCCGCAGGAGCACGCCGGGTGGCGGTGCTGGAACGCGGGCGGGGCCGCCACGGCGTCGGTCCCCCGGTGCGCCCCGGGCGACTTCGTGACGATGACGCTCGACTTCCCGCAGTGCTGGAACGGCCGTGACCTCGACTCCGCCGACCACAAGTCCCACATGAGCTACCCGGTCGGGGGCCGCTGCCCCGCGAGCCACCCGGTCGCGGTCCCGGTCATCACGTACAACGTGCTGTACCCGGTGCGCGCCGGTGCCGACACATCGCGCTGGCGGCTGTCGAGCGACACCTACCCGGACTCGCTGCCGGGCGGCTACTCGGTGCACGGCGACTGGTTCGACGGCTGGGACCCGGCCGTGAAGCAGACCTGGACCGACGGCTGCGTCCGCCGGCCCGTGACGTGCGGCTCGCACATGCTCGGCGACGGCCGGGTCATGCAGGGCGACGTCTGACGGCAGGGCCCGCCCGGTCGGTGCGTCGGCGGGACGTGCGCTCACGTCCCGCCGACGACCCCGGAGAACGACGACGGCCCGGGGGCGAGGGTCGTGAGCAGGCTGACGAGGTCGGACGTGAGGCGGGCCGTCGCGCCGTCCGGGGCGGTGACGCCGCTCGCGACGCACGGCCCGGCCGCGACATGCAGCGTCGTCCGTGGCGTGACGCCCTCGGGGGTGTCCAGGACGAGCAGCCAGTGCGCCTCGTAGCCGGGGCGCAGCCGCACCGTCGCGCAGAACGGTTCCGGCGTCCCCAGCCCGGCCGGGGCGACCCGCAGCCGCGTCGTCAGGGTCGCCGACTCGTTCGCGGAGAGCACGTGCGCGGTGTCGAGGCGGCCGCCGGTGTAGCTGCAGACGACGGCGGCGGTGACCCGGCCCCGGAGGACGCCGTCCTGGCGACCCGTGCCGTCGGGGGCGGACGTGACGGCCCGGGACGGGCAGCCCTCCGGCGGCGGCTCGAGACGCAGCCCCTGGAAGAGCCGGTCCGCCAGCGCCGGGTCGGGCGACGTGACGACGAGGCGGAGGTCGGCGCCGGGCACCCGGGTGACGACCTGCGTCCGCCCGTCCTCGAGCACCCGGCGGCCGGTGGCCGGGGGCGGCGGCTCGCCGTCGGTGACGGGGAGCACCCAGTCCTCCAGGACGACGGTCGTCAGGGCCTCGGGGTGCTCCGGCGTCGCCAGGCAGGAGCGGACCGGCCGGTCCTCCCGGACGACGTACGCGGCGTCCGCGACCGGTGTCCCGCACCGGACGGCGGCCGGGTCGAGGTAGGCCGCCGGCACCGGGACGACGGCGCCGCGGAACCGGAGCGCGGGCTGCTCGGGCGCGGTGCCGGTCGACGGGCCGGAGGGGGCCCGGACGGCCGGCACCACGGTCGCGCCGGTGGACCAGGAGCGGGGCACGAGGACGGCGGCCACGACGACGAGGGTGCCGAGGGCCGCCGCGCCGACCGCGGCCCGGCGCCGGCGCTCCCGCCGGACCTGCCCGCGGGCGACCGCGGCGAGCGCGACGACGTCCGCGTCCGGGGCGGCCCCGGCCTCGGCCGCGAAGGTGTCCCGCAGCCGGGCCTCGACGTCGCTCACGGTGCCTCCCCTGTGGTGGTGGTCGTTGCCGGCGTGGCCGCGCGCTCCCGGAGCGTCGCGAGCGCCCGGGACGCGGTCGCCCGGACGGTCACCGGGCTCACCCCGAGCGCGTCGGCGATCGCGACGTCGTCGAGGTCCGACCAGTAGCGCAGGACGAGCACCGTCCGGGCCCGCGGCGGCAGCCCGTCGAGCGCGGCCCGGAAGCCGTCCCGGCCGGCGACGCCGTCCGCCGGGTCCGCGCCGTCCGGCCCCGCGCCGTCCGGCTCCGGGACCTCCCCCACGGGCACCTCGCCGCTCGACCGCTTCCGGACCGCCGCGAGGTGCGCGTTGACGAGGATCCGCCGCACGTACGCGTCGGGGTGGTCCGCCCGCTGCACCCGCCGCCAGTGCCGGAAGGCGTCGACGAGCGCGGTCTGCACGAGGTCCTGCGCCCGGTGGGCGTCGCCGCAGAGCACGTGCGCCAGGCGCAGCAGCGCCGGCCCGCGTGCGGCGACGTACTCCTCGAGCTCCACGGCCTCTCCCGTCCTCGTCCAGAGGATGCGCCAGGGGTGCCCGGATGTTGCGTCCCGACGCCTCCGGTCCTGGCGGCCGGCCGGCAGCCCCGCCGCGAGGCTTTGCTCTGCCCTCAGAAGTGAGGGTGAAGTGAGCGTGGGGTCCCGGCTGGGCGCCACAACGCAACCACAACCGCCCTCCGGACGCCGCAACCGGCCCAGGAGGGGAGTTCTGGTTGCGCTGTGGCGCAGGCGCACCACAGTTTCGTCGTTGCTCCGCGACACCCCGGTCGGTTGCCGGTGTGTCGAGCGGCGACGACGAACCTGTGGCGCGGCCGACCCTCACTGGTGATGGCAGAGCAAGCACCTGGCTCGCTGGTGATGGCAGAGCAAGCGTCGGCGAGGAGAACGGTCAGGGCTCCGGGTGGCGGGCGTCGTAGCGCACGAAGCGGGGCTGCACGCGGGCCAGGAGCAGGGCGGCGGCGACGCACACGAGACCGCCGGCGCACGCGGCGGCCGCCTCGCCGAAGACGTCGCCGGACGTCCCCGAGACAAGGTCGCCGACCCGGGGGCCGCCTGCGACGACGACGATGAAGACGCCCTGGAGGCGGCCGCGCAGGGCGTCCGGGGTGGCGGCCTGGAGGATCGTCTGCCGGAAGACCGCGCTCACGGCGTCCATCGCGCCGGCGACGACGAGGCAGCCGAGGGCGGGCCACAGCCACGGCGACACCCCGGCCCGGGTGACGCCCGCCGTGCCGCCGGCGGCGAGCAGGCAGGCCCCGAACGCCGCGACGGACAGCCCCCAGCCGACGACGCACGCGACGACGGCGAGGCCCTGCCGGCGGACCGTCCCGAGCGGTCCGGAGAGCAGCCCGGCGAGGATCGAGCCGCCGGCGATCGCCGACACGAGCGCCCCCGCGGTCGTCGCGCCCCCGCCGAGGACGACGACGCCGATCGCCGGGAACAGCGCCCGCGGCATCGCGAAGAACATCGCGGCCATGTCGACGAAGAACGTCATCCGGATGTTCGGGCGGCCGCCGAGGAACCGCAGCCCCTCGACGACGGACGCGAGGCCCGCGCGGCGCCGGACGCCGTCCGCGGTCGGCTCGGGCGGCATCGGGGGGAGCCCGAAGACGCCCCACAGCGCGAAGAGGTACGTCACGGCGTCGACGGTGTACGCGGCCTCGACGCCCCACCGGCCGACGACGAAGCCGCCGAGCGCCGGGCCGACCGCGGCCCCGATCGTGAACGACAGCGTGTGCAGCGCGTTCGCGGCGGGCAGGTTCTGCCGCGAGACCAGGCTCGGCACGATCGCGGCCCGGGCCGGGTTGTTCACCGCGAAGGCCGCCGACTGCAGCGCGACGAGGGCGTAGAGCAGCGGCACGGAGCGGACGTCGAGCCAGGCCTGCGCGGCGGTGGCGAGCGAGACCACCCACAGCGAGACCGAGGCGGCGATCGCGACGGTGCGCCGGTCCCGGGCGTCGACGATCGCCCCGCCGTACAGCCCGAGGACGACGAGCGGGACGAGCGCGGACAGCCCGACGAGGCCGACCGCGAACGAGGACCGGGTGAGGTCGTAGACCTGCAGGCCGATCGCGACGACGGCCAGCTGCTGGCCGACCTGGCCGAGCGAGAGCCCGACCCACAGCCGCCGGTAGGCAGCGCTCTCCCGCAGCGGGGCGGGGTCGACGAGCAGGCCGCGCAGACGCGCGATCAGGGCTGCCGCCGCTCGACCCGCCAGGCGGCCGGGTCGTCGAGGGCGGGCGGCCCGCCCGGGCCGTCGGGGGCGAGCGCGACGAACACGAGCCGGTCGTGGAGCCGGGACGGGCGGCCCTGCCAGAACTCGACCTCGACGGGCCGGACGACGAACCCGCCCCAGTGCTCGGGGACGGGGACGTCGTCCGGGCTGCCGGTGTCCGGCCAGCGGGCGGCGAGCTCGGCGTACCGGGCCTCGACGTCGGCCCGGGACCCGACGACCTGGGACTGCCGGCTCGCCCAGGCCCCGATCCGCGAGCCCCACGGCCGGGACCGGAAGTAGGCCTCCGTCTCGTCGCGCGGCACCGGCTCGGCGGTGCCCAGGGCGTTGACCTGGCGCTGCAGCGGGTGCCAGGGGAAGGTCAGCGCGAGCACCGCGGTCGCGAGCACGTCACGGCCCTTGCGGGAGCCGTGGTTGGTGAAGAAGACGAAGCCGCGGGCGTCGGCCTGCTTGAGGAGCACGGTGCGGGTCGAGGGCGTGCCGTCCGGTGCGACGGTCGCGACGACCATCGCGTTCGGCTCGACGACGCCGGCCGCCGAGGTCGCGGCGTACCAGGTCTCGAACTGGGCGAGCGGCGTCGGCGCGAGGTCCGCCTCGTCGAGAGCGCCTGCCTCGTACGAGGTCCGCGTCGCCGCGTAGCCCCCGGCCGTCGGGTCGGTGCGGGGGTCCGGCTGCTCGTGCGTCACCCTGTCATCCTCGCGCGGACGCGAAGGGTAGGTGACACCGCGGTGTCCAGTGGTGGAAACATCACAGACCCCCGCGGCGTGCACTGTCGGTCCGGTGGCGCAGAATGCACGGTGCCGGGGATACCGGGCGTACGGGAAGGGGGCGCCGCTCGTCACGAGCGAGGGCGCCGTGATGCAAGGGAGCGTCGCATGTCCGAGTTCGTCCCCGGGCTCGAAGGGGTCATCGCCTTCGAGACGGAGATCGCCGAGCCCGACCGCGAGGGCGGCGCGCTGCGTTACCGCGGCGTCGACATCGAGGAGCTCGTCGACAGGGTGTCCTTCGGCAGTGTCTGGGGGCTGCTCGTCGACGACGAGTTCAACCCCGGCCTGCCGCCGGCCGAGCCGTTCCCGATCCCGGTGAACACCGGCGACGTGCGGGTCGACGTCCAGAGCGCGCTGGCCCAGCTCGCGCCGGTCTGGGGCTTCCGGCCGCTGCTCGACATCACGCCCGAGCAGGCCCGCGAGGACCTCGCCCGGGCCTCGGTCATGGCGCTGTCGTTCGTCGCGCAGTCCGCCCGCGGCAAGAGCCTGCCGATGGTGCCGCAGCGCGAGGTCGACAAGGCCGCCACGATCGTCGAGCGGTTCATGATCCGGTGGCGCGGCGAGCCCGACCCCAAGCACGTCGAGGCCGTCGACGCCTACTGGGTGTCCGCCGCCGAGCACGGCATGAACGCCTCGACCTTCACCGCCCGGGTCATCGCCGGCACCGGCGCCGACGTCGCCGCGTGCCTGTCCGGTGCGGTCGGCGCGATGAGCGGCCCGCTCCACGGCGGGGCCCCGGCCCGCGTGCTCCACATGATCGAGGGCGTCGAGCAGATCGGCGACGCCCGCACGTACGTCAAGGGCGTCCTCGACCGCGGCGAGCGGCTGATGGGCTTCGGCCACCGGGTCTACCGGGCCGAGGACCCGCGCGCCCGTGTGCTCCGGGCGACCGCCCGACGGCTCGCCGCCCCCCGGTACGAGGTCGCCGCCGCGCTCGAGGAGGCCGCGCTCGCCGAGCTCCACGAGCGCCGTCCCGACCGCGTGCTCGCGACGAACGTCGAGTTCTGGGCGGCCGTCGTCCTCGACTTCGCGGGCGTCCCGGCGAACATGTTCGCGCCGCTGTTCACCTGCGCGCGGACGGCGGGCTGGTCCGCGCACATCCTCGAGCACAAGAAGACGAGCCGGCTCGTCCGGCCGGCGGCGCGCTACATCGGCCACGCCCCGCGCACCGTCGAGGCCGTCAAGGGCTGGGACCTCGCCGTCAGCCGTGGCGTCGTGAGCTGACGTCCGGCTCCACGAACTGCCGTCCGACCTCTCCGTCCGACCCGCCCGAGCCGTTCGTCCGACCGCGCGCCGGTGCTTCCTCGTGAAGCCCGGCGCGCGGTCGCATAGATCCGCCACGCTCGGGGGTCGTAGGCAGCGGAGGTGGGTATGCAACCGGACGACGAGCGCGACTTCCGCGCGTTCGTCGCCGCGCGCTCGCCCGCCCTCCTGAGGACCGCGCGGCTGCTCACCTCCGACCGGCACGCCGCCGAGGACCTCGTCCAGGAAGCCCTCTCCCGGCTCGTGCCGGCATGGTCGCGGGTCGACGACCCGGAGGCCTACACGCGCACGGCCATGCACCGGATCCAGATCTCCCGGTGGCGCCGGCTCGGTGTGCTCCGCGAGCACACCGTCGACGTGCCGCCCGACCCGTCCGGCACGGGCCTGTGGCACGCATCGGCGCCGCCGGCCAACGCCTACGCCACGGTCGACGAGCGGATGCTGCTCGTCACCGCGCTGCGCCGCCTCACCCCCCGGCAGCGCGGCGTCCTCGTCTGCCGGTACGTCGAGGACCTCGACGAACGGCGCACCGCCGACCGGCTCGGCCTGTCGATCGGCACGGTCCGGTCGACGACGCACCGCGCGCTCGCCCGGCTCCGGGTGCTCGCACCGGAGCTCGCCCGCCCCCAGCCCCACGA
>NZ_MWLL01000050.1 GCF_002198675.1 Kineosporia sp. R_H_3 | reverse complement strand
CGCGGGACGTCGCACCGGCCGAGCACCGCTACCTCATGACGGTCATCGCGACGGCAGCAGGGGCGGTGGCGGCGGCGCGGACGGCACGGGGACCGGGACCGGGACGGGCACGACGACCGGGATCGGCTCCGTCGGGGCCTCGGACGCGGGCGCCGGCCCGACGAGCGGTCCGACGGCCGCCTCGACGACCGGCGGTGCGACGTCGATCACCTCGGTCACCGGCTCCGCGGGCGGCTCCACCGGCGCGGGCGGCTGCATCGGCGCGAGCGGCTCCACCGGCGCGAGACGCTCCGCCGGCGCGAGCGCGACGGCGTCGGCCTGCTCCTGCCGGACCTCCTCCTGCCGGGCCCGCTCGGCCGCGAGCGCGGCACGGCGCTCGCCGCGGCGGCGCTCCCCCACGCGCCGTTCCTCGCCGTCGTACGGCTGCGGTGCCGCGAGCCGGCGCTCCGCGGCCCGGCGCTCGGCCTCCCGGCGCTCGCGCCGGGTCAGCGGCGGGGCGGGCGGGTCCTCGTGCCCCGCGGCGGGCGGCTCGACGTCCGCGGCGCGGCCGGTGCGCACCCGGGGCAGGTCCCCGGTCCGCGGCCCGGGGACGACGACCTCGAGGTCACGGACCCGGCGCCGGGTCGGCGGGCGGTCCGGTGCCAGCCAGGCGACGGCGTCCAGCGCCTCGACGTACGCGCGCTGCGCCTCGAGGTCGGTGCCGCCGCGCGCGCGTCTGCGCCCGCCGCCGTCCCGGCCCTCGTACCCGTCGCCCCCGACGCCTGCGCCCCCCTCCACCACCTCAGTGACCGGGGTCCTGGCGGTAGAGGCCGTACTTGCCGATGTACTGCACGACGCCGTCCGGCACGAGGTACCAGACCGGCTCGCCCTTCACGATGCGCACCCGGCAGTCGGTCGAGGAGATCGCCATGGCCGGGACCTCCATGAGGCTCACCCGGTCCTGCGGGAGACCGGCGTCGTCGAGGGTGTGACCGGGGCGGGTGACCCCGATGAAGTGGGCGAGGTCGAAGATCTCGCCGCTGTCCTTCCAGGACAGGATCTGCGCCAGGGCGTCGGCGCCGGTGATGAAGAACAGCTCGGCGTCGGGGCGCTGCGCCGACAGATCGCGCAGGGTGTCGATCGTGTACGTCGGGCCCTTGCGGTCGATGTCGACGCGGCTCACGGTGAACCGCGGGTTCGAGGCCGTCGCGATGACCGTCATGAGGTAGCGGTGCTCGGCCGGTGCGACGTCCCGCGACGACTTCTGCCACGGCTGACCGGTCGGCACGAAGACGACCTCGTCGAGGTCGAACGCCGACTGGACCTCGCTCGCGGCGACGAGGTGGCCGTGGTGGATCGGGTCGAACGTGCCGCCCATCACCCCGAGGCGTCGCACGGACGTCATCATCGAACGCCCCTGAGGTCGGACGGGCCCGTCGCCGGTGTCAGTGCCGCGTGCTCACGCTGCGGAACGCGAAGGTGACGAGCAGGAGCAGACCGAAGCCCGCCAGGGCCAGCAGCCCGAAGGCGACCGGCGGGATGGGCAGCTCGCGCAGCTGCTCGCCCTCGGCGGCGACGGTCGCGAGAGTGGTCAGGGTCATGGCGCGGTGCTCCTTCGTCGTGCTGCTGCGTGCTGGTCGCGCTGCTCGATGTCCGGGGGCGGCCCGTTAGGCTGGCCGCTCGAACATCCGAAGTCTGACACAGGAGGGTCGCCGGGTCGTGACAGCCGTACCGTCCACACCCGACGTCGCACCCGACGTCACGCACGACGTCGCGCCCGCGCTGCCCGACCTGCCCGTCCTGAGCGTCGTCGTCCCCGTCTACAACGAGGAGGACGTGCTCCCGCTGTTCGCGCAGCGGCTGCGTCCGGTGCTCGACGCGCTCGGCGAGCCGTACGAGGTGGTCTGCGTCGACGACGGCAGCCGGGACGCGTCCCCGGTGATCCTCCAGCGCGAGCGCCGCACCTGGCCGCAGCTGCGCGTCGTCCGGCTCCGGGCGAACGCCGGGCACCAGGCCGCGATCTCCGCCGGCCTGGCCCGCGCCCGCGGCGCCTGGGTCGCGACCCTCGACGCCGACCTGCAGGACCCGCCCGAGGTGCTCCCCGACATGCTCGGCGCCGCCCGCGCCGAGCGCGTCGACGTCGTCTACGGCGTGCGGAACGACCGGAGCACCGACAGCGCCTTCAAGCGGCTCACCGCCCGGATGTACTACCGGGTCATGCGCCGGCTGCTCGGCGGGCACGTGCCGGACGACGCCGGCGACTTCCGGCTCATGAGCCGCGCGACCGTCGACGCCGTCAACGCGCTCCCCGAGCACAACCGGGTGCTGCGGCTCGTCGTCCCCGCCCTGGGCTTCCCCGACACCAAGGTCGGCTACCGCCGCGAGGAGCGGGCCGCGGGCAAGACGAAGTACCCGCTCTCGCGGATGATCCGGCTCTCGGTCGACAGCCTCACCGGGTTCAGCGTCGCGCCGCTGCGGCTCGCGACGTGGTTCGGCCTCGGCGGTGCGCTCGTCACCGGGCTGTTCCTCGCCGGCGCCGTCGTCGCGTACCTGTCCGGCCACGTCATCCCGGGCTGGACCTCGATCGCGGTCGTCGTCGCCGGGGTCGGCGCCGTCCAGCTGCTCTGCCTCGGGATGCTCGGCGAGTACGTCGGTCGGCTCTACACCCAGATGCAGGGCCGGCCCGCGTACTACGTGGCGCACGACAGCCTTGAGGCCGCGGCACCCGCCGTGGCGGTGCCGGACGACGTCCAGCTCGGGTCGCTGAGCAGCGCCCGGCGCTGACCGGGGTCACCTCCCCGTCCTCCGGGTCGAACGGCGACCTCGGCGCAGCTATGCCGGGCGGCGCGCCGTCACGAGCAGCGAGACCCCGGGCAGCTTCCCGACGGGCAGCCAGCGCTCGAGGGCGACGATGCCGCCGAGGACGGCGTTCATCCAGGCCGGCGGGTCGTCGAGGTCGCTGCCGGACGACGCCCGGCGGCGCAGGGCGACCGCGGGGCGCAGCAGCACCATCCACGAGCGCACCGAGGCGATCTCGAAGCCGGCCCCCCGGAGCAGGTCGAGCAGCTCGGGGCGGGTGTAGCGCCGGACGTGGTCGACGGCGACGTCGTGCTCGGACCACAGCTTCGGGTCCGCGGGGACGGCGACGAGGAAGGTGCCGCCGGGCCGGAGCGCGTCGAAGACGCCCGCCGCGGCGGCCTTGTCGTCCTCGATGTGCTCGAGCACGTCGAACGCGACGACGAGGTCGAGGCTGGCCGCCGCCAGCGGCAGCCGCGTCGCGTCGGCCCGCAGGACGGCGATACCCCGCTCGTGGCAGACCTCTGCGCCCTCCTGGCCGTACTCGAGCGCCGACGCCCGCCAGCCGCGGCGCAGCAGGACGCGGGTGTTCCCGCCGCCGGCCGCCCCGATGTCGAGCGCGTCGCCGGGCACGATCCCGTCGACGGCGCGGTCGAGCAGGTGCCGGCGCTCGCGGTACCACCAGTGGCGGTCCTCCAGCTCGGTGAGCTTGCGGACCTCGGTCCCCTCCACGTGACTCCCTACGGCCGGGTGTGACCGTCGCCGGTCACGACCCACTTGGTCGACGTCAGCTCCGCCAGGCCCATCGGCCCGCGGGCGTGCAGCTTCTGGGTCGAGATCCCGACCTCGGCCCCGAGGCCGAACTGGGCGCCGTCCGTGAACGCCGTCGAGGCGTTGACGGCGACGACGGCCGAGTCCACCTCGGCGGTGAACCGGTCGGCCGCCCGCAGGTCGGTCGTGCAGATCGCCTCGGTGTGGCCGCTCGACCAGCGCCGGATGTGCGCGATCGCGGCGTCGAGGCTGTCGACGACGCCGACGGCGAGGTCCATCGACAGGTACTCGTCGCCCCAGTCCTTCTCCCCCGCGGGCAGCACGTCGATGCCGAGGTCGGCGGCCGCGGCCGCCGTCCGCTCGTCGGTGTGCAGGGTGACACCGGCGTCGCGCAGGGCCGGCAGCACGAGCGGGAGGAACGCCGCGGCGGCGTCCGCGTGGACGAGCAGCGTCTCGGCGGCGTTGCACACCCCGACCCGGCGGGTCTTGGCGTTGAGCGTGATCGCGAGCGCCTGGCCGAGGTCCGCCGAGGCGTCGACGTAGACGTGGCAGTTGCCGGTGCCGGTCTCGATGACGGGCACGGTGCTGTTCTCGACGACGGTGCGGATCAGCCCGGCGCCGCCGCGGGGCACGAGCAGGTCGACGAGCCCGCGGGCCTGCATGAGGTGGACGACGCCCTCGCGGCCCCAGGCGTCGATGGACGTCACGGCGTCCGCGGGCAGGCCGCTGCGCTCCAGCGCACCGCGGATCACCTCGACGATCACCGTGTTGCTCGCCTCCGCGGCCGAGCCGCCCCGCAGCACCGCGGCGTTGCCCGCCTTGAGGGCGAGCACGGCGGCGTCGACGGTGACGTTCGGGCGGGCCTCGTAGACCATGCCGACGACGCCCATCGGCACGCGGACCTGGCGCAGCCGCAGCCCGTTCGTCAGGGTCGAGCCGCGGACCACCTCGCCGACCGGGTCCGGCAGCCGGACGACGTCCCGCACCGCGTCGGCGATCGCGGCCACCCGGGCCGGGTCGAGCCGGAGCCGGTCGAGCAGCCCCGGCGACATCCCGCCCGCCTCGCCGCGGGCGAGGTCCTCGGCGTTCGCGGCGACGATCCGCTCCGTCGCGGCGACGAGGTCGTCGGCGAGCGCGGTGAGCGCGGCGTCCTTGACGGTGCGCGGCGTGGTCGCGAGCACCCGGGCGGCCTCGCGGGCCCGGGCGCACACGGCGCGGACCTCGCCGCGGACGTCGTCCGGCGCCGGCTCGTGGGTGTGACCCGGCTCGTCGTGGTGGCTGCCGTCGTGGTCGTCGTCGTGGGAGTGCACGTGGCTCTGCGCCCCGTGCGCGTGCTCCGCCTCGGCGATCGTCATGGGGCCAGCCTAGATGCCGCGCGGGACCGTCGTCCCCGGCGTCCGCCGGGAGCGGCGTCTCAGCTCTCGACGCCCTCCATGGGGCGGATCTCGCCGAGGCCGAACACCGTGAGGTTGACGTCCTGGCTCCAGCGGCGGCGGGCGGTGTCCCGGTCGACGACCTCCATGCCGACGACGGTCCACGGCGGCAGACCGGCGGAGGACTCGTGGTCGCGCCACAGCCGCAGGGCCTGGGCGACGGCACCCTCGATGTCGACGGACTCGTCCCAGTACTTCACCTCGGCGCGGCTGCTCGCGTAGCTGGCCGACACGAGGAACGGCTGCTCCTCGCCGAGCCGCTCGAGGCTCTGGCGCACCTGCTCGGCGTCCATCCGGCGGCCGCTCACCGTGATCGTCACGAACCACAGAGCGGGCTCCTGCGCGCGGTGCGAGCGGCGACGGCGGATCTGGTTCAGGTCGATCCCCCGCAGCGGCGTCAGCGTCGCGAGGTCGTCATCATCCGTCGTCACGTATCCAGTCCACCAGGCTTCCTCGCCTCCCGTCACGTGTTTCGCATACCTTTCGGGCCGCCACACGCGTTTCACCGGGTCGGCGCACCGAACACGCCGGGACGGCGCGCCGTCCACGACACGCCCGGGTGATCACCTCGACGCAGCGTCGCGGTGCGTCACTCGCAGCGATCGGATCGCGGCGGGTCGCGCCGTCAGCGCCGGCGGTCGCGGACGAGCACGAGGTCGTCTCGGTGGACGACCTCCCGCTCGTACCCGGCGCCGAGCTCGCGGGCGAGGTCCTTCGTCGAGCGGCCGAGCAGGCTGGGCAGCTCGGTCGCGTCGAAGTTCACCAGGCCCCGGCCGACGACCTTGCCGGCCGGGTCCTTGAGGTCGACCGGCTCCCCCGCCGTGAACGCACCCTCGACGGCGGTGATCCCGGCCGGCAGCAGCGACGACCGGCGGTCCACGACGGCCGTGACGGCACCCTCGTCGAGCACGAGGGCGCCCGTCGTCTGCGCGGCGTGGGCGAGCCAGAGCATCCGGCTGCTCGCGCGCCGCCCGGACGCCTCGAACCACGTGCCGACGTCGTCCCCGGCGAGCGCCTTCGCCGCGTTGGCCGCCGAGGTGAGCAGCGTCGGGATCCCGGCCGCGGTCGCGATGCCCGCGGCGTCGACCTTGGTCACCATCCCGCCGAGCCCGACGCCGGCCGAACCGGTCCGGCCGATCTCGATGCCCTCGAGGTCGGCCGGGCCGCGGACGACGGGCACCCGCTGGACGCCGGGGCGGGACGGCGGCCCGTCGAGGAGAGCGTCGACGTCCGACAGGAGCACGAGGGCGTCGGCGTCGACGAGGTGCGCGACGAGGGCCGCGAGCCGGTCGTTGTCGCCGAACCGGATCTCGTGCGTCGCCACGGTGTCGTTCTCGTTGACGATCGGGACGACGCCGAGGTTGAGCAGCCGGGAGAAGGTCCGCAGCGCGTTGACGTAGTGCCCGCGGCGGATCACGTCGTCCGCCGTGAGCAGCACCTGCCCGACGGTGAGCCCGCGCCGGGCGAACGCGTCGGTGTACCGGGCCAGGAGCAGCCCCTGCCCCACGGACGCCGCGGCCTGCTGGGTCGCGAGGTCGCGCGGACGACGCGGCAGCCCGAGCGGGGACAGCCCCGCCGCGATCGCCCCCGAGGACACGAGCACGACCTCACGGCCCGCGAGCCGCCGGCTCGCGAGCGCGTCGACGAGGGTGTCGAGCCGCTCGGCGTCCAGGCCGCCCTCACGGGTCGTCAGGGACGACGAGCCGACCTTGACGACGAGACGCCCCGCGGTCGCGACCTGCTCACGCGTGATCGTCGGGCGTGCGGCGCTGCGGGCGCTCATCGGCGGGCCTCGCCGGACCCGCCGTCCGTCGTCGCGAGCGCCTCGGTGCCGGTCGTGCCGTCGGCCGCGCCGGCGTCGTCGTCGCCGTCGTCGAGGTNGTCCAGGTCGTCCAGGTCGTCGAGGTCGTCGAGGTCGTCGAGGTCCACCGGGATCGGCGGGCCGTCGTGGTCGACGTCGACGAAGGTCGGCATCTCGTCCTCGTCCGGGGTGACCCAGACGCCGGACTTGCGCTCCTCGGCGAGCTCGGCGCGGGCCTCGCGCTTGGCGACCCGCCGCTCCTCGTACCGGTCGCGCTTCTCGTTGCGGCTCGGCCGGGCGTTCTCCTCGAGCCGGACGTCGCCGCCGCGCGGTGCCGCGGGGCCGGACGGACCGGCGATGAGCGTCGGCTCCCAGTCGAAGACGACGCCGCTGACGTCGTCGCCGATGACGACCTCGGCGCCGGCGACCGCGCCGGCGGCGAGGAGCTGGTCCTCGACGCCGAGGCGGGCGAGCCGGTCGGCGAGGTAGCCGACGGCCTCGTCGTTCGTGAAGTCGGTCTGCCGCACCCAGCGCTCGGGCTTCTCGCCGCGCACGCGGTAGCGGACGCCGTCCGGGAGGTTCTCGGGCTTGACCGTGAAGCCGCTGTCGTCGACGGCCTTCGGCCGGACGACGATGCGCTGCACGACGGGCTCGGCGAGGTCGGCACGGGCCTGCGAGACGAGCTTGGCCATCGCGAAGGACAGCTCGCGCAGGCCCTCGTGGCTCACGGACGACACGAGGTAGACGTCGAGCCCGCGGGCCTCGAGGTCGGGCCTGACGAGCTCGGCGAGCTCCCGCGCCTCGGGCACGTCGGTCTTGTGCAGGACGACGATCCGCGGCCGCTCGAGAAGCGGGGCCATGCCCTCGTCGACGGTGTAGGCGGCGAGCTCGGCCTCGATGACGTCGAGGTCGGTCAGCGGGTCGCGACCGGGCTCCAGCGTCGCGCAGTCCAGGACGTGCACGAGGGCCGAGCAGCGCTCGACGTGCCGGAGGAACTCCAGCCCGAGGCCCTTGCCCTGGCTCGCGCCGGGGATGAGCCCGGGGACGTCGGCGACCGTGTAGCGCACCTGGCCGGCGTCGACGACGCCGAGGTTGGGCACGAGGGTCGTGAACGGGTAGTCGGCGATCTTCGGGCGCGCGGCGGAGAGCGCGGCGACGAGGCTCGACTTGCCGGCGCTCGGGTAGCCGACGAGCGCGACGTCCGCGACGGTCTTCAGCTCGAGCGTGATGTCACCGGTCTCGCCGGGCTCGCCGAGGAGCGCGAACCCGGGCGCCTTGCGCCGCGTCGACGCGAGCGCCGCGTTGCCCAGGCCACCCTTGCCGCCGGCCGCGGCGACGTAGGTCGTCCCGGCCCCGACGAGGTCGGCGAGGATCTCCCCGGACGACGACTTCACGACCGTGCCGTTCGGCACCGCGAGCACGAGGTCGGAGCCGGAGGCGCCGGACCGGTTGCCGCCCTGGCCGGGCTTGCCCTTCGTCGCGCTCTGGTGCGGGCGGTGGTGGTAGTCGAGCAGCGTGGTGACCTGCGGGTCGACGACGAGGAGGACGTCCCCGCCGTCACCGCCGTTGCCGCCGTCCGGCCCGCCGAGCGGCTTGAACTTCTCCCGGTGCACCGACGCGCAGCCGTGGCCCCCGTCACCGCCCGCCACGTGCAGGACGACCCGGTCGACGAACGTCGTCACGGTGCTCGACTCCTTCAGTTGGTGCTACCAGTGCTGCTGCGTGTGCCGCCGGTCCGACGTGAGGCCGTTGCCTGTCGGGGCGGCAAAGCGCGAAGGGCGGGCCGGTGACCGGCCCGCCCTTGCGACGTCTTCAAGCGCGTGAGCGCCCGTGGCGTTGATCCCGGAGGGCGAGCCTCACTCGCCGGCCGGGACCACGATGTTCACGACCTTGCGGCCGCGCTTGGTGCCGAACTCGACCGCACCCGCCTCGAGGGCGAAGAGCGTGTCGTCGCCACCGCGGCCGACGTTGTCGCCCGGGTGGAAGTGGGTGCCGCGCTGGCGCACGATGATCTCGCCGGCGTTGACGACCTGGCCGCCGAAGCGCTTGACGCCGAGCCGCTGAGCGTTGGAGTCGCGCCCGTTCCGGGTCGAGCTCGCGCCCTTCTTGTGTGCCATGAGTCGTTGCCTGCCTTCGATGATCTGGTGCGGGTCACCCGCAGCGGAAGTCCTGGTGCTGTGGTGCGCCGCCCGGTGAGGGGCGGCGCGACGTCACTTCGAGATGCCGGTGACCTTGATCCGGGTCAGGTGCTGACGGTGCCCCTGACGCTTGCGGTACCCCGACTTGTTCTTGAACTTGAGGATGCGGATCTTCGGGCCCTTGGTGGGCTCGACGATCTCGGCGGTGACCTTGACCGCGGCGAGCGCGTCGGCCGCGCTGGTCACGGTGCCGCCGTCGACGAGGAGCAGCGGCTGGAGCTCGACCGTCGAACCGGTCTCACCGGCGAGCTTGTCGACGATGAGGACGTCGCCGACGGAAACCTTCTCCTGACGGCCGCCTGCGCGGACGATCGCGTACACCTGGAACTCCCTGCTCATCGGTCATGGTTGCTCGCCCGGTTCGCACCCGGCCGCAACTGCGGCGATGCGGGGGCGTACACAACGAGGCGCGCCCTGCGGCGCACCAAGGGTCAAGGGTACGGATGCGGCGGTGGCCGGGTCAAACCGGGCCACCACCTCACCTGCCGTGGTGCCTGCGTCGTTCGTTCGTGCCGGTGCTCAGCTGCCCGCGACGGCGCTCGGCGCCGCTGCGGGGTCGCCCCCGGGCGGGCCCGCCGGGCTGGACGCCGAACGGTTGCCACGGCCCCGCCGGCCGCGCCGCGAGGAGGTCGCCGGGGCGTCCTCCCCGGACGGCGCTGCTGCCGCCGGAGCCGCTGCCGCCGCCGTTGCCGCCGTCCTGGCGCTTCTCGACCGGCTCGTCGTGCATGACGAGCCCGCGGCCCCCGCAGTGCTCGCACGTCTCGCTGAAGACCTCGAGGAGGCCCTGGCCGACGCGCTTGCGGGTCATCTGGACCAGGCCGAGCGAGGTGACCTCGGCGACCTGGTGCTTCGTCCGGTCCCGGCCGAGGCACTCCAGGAGCCGCCGCAGCACGAGGTCGCGGTTGGACTCGAGGACCATGTCGATGAAGTCGACGACGATGATGCCGCCGATGTCCCGCAGCCTCAGCTGCCGGACGATCTCCTCGGCCGCCTCGATGTTGTTCTTGGTGACCGTCTCCTCGAGGTTGCCCCCGGAGCCGGTGAACTTGCCGGTGTTCACGTCGACGACGGTCATCGCCTCGGTCCGGTCGATGACGAGCGACCCGCCGGACGGCAGCCAGACCTTGCGGTCCAGCGCCTTGGCGAGCTGCTCGTCGATCCGGAACTCGGCGAAGACGTCCCGGCCCGCGTCGGCCCGCTCGAGGCGCTCGACGAGGTCGGGCGCGACGTGGCCGATGTAGCCCTGGAGGGTGTCCCAGGCCTCGTCGCCGCTGATGACGAGCTTGGAGAAGTCCTCGTTGAAGATGTCCCGGACGACGCGGATCGCGACCTCGGGCTCGCCGTAGAGCAGCGCGGGGGCGTTGACGGCGCCGGCCTTGCGGGAGATGTCCTCCCACTGGGCCTGGAGCCGGGCGACGTCGCGCTCGAGCTCCTCGGCGCTCGCGCCCTCGGCGGCGGTCCGGACGATGACGCCCGCGTTCTCCGGAACGACGTCGCGCAGGATCTTCTTGAGCCGGTTGCGCTCGACGTCGGGCAGCTTGCGGGAGATGCCCGTCATCGAGCCGTCCGGCACGTAGACGAGGTAGCGGCCGGGCAGCGAGATCTGGCTCGTGAGCCGGGCGCCCTTGTGGCCGATCGGGTCCTTCGTGACCTGGACGAGCACCGACTCCCCGGAGCGCAGCGCGTGCTCGATCCGCTTCGGCTGGCCCTCGAGGCCGGCGGCGTCCCAGTTGACCTCACCGGCGTAGAGCACCGCGTTGCGGCCCTTGCCGACGTCGACGAAGGCCGCCTCCATGCTCGGCAGCACGTTCTGGACGCGACCGAGGTAGACGTTGCCGACCATCGAGGTCTGGGTGCGCCGGGCGACGTAGTGCTCGACGAGGACGCCGTCCTCGAGGACGCCGATCTGGGTCCGGCCCTCGCGCTCGCGCACGACCATGACCCGGTCGACGCTCTCGCGCCGGGCCAGGAACTCGGCCTCGGTGATCGTCGTGCGGCGGCGGCCGGCCTCACGGCCCTCGCGGCGGCGCTGCTTCTTCGCCTCCAGGCGGGTCGAGCCGCGCAGGCTCGTGACGTCGTCCCCGGAGGACCCGCCCGACGAGCGACGGCTCTCCCGGACCCGGACGACCGTGTTCGGCGGGTCGTCGCCCTCGGCATCGGTGCCGGACGTGCCGCGGCGGCGGCGACGGCGCCGCCGGCGGCTGCCGGTCGCCCCGTCGTCGTCGGCGTCGTCGCCGTCCTCGGACT
>NZ_MWLL01000005.1:1451-5855 GCF_002198675.1 Kineosporia sp. R_H_3 | reverse complement strand
ACGCGGTCTTCGGTGACAGCGGCGACGACTGGGAGGAGGGCGGCGACCAGCCGGACCTGCTCATCGGTGACAGCTCGACGCTGTTCTTCGACGACCACAACGTGCCCGGTCACGACGTGCTCATCGGCCAGGGCGGCGACGACGACTACGACATGGAGGGCGGCGACGACATCGGCGTCGGCGGCCCCGGTGTCGAGAAGAACGCCGGCGCCTCCGGGTGGGACTGGATCACGGGCCAGGAGGACCCGCAGCCCCAGAACCAGGACCTCAACCTCGTCATCGTCAACGCACCACCGGCCAACGAGACCCGCGACCGCTTCAACGAGGTCGAGGCGCTCTCCGGCTGGAACCTCGACGACACCCTCAAGGGTGACGACGTGATCCCCAGCCAGCTCGGCGGCATCGGCTTCATCGGGTGCGACGCGCTGGACCAGAACGGGCTGAACCGGATCGCCGGGCTGGACCCCATCGTCCCGCCGCTCGCGGTTCCGCTCGACACCGTCACCGCCAACTCGGTGACCCAGCACTGCCTGCTCGAGGGCAACGTCTGGGGCGAGGGCAACATCCTCCTCGGCGGCGGCGGGGCCGACGTGCTCGAGGGCCGCGGCGCCGACGACATCATCGACGGCGACCGGTACCTCCGGGTGCGGCTCAGCGTGCGGGCGAACGTGGACGGCACGGGCCCCGAGCTCGGGACGACCACGCTGATGGAGAAGATCCCGACCGGCCCCAACTGGACCGGTGCGCTCGCCGGGAAGACCCTCCAGCAGGCCGTGTTCGCCGGCCTCGTCAACCCGGGCCAGATCGTGGCCGTCCGCGAGATCGTCACCGCCCCGGCGGGAACCGACCTCGACACGGCGCGGTTCGCCGGCAACCGGGCGGAGTTCACGATCACCGACCTCCGCGGCGACGCAGCCGACCCGCGCATCATCGTCGACCACAACGCCCCGGACGCCACCCGGGTCCGCGTCCCCAACGACTGCCCGACGGCAGCTCCGGGGTGCGGGGTCGACATCGTCCGGAACGTCGAACGCCTGGAGTTCCTCGACCAGGTCGTGGCGGTCGGCACGCCGGTGGCGAGCGTCTCGCCGGCGACGCTGGACTTCGGCACCCGCAGCACCGTCGCGGCGCCCTTCACCCGGCCGGTTAACGTCACGAACACCGGCAACGGCAACCTCACGGTCACCGGAGCCACCGTGGCAGGAGCCGACGCGGGCCTGTTCACCGTCACCAACGGCTGCACCACGGTCGTCCCGGGTGGCACCTGCACCGTCAGCGTCGCGTTCCGGACGACGACGGTCGGGGCCAAGTCGGCCACGCTGAGCATCGCGCACAACGCTGCGGGTTCCCCGAGCACGGTCGCGCTGAACGGCATCGGGGTGGTCAACACCGCAGCGACCGGGCTGCCTGCCGTGGACGACGCCACGCCGACGGAGGGCTCCGCGGTCACGGCGACCACGGCGCTCGTCGCCGACGCGGACGGTCTCGTGGGCACGACGTTCTCTGCGCAGTGGCAGTTCTCCAACGCGGCAGGGACGGTGTTCACGAACATCGCCGGGGCGACGAGCCTGACCTTCACCCCGGTCCAGGCACAGGTCGGTCGTCGGCTGCAGGTCATCGTGACCTTCGTCGACAACCACGGCACGACCGAGACCCGCACCTCGTCGCCCACCGGCGTCGTCGGTGACCTGTTCCCGGGGATCGGCGACAGCAACGCAGGCGCCAACACCCTGGGCGGCAGCGCCGGCGACGACATCTACTCCGGCGGCCCGGGTGCGGACAACCTGACGACGGGTGCCGGGAACGACCTGGTCTCCGGTGACGCCGGCAACGACACCATCAGCACCGGTGCCGGCAACGACCTGATCCGGTTCACCGGGGCCCTCGAGGGCTTCGACACGGTGAACGGCGGTGCGGACGCGGACACGATCGAGGCGACCGCGCCGGGGACCGACATCGGGCTCACCGCGGTGACCAACGTCGAGACCATCACCGCCAACGGGTTCGCCAACGTCCGGATCACCGGGTCGGGAGCAGCGGAGACGCTGAACTTCAGCGCCGTGACGCTCGTCGGGATCGAGTCGATCAACGGCGGCGGCGGGACGGACACCCTCACCGGGTCCGCCGCGGCGGACGTCATCATCGGTGGCGGTGCCGCGGACTCCATCCAGGGTCAGAACGGCAACGACACCCTGCTCGGTGGCGACGGGGCGGACACGCTCCAGGGCCAGAACGGTGACGACGTCATCGAGGGNCGGTGCCGACGTCGTCAACGGCTTCGACGCAGCACCGGCGGGCGGGCAGGACCTCATCGACCTGCGCGGCGTCGGCGTCACCAGCCTCACCTTCGGCAGCAGGGTCACCATCGCCGCGGCCGGGGCGGACACCCTGGTCACCGTCAACGGAGTGAACGGAGGAACCATCCGCCTCGTCGGCGTCACTGCCGCCAACGTAAACGCGACGGACTTCATCCTGTCGTGACCCGGGATGAGGGGGGCGCCGGCCTCATCGAGCGCCCCCCTCATCGTGTCTCAACCCAGGGAACGTCTCTCCGTCGGCAGACAGCCACGGAGAGCAGTTGAGCGCGACGTCCGATCGCTCCCCTCGGACGGACGTAGCGCCCAGGGCGGCCGTTAGAGGCCGTCCACACGGAGCCGGTCCCGCCCTTGCCCCAGGGCCGGGACCGGCTCTGCGTGCACCTGGCCCAGACATGGCTCTGACGGGACGGCACCGCTGACGGCAGCCGAGAGCAAGCCGGCTCCGGTCGTCGGCACCAGACCCTTGGACGATCGGCCAGCCTCGTACCTATCCGTCCGCTCGTGGTCGCATGCGAAGGCGCTGGCGGTCACGTTCGAGGTCGTCGATCGGTGGGCCGCAGACGGCCCCGACGTACTCTCCCGCCAGGTAGGCGTGCATCCGTTGTCCGGCCCCGCACGCACTGGCGGCCTCATCCTTGAGGGCATCGGCAACCGGCCGCAAGGGAAATGCTCGACCGCCTTGTCCGAACCCGTTCTCGTTCGGCGGCTTCGGCGCTCAGACTGGGTGCTCCTGGCGTTACCCCCCCCCGTCTCGCCGGGAGCACCCTTGCGCCGTCCCCTTTGCTGCTCAGGCGGCTACTGGTCGGGGCGCTGCTGTCGGTCAGGCGGCTGGAGTGGTGCGGCGCGCTAGTTGCGCGAGCAGGAGCCGGACGTCGGCCAGCGGGACCATCGCGTCGTCCTCGCGTAGCTGCGCGAGGCCGGCCTCGATGAGTTGCTGGGCCAGCACGAGGTGGCCGATCCCCCGTGTCTGCGCCGCAGCCTGGAGCTCGGCGAAGACATCGACCTTGAGGCGTAGGGACGTGGAGACGGTCGGGGTCTTCGATGCCGGCTTGGGCATCGCCGGGGCGGCCATCTCGCCAGCCACGTCGCCGGCGGCGTCGAGGATGTGGCCGGTCAGGTCGCTGTCCAGCGGGGTGGTGGGTCGCTCGGTCACGGTGTCCTCCCGGTGATCTTGTTGAAGGCCTCGCGCTCTTGCTCATCCAGGGGCCTGGCGTCGACGACGTCCCAACCCAGGTCCTCGCCGTCGTCCTCACCGTCGTCGTCCACTGCGGGCTGCACCAGGACCGCGAGGTAGTCCCCGGTGTCGCTGACGCCGATGACGAGGACGTACGGGTCGGCCCGCCGGATCACCCGGCGGTCCGACCCGAGCACCTGCCACACGGCGACCGGTGACAGGTCCCGGGAAAGAACCCGCCGCAGCCCGGCGACGGTGAAGTTGTAGTCGGCCGTCACACCACAAGACTGTACCCCCAGCGTGGTACAGATCGACAGGGTGATGCCGTTCAGCGGCGTGCTGCCGGGGCCCGTCGGCCCCGAGCGAGCGGAGGTGGAGGTGTCGGCGGCACCGGCCGGGGGGCGTCTCCCCCGGGTACCACGGTCGACCGCGGGCCGACTGCTGGTCTGACTGCGGGTTCGGCGGTGATACCGGTGCTGGTGGTGATGAGAGGGGTGAGCGGGGTCTGGAGTCGTCGTCGGGCCTCGGTCCGGGGGTCGATGTTCCAGGTGTGGACGGCGTCCGCGAGGTCGGCGTGGATGGTCGAGGGCATCAGGTCGAGGGTCTGCGCGAGCTGGGTGGCGGGCTCGAGGACGGTGAGCGGCGGGAGCGCGGCCAGGACCGCGATCGCGTCCCGGGCGGCGCCGACGCGCCCGGCGACGTCGCCCGGGTCGGCCAGTCGCGGTGCCCAGGCGGTCAGGACGTCCTCGACGAGGGCCGCGGCGAGGTCGGTGGGCTGTTCGAGGTGGCGCCTCAGCCGGTCGGGGTCGCGGGTGTAGAGGGCGGCGGGGTCGAGGCCGTCGGGCAGCTGTAGCTGGGTGGGGGCGCCGCCGCGGGCGGCGAGCAGCCAGTAGGCGCGGGCGGCTGCCTTGC
>NZ_MWLL01000005.1:0-1441 GCF_002198675.1 Kineosporia sp. R_H_3 | reverse complement strand
CAAGGGCAACCACCTGTACGGGATGACCGACGCCGCGCTGCCTGCTGCGTTCGAGCGCGCGGTGAGGTGGGGGGTCAGGAGGTCGGCCTGGGTGTTGGTGAGTGCGGTGCCCAGGGTGGCGACGCCGACGTAGCGGCCGTCGCCGGCCAGGGTGACGGCGATCGCGTCGATCGGGCCTTCGACCAGGACGGGGGCGGCACCGGCGGTGAGGGCCTGCGCGGCGTCGGTCATCCCGTACAGGTGGTTGCCCTTGCGGTAGACGGGGGTGTCGCTGGTGTTCAGGTACTTCGGGCCGTACCGGTCCACCCCGCCAGTTGCGCCGCTGGCGCCCTCGCGCGTGCTCTCGTCCGTAGTGTCATGAGTGGTGTCGTGGGTGGGGTTGCGGCGGGCGATGAACCCGGCGATGCCGTGCTCGTCGCGGATCGGCAGGACGAGCCGGTCCCGGAACCGGTCGATGACCTGCCCGGTGGACGCGACTGCCCCCAGCCCGGCCGCCACGATCTCGTCGTCGCTCGCGCCAGCTCGGCGTAGGACCGTCACCAGCGACCGCCACCCGGCCGGGGCGTACCCGGGGCTGAACCGCGGGTCGTCGGTCAGGTCGCTGCCGAGTCGCTCTTGCAGGTACCGCGGGACCCACGAGGTCGGGTACGAAGCCGTGAAGAAGTCGTGCGCGAGCCGGTTCAGCTCGTAGACCCGCCGCCGGCCGGCCAGGTCGGTAGCCGGGTGGCCCGGCGGCGGGACGACGGCGGCGGCCTCACCGACGCGTGGTTCAACGATCGGGCCCCGGCGGGCGATCGCCTCGAGCTCCGCGCGGGTCTGCGCGTCGACGTCCTCGGCCAGCGCCCGGGTCCCCGCCTCGTCGTCGGCCGGCGGGATGTCGTCCGGGACTGTGGCGACCTCGAACGGATCGGGTGGCGGCGGCACGTCGTCCGGATCGAGCGACGCCTCCGCGTCGACCGGGTCACTGCCGGGTGCGGGGTCGGGGTGGCCGGTGGCGAGCAGCCCGACGCGCCACGTCAACGCCTGGGTGAGCTCGTTGTCCCGCAGTGCGTAGGCAGATTGGTGGCTGTCGCTGGTGGAGCCGGCGTGGAGGAGCTCCCATGCAGTGGCCAGGACGGCGTCCGGCTGCCAGCCGTGATCGGTGGCGGTCGTGACGGCGGCGACGAGTCCGGGCCAGGCCCGGTCGCTCTGGACTCGGCCTGCAGCGCGGGCACCGAGCACCGCGGTGAGGGCGGGCGCCCAGTCCGGGCGCAGGCCCTCGGTGCTGGGCGTGCTGGAGGTGCCTGTGCTGACTGCGCTGCGGGTGCTGGCGGTGTCGTAGCGGGGTCGGGTGAGGGTTGCGGGCAGGTGGCGGGTCAGGCGCCACCACAGGGCGGCTGCGGGTTGCTCGTCGGGCAGCGGGTGGTGCGCGGCGACGGCGGTGGTGGTGGTGAGGGCGGCG
>NZ_MWLL01000049.1 GCF_002198675.1 Kineosporia sp. R_H_3 | reverse complement strand
GGACGGCCGGTCCGGGCCCGCCCGGGACCGCCGCCGTCCCGCAGCCCGCGGTGGCGCAGAGGAGCAGCGCCCCGACCGCGGACCGCACCCGGGCGCCGCGGGTCACCGGCGCGGCAGCAGCCGCCGCACGCCGAGGAGCCCGACCATGGCGGCCAGACCCGCGGCGAGGGCGACGACCGCTGCGGGCAGCAGCGGGCCGGACGGGCGCGCCGGGGCCGACCCGGCGGACGACCCGACGGACGCGGCGAGCGCAGCGGCCTGGCCGCCGTCCCCGGTGTCGACCCGGCTCGGCACCGAGGCCCCGTCGGTGGCCGTCCTGATGACGTGGACGACGGCCTCCATGCTGCCGCGGGCCGGGTCGCCGATCGCGTAGACGTTCGTCAGGGAACCGGCCGAGACCTTGATCGGGGCCGGTCCCAGCACGGCCGGGCCGGTCGTCGCCGTCGGGACGATCGACACCGAGTACGTGCCGGCCGGGACGACGTTGGTCGCGGAGTCGCCGTTGGCGAGGTTGCGGAGCAGGACGGTGCCGTCGACGACGACGTCGGCGGGTCCGACGACGGCCGTGTGGGCGATGCGCAGTCGCGTCTTGCCCGGCGGGACGGCGGACAGGTCGTTCTCGAAGACGGTCACCGACGGGGCACGGGAGACGTCCGGGAAGCGGTGGACGACGAGGTCGGTGCTGCCGCCCACCTCCACGGTGAAGGAGGCGTCGGTGACGTCCGTCGAGCCGCGGCGCAGCGTGACGACGTGCTCGCCGGGCGACAGCGCGAGCGGGCCGACGACGGTCTTGGCCGGGACCGCCCGGCGGACGAGGCGGGAGTCGACGTAGACGTCGAGGTCCTGGTCGGCGACCCCCTGGACGACGTACGCCGAAGCCGTCGGGCCGGCCGCCCGGGCCGGCGACTGCGCGAGCCCGGGGGCGAGCAGGCCCGCCGCCAGCGCGAGCCCGGCCGCGAGCCGGGTACGGGTCGAACGGGTCATGGGTCCTCCACCTCTGAGGTACCTCGCCGGCCCTGGCCGCTCACGCCGTCACGCCCGTGATCCCCGGGCGCGCACGGACCGTGAGACCGACGGGCGAGATGTAACGGATCGGACGATTCACCCTGCACGCTAGCCCGACCGTACGCACCCGGAGACGTGAATGAGAATTCTGGTAACTACTTCAGGTGATCACCTGCGGTGCGGCCGTCGCGCACCGCGGAATCGCGGCCCGGCCCTCCGCGTTGCGGGTGACGTGGCTGACAAGATGGTTCTCCTGCCCGGTCCCGGACACCCGATCACCGTCGAGCCGTCGGGCGTGCGCGTCGTCGTCCGTGTCGGTCCGACCGTGGTCGCCGACACCCGTTCCGCGCTGACGCTGCGCGAGTCCGACTACCCCGCGGTGCACTACGTCCCCCGCGAGGACGTCGACATGTCGCTCCTCGAGCGCTCCGCGCAGGAGAGCTACTGCCCCTTCAAGGGCGACGCCTCCTACTTCAGCATCCCGCTCGCCGGTGAGGGCGGCGTCGACGCGGTGTGGTCCTACGAGTCGCCGTACGACGCCGTGAGCGGGATCAAGGACCACCTGGCGTTCTACACCAACCGGACGGCGACCCTCGAGGAGCTCCCGCCGGCGAGCATGTGAGCGACGACTGGCTGGTCGACCTCGACCGGCCGGGGAGCCCTCCCGCGGGCGGCCCCGCCGGGCCGGCGACGCGGCCGCGCGCCCGGGCGGCGGCGCTCGCTCTGGCGGCGGTCGCCGTCCTGGCCGTGGGGCTCGTCGCCCTGCCGCGGGCGGAGCCGGCCGTCGTCGAGGTGCGCCGCCTGTCCGCCGCCGTCCTGGCCGGGGACGTCCCGTCCGTCGGGTCCGGTGCGGCGCCGGCCGCGACGCTCACCGTCTCCGTGGAGGTCGGCACCCGACCGGCCGGGACGACGGCCGTCGTCACCGGGCTCGTCGGTCCCGGCGTCGTCGATTCCCGGGTGGTGCCGGCCGGCACCGACCCGGCCGCCCGCGCCGTGCAGGTGTCCCTCGACTGCCGGACCTACCTCGCGGATGCTCCGGCCGGCGACCTCAGCCTCGTCCTGCGGACCACGGACACCTCGGGCCACCGCGGCACCGCCCGGCAGGCGGTCGACGGATCGGCGCGCAGCGTCGGCCCGGTCGCGCGCCGGGCGTGCTGGAGCGCGGCCGCCGGCGCCGGCCTGGTCGTCGAGCGGGTCACGGCCCGCCCCGGCGACGGCCGTCGGGTCGACGCGGTGGTCGTGCTGCGCAACGGCATCGGCCGGGACGTCACGGTCACGGCGGTGCACCCCTCGGACGTGGACCCCCCGCCGGACGCCCACCCCCTGGCGCTCGCCGCCGGCGCCCGGGCCGGGCTCACCGTCCGGCTGCCGGTCGCGCGCTGCACCACTCCGGTCGCCGACGACGCCGTGCCCGCGTCGCTGGTGTGGGCGGTCGGCCCAGCCGGCGGCGACCCGGTGACGGTCGCGGACGTCCGGCTGGACGCCCGGCAGCAGGAGACCCTGCGGTCCGCGGTCGGCCGGTCGTGCGGGGAGCCGCCCGCCGTCGAGGTCGACCTGGTCTCCGCCGAGGTGCTCGACGACCCGCTCATCGTCGACCCTCGCGGGCGGTCGGTCCTGCTGCGGCTGCGGGTGGCCCCCGGGCAACGGCGGCTCGTCGAGCTCGGCGACCACACCGGCGGTCTCACCGCGGACGCCCGACCGACCTTCACCGGGGCGACGGCGCAGGTCGGCAGCGCACCGGTCGTCGCCGAGCTCGTCTGGCACACCCGCTGCGGAGGGCGCCCCTGGCCGCCGTCCGGCGCCGTGGTGCTGCCGGTCCGGACGACGGTCCGCGGGCTCACCTACGCGTGGTCGGTCCCGCTGGACGGACAGGTGCTCGGGGCCGCCCTGCGCCCCTCCTGCACCTGACGCCGCCGGGGCCGCTCGGCGTCAGGGCCTGGCCGCGGCTCCCAGCAGCTCGCCGAGCGCGGCGACGGTCGGGACGCGCCCCTGCAGGACGACCTGCTCGTCGACGACGAGACCCGGCGTCGTCATCACGCCGTAGGCGGCGATCTGCGCGTAGTCGGTGACCTTCTCGACGTGTGCGTCCAGGCCGAGGTCCGTCAGGGCCTGCCGGGTGCGCTTCTCGAGCGTCACGCAGTTGGCGCAGCCGGGGCCGAGCACCTTGACGATCATCGTGTTCCTCCTTGGTGCGGAACAAGTCCGGGCCTCGTCGCCGTCAGGCGAGCAGGGCGTTGAAGAGGTAGCCGACGGCGACGATGCCCGTCGCGACCACCCCGACGTAGGCGGCGAGCAGGGGCGGCCTGAGCACGCGGCGCAGCAGCACGAGCTCCGGGAGCGAGAGCGCGACGACGGCCATCATGAACGCGAGCAGGGTGCCCATCGGCACGCCCTTGTCGTGCAACGTCTCCACCAGGGGCATGACGCCGGCGGCGTTGGAGTAGAGCGGGACGCCGATCCCGACCGCGACGAGGACGCCGAAGACGTCGTCGGCGCCGGCGTACCGCGTGAAGAAGTCGGTCGGCACCCAGCCGTGGATGACGGCGCCGAGGCCGATGCCGACGAGCAGGTACGGCCAGATCCTGCGCAGGATCGTGCCCACCTCCTCGACCCCCGTCTGCAGCCGCTCGGCGAGGGTCAGGCCGCGTGCGGGGTCGACGACCTCGCCGCGCAGCCGGGTCTCGAAGACGAACGGCTCGACCCACCGCTCGACGCCGAGCCGGCCGAGCACCCAGCCGGCGACGACGGCGATCGTCAGGCCGGCCCCGATGTAGATCGCGGTGACCTTCCAGCCGAAGAGCGTGAGGAGCAGACCGATCGCGACCTCGTTGACCATGGGGCTCGCGATGAGGAAGCTCAGGGTGACCCCGATCGGGATGCCCGCGGCGACGAACCCGATGAAGGCCGGGACGGCGCTGCAGGAGCAGAACGGGGTGACGACGCCGAGGCCGGCGGCCATGACGTTGCCGACGCCCTCCCGGCGCCCGCCGAGCAGCGCCCGGGTGCGCTCGACGCTCATGTACGACCGCAGCACGGTGACGACGAAGACGATCCCGACGAGCAGCAGGGTGATCTTCACGGTGTCGTAGGCGAAGAAGCGCAGGGACCCGGTGAGCCGGGCGGCGGGGTCCAGGCCGAGCAGGTCGTACAGGAGCGCGTCCCAGACCGGTCCGTTGACGCGGTACGCGACGACCCAGGCGACGGACGCCGCCAGCAGCGCACCGCCCTGCCCGCGCCGGGTCGTCGGGACGTGGTCGACGAGGGTCACGGCTGCGCCTGGGCCCCGACGGGCAGCGCGGCGGCGAGCGCGGCACCGGCGTCGGGGGCGAGCCGGTAGTCCACCCAGCGGCCCCGCTTGCTCGAGGTGATGAGCCCCGCCTCGCGCAGCACGCGCAGGTGGTAGCTCAGCAGGTTCGAGGCCACCGGGACCTGCTCCTGGATCTCGCAGACGCAGGCCTGTCCCGACGCGAGCAGTCGCAGGACGCGCCAGCGCACCGGGTCGGCGACGGTCGCGAGCAGGGCCACGGCGGCGTCGGTCGCGACGGGCGACGTGTCGAGCGCGGTTGCAGCATCCACCCTTGAAGCGTCGTCCCGCACCGGGGTGCCGGTACGAGACGTACGTCCCCGGCCTCAGCGCCCCATCGTGAAGAACTCGTCGTTCGGGCGCAGACCGAACAGGTGGGCGAGCCGGTTCGACGCCGCGAAGAACGCCGTGATGGAGCCGACGTCCCAGATCTCGTCGTCGGTGAGGCCCGCGTCACGAGCGGCCCGCAGGTCCGCCTCGCCGAACCCGGCGGGGTGCAGCGCGAGCCGCAGCGCCAGGTCGACGATCGCCCGCTGCCGCGGCTCGAGCTCGCAGCCGTGCGGGTTGGTCGCCACGAGGTCGGCCAGGTGCGGCTCCTTGGTCCGCAGCCGCAGGATCGCGCCGTGGGCGACGACGCAGTACGGGCAGCCGTTCGCCCCCGACGTCGCCACGACGACGAGCTCGCGCTCGGCCCGGGAGAGGCCCTCATCCGAGGTCATGAGCGCGTCGTGGTAGTCGAGGAACGCACGCAGCTCGGCCGGACGCCGTCCGAGCGCCCGGAAGATGTTGGGCGTGAAGCCCGACCTCTCGACGACCGGCGCGAGCCGCTCACGCAGGTCGTCGGGCAGGTCCTCGACCTCGACGGTCCCGAAGCGACTGACGGGTGCGTTCCGCTCCATGCCCATCCACGGATGCTAGCCGCGGCCCGGTTCGCGGGCTGGGTTCAACGGGCTCGGTTCAGCGGCTCAGTTCAGCGGGCGGGTGCCGGCCGGCAGGGTGCCGCCGGCGACGACGGCCGCGGCGGCGTCCTGGAGCGCGGTGAGCGCCACCCGCTGGGTGAAGGGCCCCGTCGACACCCGGGCCACGCCGAGCGCCTCCAGCTCGCTCGCGGGCAGCGACGCACCGGGAACCGAGATGACGGTGAGGCGGCGCGGCCCGAGAGCCTCGACGAGGGTCTCGATCTCCTCGCGCGCAACGACTCCCGGCACGAAGACGACGGGTGCGCCGGCCTCGAGGAAGGCCCGGCCCCGGCGGGCCGCCTCGGCGACGGCAGCCGCCCGGTCGGAGCCGGCGGGCGCCTTGAGCACGGCGTCCGTGCGCGCGTTGAGGACGAAGCCGATCCCGGCGTCCCGGCCGGCCCGGAGCACGGCCTCGACCGCGGCGACGGCCTCGTCGAGCGGCTTGAGCTGGTCCTCGAGGTTGCCGCCGACGACACCCGCCTCGATGGCGCGGCGCGCGGTCTCGCCGGCGTCGCCGTACCCGGCCTCGAAGTCCATCGTCACGGGCACGTCCACCGCCGCGACGATCCGCCGGACCATGTCGAGGTGCAGGTCGAGCGGGATGTTCTCGCCGTCCGGGTAGCCGAACGTCGCGGCGATCGAGTGGCTGGCGGTGGCCAGGGCGCGCACCCCGTCGGTGCCCGCCACCACCGTCGCCGAGACGACGTCCCACACGTTCGCCAGCACGAGGATCTCGGGGGCGGTGTGCAGGTCCAGCAGGGTCCGGGCGCGGGTCGCGAGGTCGCTCATCCGGCGACGGTACTGATCTCGCACGCCCTTCGCCCGTCGAGCCGCTCAGCGGTCGTCCACATACCCCCGGGGGTGACGTCGGTCCCGGTTCCTGTCGCAGGAGCAGTCGTAGCGTGCAGAGCATGCACAGTCCGCAGACGCAGTCGCAGCCGTCGCTGCTCAGTGCGCGACAGGTGCAGACGATGCTCGGGGTCGACCGGTCCACCGTCTACCGGATGGCCGAGGACGGCCGGCTGCCCGCGGTCAAGGTGGGACGGCAGTGGCGCTTCCCCGCCGACCGCATCGAGGCCGTCCTGCGGGTGGACGCCGCACCACGGCCGGCCGTCCTCGGCCATCCGGTAGANGGTCCCCGTCGCCGTGGCCGCCCCGTCGACGGAGGTCGCGGCGTCCGTCGCCCAGATCGCCGCCGACCTGCTCGGCGTCATGATGGTCGTCACCGACATGGACGGCCGCCCGATCACCGACGTGGCCAACCCGTGCCCCTGGTTCGCGGAGCGCTCCGACGACCCGGACCTGCTCGACGCCTGCGTCACGGAGTGGCAGCAGCTCGCCGACGACACCGACTTCGAGCCCCGGTTCACCGCCGGGGTGCTCGGGTTCGAGTGCGCGCGGGCGTTCGTCCGCTCCGGGACCTCCCTCGTCGCCATGGTCCTCGTCGGCGGCGTCGCGCCCGCGGGCAGCACGACGGCCGGCCTCTACCGCCTCGACGACGACGGCCGCCGCCGCGTCCTGGCCGCGCTGCCGAAGGTCGCCGCGACGCTGTCGCGCATCGGCCCGCGCACCACCGACGCCCGCAGCACCGACGCCCGCGCCACCGACGCCCGCGCCGCCGACCTCCGCACCACCGATCCGCGCACCGTCTGAGCAAGGAGCCGACCATGAAACGTCTTCTCGTACTGGGAGCCGGCACCGCCGGGACGATGGCGGTGAACAAGCTGCGTCCGAGGCTGCCGCGCGACGAGTGGACGATCACCGTCGTCGACTCCGCGCAGACGCACTACTACCAGCCGGGCTACCTGTTCATCCCCTTCGGCATCTACCGGCCCGACGAGGTCGCCCGGCCGACCGAGGCGTTCATCCCCGACGGCGTCGACCTCGTCACCGGTGAGATCGACCGGGTCTTCCCCGACGAGAACGCCGTCGTGCTCATGGACGGCACCCGGCTCGGCTACGACCACCTCGTCATCGCCACCGGCACCTCTCCGCGACCCGACCAGACGCCCGGCATGGACGAGGGCGAGTGGCGGGACGGCGTCCACGAGTTCTACAC
>NZ_MWLL01000048.1 GCF_002198675.1 Kineosporia sp. R_H_3 | reverse complement strand
GAGGCGGGACGGTCACGGTGACGCTGTCGGTCGGTCGGTCGGTCACTCGCAGGACGTCCGCAGCACCTTGACCTCGTGGACCTCGCCGTCCTCGACCTCGATCTCGGTGACGAGGGCCGTCGGGACGAGCGCGGCGACCGCGGTCGTCTCCTCGTCGGCCTCGCACTCGAGGTCGTCCGCGTCCTCGAACTTCACCTCGGTGCCGACCGACAGCGTCACCGTGACCGTCCCGCCGCCGTCGGTCGTCAGGACGAGCACGTGCGTCGTGTCGTCGTACGACGTCACGGTGCCGTAGCGGTCGCCCTCGTCCTCGTCGTCCCGGCCGTCGCCGTCGTGGTCGCCGGAGCAGGAGTCGCTCGCCGAGTCGTCGTCGTCCTCGTCCTGGCGGCCGTCGTGGTCGCCGTCCTCGTCGCCGTCCAGGACGCCGTCGTGGTCGCTGTCGGCGTCGGTCGCGCTGGTGCCGAAGTCGTTCTCGTCCTCGTCGGCGACGTGGTCGCCGTCGGTGTCGTCGTCGTCGCCGACGCAGGCCTCGGTGGCGTCGTCCTCGTCCTCGTTGGCGATCCCGTCGCCGTCGGCGTCCTCGTCCCCGTCGACGGTGCCGTCGTGGTCGGTGTCCGCCACCGTCATCGACGTGTGCGTCCGCAGCTCGTCGCCGTCGTCCTGACCGTCGCCGTCGGTGTCCTCGTCGTGGATGTCGCCGTGGTTCTGGTACTCCCGGATGTTCTTCGCGCCGTCGTGGTCCGGGTCGGCGGCGGCGTCGCCCGGTGACCTCGGGTTGAGCCGGGCGCGGATCTCCCAGCCGTTCGCCATGCCGTCGTGGTCGAAGTCCTCGGAGCCGTCGCGCCGGCGGTCGCCGTCGCTGTCGGCCTTGCGCGGCTTCGTCCGGAGCTTGTACTCCCACAGGTTCGTCAGGCCGTCCCGGTCGGGGTCGGCCTTCGCGTCGGCCTTCGACCGCGGGTTCAGGTGGTTGCGGACCTCCCACACGTTCGGCATGCCGTCGCGGTCGGTGTCCTTCGTGCCGGCCGAGGCCGGGCCGCAGAGCGCTCCGGTCATCGCGAGCGCGGCGCAGGTGGCGAGCACGGTGCGGGTGGTCTTCGTTCCCACGGGGTCCCCTTCGGTAGCTGAGCAACCTCGTCGGACGAGGCCTCATGGCTTTGCGTCCCCACCTCGCGATGGGTTTGCCGTTTCGTGGCGGGCGGTACGTCCAGGCAATCGCGCGGCGTGCGCGCCGGGGTACGGGCCGCGACGTGGTTCACCGCTTCGGAGCACCGACGGCCGTACCGGCCACCCGTTCGGCGGTCGGCGACCGGATCGCCGATGATGCTCGGGTGAGCTTCCTGCGTGAGTACGGGCTGTTCCTCCTGGAGACCCTCACGGTCGTCGCGGCGATCGTCACCGTGCTCGTCGCGGTCGCGGTGCTCGTCGGCCGGACGGCGCGTGCCCGCCGCCCGGACGCCCGGGGCCTGCGCGTGCGCAACCTCAACCGCGGGTTCGAGGACCTCGGGTTCGCGCTGCGGTCGCACACCATGCCGCGCAAGGCCGCCAAGGCGCAGGCCAGGGCGCTGCGCAAGCAGCGCAAGGCGCTCGACGCCAAGGCGCCGGCCACCGGGGCGGCCGAGGGCACGACGGGGACGGCGGGCGCTGCGGCGTCCGGCCGGCCGCGGGTCTTCGTCCTCGACTTCCACGGCGACATCCGCGCGACGGAGGTGGCCGGGCTGCGGGAGGAGGTGACCGCGGTCGTCTCGGTGGCCCGACCGGGTGACGAGGTCGTCGTCCGGCTGGAGAACCCCGGCGGCACGGTCCACGACCAGGGCTTCGCCGCGGCCCAACTGCTGCGGGTCCGCAGCCGCGGGGTGCGGCTCGTCGTCGCCGTCGACAAGGTCGCCGCGAGCGGCGGCTACATGATGGCCTGCGTCGCCGACCGGATCATCGCCGCACCGTTCGCGGTCGTCGGCTCGATCGGCGTCATCACCGAGATCCCCAACGTCTTCCGGCTCCTCGACCGGGCGGGCGTGGAGTTCGAGCAGGTGACGGGCGGGGAGTACAAGCGGACCGTCACGCCGTTCACGCAGACCACGCCGGCCAAGCGCGAGAAGCTCACCGAGCAGGTCGCCGACATCCACGCGCTCTTCAAGGAGTGGGTCGCGACGAACCGGCCGCAGGTCGACATCGAGCGGGTCGCCACCGGCGAGCACTGGTACGGCACGCGGGCCGTCGAGCTCGGGCTCGTCGACGAGCTCGTGACGAGCGACGACTACCTGCTGGCGCGGGCGGCCGGGGCGGACCTGTACTCGGTGCGCTGGACCCAGGGCCACCGGACGGCGCGCCGGCTCGCCTCGCTCGTGTCCTCGCTGACCTCGCTGAGGTCGCCGGACCCGTTGCGCTGACAGGGATCTCAGACAGGGATCTCAGCGGTCGAGATGCCCCGCAGGTCAGAGCCCGCCGGAGCCCACGACCGAGCCGAGCTCGGCGCGCGAGCGGATGCCGAGCTTGCGGTAGAGCCGGGTCAGGTGCACCTCGACGGTCTTCGGGCTCATGTGCAGGGCCGTCGCGACCTCCTTGTTCGTCGCACCGCCGGCGGCGAGCTCGGCGACCCGGCGCTCGGTCGCGGTGAGCGCCGTCGGGTCGTCGCCGCGCCGCCGTGAGCGGCCTAGTTCCTGGGCCACCTGGGCCGACCAGGCCGCGGCGCCGAGGTCGTCGAAGACCCGGCCGGCGCGTTCGAGGCAGCGGTCGGCGTCCCCGCTGCGGCGGGCCCGGCGCAGCAGCCGACCCCGGACGAGCAGCGTGCGGGCCTGCTCGAACGGCTGCCCGGGGCCGCCGTCCGCGGCGGGCTCGGTGAGCTCGACGGCGCCGGCGAGGTCCCCGCGGGCCGCGGCCAGCGCGGCGGCGGCCCGCAGGTGCGCCGCCGCCAGCCACGGCCGGGGCACCCGCCGCAGCCGCTCACCGACGGCGGCCAGGAGCTGCTCGGCCTCGTCGAGCTCACCGAGGGCCACGAGGGCGGCGAGCCGTTCGGGCGCCGGGTCGAGCCGGCCGAGCGGCTCCGCGAGCCCGATCGCCTCCAGGTGCGCCGCCGCCCGGGCGGTCGTCGCGAGCACGCCGCGGTGGTCGGCGGCGCTGGCCCGGGCGAACGTGGCGGCGGCGAGGTACGACACGACCGCGAGCCGGTGCCCGGCGGCCTCGAACGCGTCCGCACGGGCGCGCGCCGTCGCCTCGGCCTCCTCGAGCCGGCCCTCGAGCAGGTCCAGCATGAGGAGCAGCCGCCCGCTGGGCTGGTAGCTCGCGTCGCTGCCGTTCTCGCGGGCCGAGGTCTCCGCGGCCTCCGCGTAGCGGCGGGCGGCCGGCCAGTCGCCGTACCACTGCTCGACCTCGCCCAGTCGGCTCAGCAGGTCGGGCTCGCTCGACAGGTCGCCGCGGGCCCGCTCCTGCTCGAGCGTCGTGCGGAACCGCTCCCGGGCCAGGTCCCAGGCGTCGGTCGCGAGGTACCAGAAGCCGGGCGTCGTGCTGCGGTCCGTCGAGCCGCGCGGGTCCTCCAGGCGCAGGCCCTCCTCGAGCAGGTCGGGGCGCGGCACCGCGCCGGTGAGCACCTCGTAGTAGAAGAGGTTGCACAGCGCCGACCCGAGCAGGTCGGACTCCCCGCACCGGCGCAGCTCGGCGACGGCCCGCGCACCGTGGTCCCGGGCCGCGACGGTGTCGGACTCGGAGAAGATCGCCAGCCTGCTGTGGATCGTGCCGAGGAGCACCGGGTCGTCACCCGCGTCCGGGACCGCCGCACGGACCGCCGCGCTCGCCGCGGCGCCACCGTCGGCGTACCAGTGCACGACGGACCGGGTCAGCCGCGCCCGGGCCCGGTCGGCCCCGGCCGGCAGCACCGGGATCTGCAGGTCGAGCCAGGTCGCGGCCGCCTCGAGGTCCCCCGCCTCGAGCAGGACGTCCCCGAGGAGCACCGCGCGCCGCCAGCGTGCGGCGTCGTCCGTGGGCGGCGTCCGGACGACGGCGACCCGGAGCAGCTCGGACGCCACCTCGGTCGCGCCGCGGGCGCGGGCGTCGTGGGCCGCGACCTCGAGCGCGTCGGCGACGACGCCGTCCGGCCCGAGGGTGGCGAGCCCGAGGTGCCTCGCGCGCGCCTCGGGCTCCGGCTCGACCTCGGCCAGACGGGCGTGCACCGCACGCCGTGCGGCGGCCGGTGCCCGGTCGCGGACGGCGGACGCGAACAGCGGGTGCGCGAACACGAGCCGGTCCCCCTCGACCGCGAGCAGACCGGCCGCCTCGGCCCGCCCCAGCACCGGTTCGACCCCTTCTGCCGCACCGGGTCCGGGCATCCCGTCGAGCGCCTCCCGGAGCCGGTCCGGGGTCGGCACGGCCAGAGCGGAGACGACGAGCAGCAGGGTGCGCAGCGCCGCGTCGGTCTGTGCGATCCGCTCGTCGACGATCGCCGCGAGCGACTCGGGCAGGCGCAGGTCCGCGTCGGCGGGGACGCCGCCGTGCCGGGCGAGCAGCGACTGCACGATCTGCAGCGCGTAGAACGGGTTCCCGCGGCAGAGGGCGTGCAGCCGGTGCAGCAGCGGGCGGCCCAGCCGCACCCCGAGACGCGCTGCGACGACCTCGTGGAGCGCCGTCGGGCCGAGCCCGTCGAGCCAGAGCGTCACGGTGGCGTCCGGGGCGACGGACCGGTCGAGGTCGAGCGGCAGCGCACCCGGCTCGCTGGCGCGACGGGTCACGAGGACGCCCACCCGGGCACCGTCGGCGGCGTCCACCCGGCGCAGCGCGAACCCGAGCACGCCCGCGGTGGCCGAGTCGAGCCACTGGACGTCGTCGACGAGCACGAGGACCGGTCGCTCCCGGCCGGCCGTGAGCAGCAGGTGGTGCAGCGCCGCCCCGGCGCTCGGGACGTCGGCGTGGACCGGGCCGCCGGCCGGCCCCTCCTCCAGTCGCACCGCGGTGAGCAGGGCCCGCCGCCGCACCTCCGGGACCGCCGCGAGCGCCTCGGGGGTCGCGACCGGGCCGACGAGGTCGGCGAGCGCGGCGTAGGCGTAGCCGGCCTCGGCCTGGGTGGGCGAGCAGCGCAGGACCTGCCAGCCGCGCTCCCGTGCACGGTCGGCGACGGCTCGTGCGAGCGCGGACTTGCCCACCCCGGCCTCACCCTCGACGAACGCGACGGCGAGGCCCGCCGGGCTCGCGTCGAGCAGCGCGGCCACCCGGTCCTGCTCGGCGTCGCGGCCCGTCAGGGGGGCGGACATCCGCCAACCATAGGAGATCACCTGATGTAGCGGACCCGGCTCCTTCCTAGCGTCGACGTCAGTGTCAGGGTGAGTGTCGCCGCGGTTGCGGTGGTTGGATCCCTCGCACCTGATGTCTGGCTCATAGCATCGGTGTCGCTCTTC
>NZ_MWLL01000047.1 GCF_002198675.1 Kineosporia sp. R_H_3 | reverse complement strand
CGGTGGGCCGCCCCGGGCCCCCCGCGCCGTCCGACCCGTGCCCTAGGTTCTGACCATGAAGCTGATCACCGCGATCATCAAGCCGCACGCCCTCGGGGACGTCAAGGACGCGCTGCAGGCCGCGGGCGTCGCCGGCATGACCGTGAGCGAGGCCCAGGGCCACGGCCGCCAGCGCGGCCACACCGAGGTGTACCGGGGCGCCGAGTACCAGGTCGACTTCGTGCCGAAGACGCGCGTCGAGATCGTCGTGGACGACGCGGACGCCGCGCGCATCGTCGACGTCGTCGTGGCCGCCGCGCGCACCGGCCGGATCGGGGACGGCAAGGTCTGGACGGTCCCCGTCGACTCGGTGACGCGGGTGCGCACCGGCGAGACCGGGCACGACGCCCTCTAGCCCTCCGGCAGCCCGGCAGCAGGTCCATCAGCCGGTCCGTCAGCCGGTCCGGCTGCCGGTCCGTCCGGCCGGACGGCGGCCGCGGCCGCGCGCCGCTCCTTGCGGGCGCTCTTGGCCCGGTACATCCGCTCGTCCGCCTCGGCGAGGACGGCGGCGGCGTCGTCCCCCGGGTCCGCGACCCGCGACCCGATGCTCACCCCGACCCGGACGAGCCCGACGTCGAGCCGCAGCGGGCGGGCCACCGCGCGTTCGATCCGCGGGACGACGGCCCGCAGCTCGAGGTCGCCGCAGCCGGGCAGGACGACGACGAACTCGTCCCCGCCGAGCCGGGCGACGACGTCGCCGCGCGCCGTCCGGACGTTCGCGGCGAGCCGCTGCGCGATCTCCACGAGCACCTGGTCGCCCGTCGAGTGGCCGTACGTGTCGTTGACCGCCTTGAACCCGTCGAGGTCGCAGAAGAGGATGCCGCAGCCGGTGCCGCGCTCCGGCTCGAGGTGCGCGGCGAGCGCCGACTCCAGCGCGGTCCGGTTCGCGAGCCCGGTGAGGTGGTCGGTCTGCGCCCGTTCCCGCCAGCTCGCCTCGGCGAGCCGCTCCCGGGTCACGTCGACGCCCGTCGCGATGACGTAGACCGGCGTCCGGCCGCTCGGCGCCCCGGTGAAGGTCCACGCGACGCGGCGGCGGTGGCCGAGCTCGTCGACCCACAGCGACTCGGGCGGCTCGACGGGCCGGCCGGCGGCGGTCCGCTGCGCGAGGTCGATGACCTGGCCGACCCCCTCGACGGGCAGCAGCTCGGCGACGTCCGCGCCGACGACGTCACCGACCGTGCGGCCGGTGAGGCGCAGGAACGCGGAGTTGACGCGGAGGAAGTGCCCGCAGCGGTCGATGAGGGCCAGCGGCGCGGCGCAGGCGTCCACGAGCAGCACGGACAGCGTCGCGTCGGGCACGCCCATCGCGAGGTGCGGGCAGGCGGAGGCGCGCACGGCGTCGACCGTCGTCATGGCCGCACCGCCCTCCGTCCGGCGGGCGGCCCGGCGCCACCCTCCATGAGATCGTTATCGGCCGCGGGGCGGCGGAGTGAAGCGCCGTGACCCGGGTGGATCAACGCCGGTTGAACCGACGACGGCGGTCGCACGCGCACAGAACCCGGCTGACCCGCCCGGCCGCGCCGCGTAGGCTTACCCGCGCACCGCGCGGCACGCCGCGCGAGGGCACGCCTCCGTAGCTCAGTGGCCAGAGCAACCGCCTTGTAAGCGGTAGGTCGTCGGTTCGACCCCGACCGGGGGCTCCACCTGCACCGCGCACCGGCCCCACCGTGCACGGACCTACGCCGCGTGCAGGACCGGTGCGACAAGTCGTCCGACGAATCCTCCGTTCGTCCGACGCGCGCCTCCCCGACCGCCGAGGGTGACTGTTCGTACACTCAGCGTCACTACAGGGAGGGGTGACCAATGCCGTCGAGCACGCCGGAGCAGGACCAGCGGGAGACGGGGTCGCCCCGGGCGGTCGACGTCGACCCGCTCATGCGTACGGTCCTGGACGCCGTGACGGTCGGCGTCGTCGTGCAGGACGGCCGCGGCACGACGGTCGCCATGAACCCCCGCGCGGACGACCTCCTGCGCGCCGACGCCGGGTCGGTCGACGTCAACGTCACGTCGGTGCCCGTCCGGCTGCCCGCCGGCGACGCGTTCCTCGTGAGCACCGTCGTCGACGTCTCGGACTCCGCGGCCCTCGGGCGGGCCCGCAACCGGTTCGCCGCCGCGATGGACTCCTCCCCGATCGCCGTGGCGCTGCTCGACCGGTCGGGACGGATCAAGGAGGGCAACCGGGTCCTCGGCCGGATGCTCGGGCGCACCCCCGCCGAGCTCGCCGGGACGACGTTCGCCGAGCTCTCGCACCCGGACGACGTGGACGCCGACGCGACGCTCCTCGCGCGGACCCTCGCCGGCGAGCGGCCGACCTACTCCCTGGAGAAGCGCTTCGTCCGCCGCAGCGGCGAGAGCGTCTGGGGACGCCTCACGGTCACCGCGGTCGAGGACGGCGACGGCACGCTCGTCGAGCTCGTCGCCCAGGTCGTCGACGTGACGGAGATCCGGCTCGCCGAGGAGATGCTCGCCCACCAGGCGCTGCACGACCCGCTGACGAAGCTGCCGAACCGCACGCTGGGGCTGGACCGGATCCAGCAGGCGCTCGACCGCACCCGGCGCAGCCGCCGCCGGGTCGCCGTCCTCGCCTGCGACCTCGACCGGTTCGACGTCGTCAACGACAGCATCGGCCCCGAGCACGGCGACGAGATCCTCGTGGAGATCGCGAACCGGATCCAGACCGTGCTGCGCGCCACCGACACCGCGGCCCGGATGGCCGGCGACGAGTTCGTCGTCGTCTGCGAGGACGTCCTCGACGAGCGCGAGGCGGTGCTCGTCGCCGACCGCATCACGGCCGCCGTCCGGGAGCCGATCGACATCGCGTCCCGCAGCGTCGTCCTCTCGATGAGCATCGGGATCGCCCTGTCGTCCGGGCCGACCGGTGACGCGACCGCGCTCCTGCGCGACGCCGGCGCCGCCCTGCACCGCGCGAAGGAGAACGGCCGCGGCGGCTGGGACGTCGTCGACGACGACCTGCGCCGCCGCGCCGTCGACCGGCTCGACATCGAGCACGCGCTGCGGGCCGGGCTCGCGCACGGCGACCTGCGCCTGCACTACCAGCCGATCGTCGACCTGCGCACCGGCGCGATGGTCGGCCGGGAGGCCCTCGTCCGGTGGCAGCACCCCACCCGCGGGCTCCTCGGGCCGGCCTGGTTCCTGCCGGTCGCCGAGGAGACCGGGCTCATCGAGGACGTCGGTCGCTGGGTGCTGTCCCGGGCCGCCGCCGTCGCCGCGCAGACCCCGGAGCAGGGCTACGTCGCGGTGAACGTCTCGCCGTCGCAGGTCATGCGGGCCGGCCTGCTCGCGGACGTCGAGGCGACCCTGGACCTCACCGGCCTGGAGCCGCAGAACCTCGTCATCGAGCTCACCGAGTCGGTCATGCTCGGCGCCGCCCCGGCCGGCCGCAAGGAGCTGCACCGGCTCGACGACCTCGGCGTCCGGCTCGTCGTCGACGACTTCGGCACCGGCTTCTCGGCGCTGTCCTACCTGCGCGACCTGCCGGTCTCGGGCATCAAGGTCGACCGGTCCTTCACCGCCGGCCTCGGCCACGACCCGCAGTGCGAGCGGATCGTCGAGGCCCTCACGGGCCTCGCGCACGGGCTCGGCGTGGACCTCGTCGCCGAGGGCGTCGAGACCGAGGCGCAGCGGGCGCTGCTCGCCGAGGTCGGCTGCCAGCACGCGCAGGGCTACCTCTTCGGCCGGCCGACGCCGCACCCGGCCTGACCAGCCCCGCGTCGGCGCAGCAGATCAGCCCTGCGCGACGCTCCTTATGGTTCATCAGCCGAGCAGCGGCGGGTCCTGGAAGGGCGCGAAGTCCGGGGACGCGCCGTTCGCGAGCGTGATGAGCGCCGCGGCGACGACGAACGCGAGGAACACGAGCAGGCCGAGGTGCAGCCCGCGCCGGCGGACGGCGAGGCGACCGAGCCAGGTCGTCCCGCGGCGCATCGACCCGCCGCCCGGCCCCCACCACGCCGTGACCGCGGCCGCGGCCCCGGCGAGGCCGAGCGCGACCGGCTCGGTCGGCGTCCCGAGGCTCGTCCCGCCGGTGAGGGCGGAGCCGGCGAGGAACGCGACGCTCGCCCCGACGGCGAGCGGCACGAGCATCGACAGCAGGGACATGACGCCCGCGACGAGCATCCGCCAGGGCACGAGGGCGACCGTGAGCGGGACGTCGCTCGAACGGGGCCCGTAGGAGTAGCGCCGGCGCCACACCGCGAGCGCGCTGCGGTCGGCCGTGCGGGCCACGACCATCCACAGCCACAGCAGGACGATCGCGCCGCCGGGCGCCACGGTCGCCGTCGCGGCAAGCGCCACGAGGGCGGCGAGCAGCAGCGCGGTGGGCCGCTCCGGCATCGGGAGGCCGCCGGGGCCGGGGCCGGCCGCCGGGTCGGCGGTGCCGGTCGGCGGGGTCCCCGACGACGGCAGGGCCGGCGGCACGGCAGGACGCGCGGCGGGCTGCGCGAGCGGTGGTGCGGCGGGCGGCCGGACGGCGACCCCGTT
>NZ_MWLL01000046.1 GCF_002198675.1 Kineosporia sp. R_H_3 | reverse complement strand
GCCCGTACCGCCCCCGTGGGGCGGCCCGCGCCGGACCGCGTCGACCCGGTCGGGCACCCGGGGCAGGGGCATCCGACCGGGACCGTGCCGTCAGCCGATGCGGCCGTAGCTGACGCGGGAGGACCAGATCTTGTGCAGGCCGACCCGCTTGCCCGGGCGCGGGGAGTCGTACATCTTCCCCTTGCCGGCGTAGATCCCGACGTGGAAGACGCGGCCGCTCGACGACTTGAAGAAGATCAGGTCGCCGGGCTTGCGCTGGGACTTGGCGATCTTGCGGACGTGCGCGTACTGCTGGCGCGACGTGCGAGGCAGCGTCCTGCCGGCCTTCTTGACGACGTACTTCGTGTAGCCGGAGCAGTCGAAGCCGGGGCGCGGCTTCGTGCCGCCCCACACGTAGCGGACGCCGACGTACTTCTTGGCGATCTTGACGATCTTCGCCCGGCGGGCGGCCGCGGTGAGCGTCGTCGTGGAGGCCGCCTTGGGGGCCGCCGCCGTCTTCACGGCAGCGGTCTTCGGGGCGGCCACCGCGGTGAGGGCGGCACTGTCGAAGGTCACCGCGGAGGCCGGCGTCGCCGCGAGCGGGGCGCCCGAGGTGAAGGCCACCGGGGCCGCGGAGGTCAGGGGCGCCGCCTTGACGGCGGTGCCCGTCGCCGCCGAGGCGGGCATCTGGCCGGCCGTCACGAGCGCGGAGCCGAGCACCGCCGCGAGACCGAACCGGGAGAGGGACGAGACGCCGCCGGACAGGGTGGTTCCCAGTCCGGTGGGGACGGCCGCCTGGAGCAGCGGCCGACGGGGGGCGAGGTGGGCCGGCTGACGTTTGCCGGCCACGGGCGCGCCGAGGCGCCCCGAAGCGGTGCGACGGGTCACGAAGGGAACCTCTCCGACGCCTACGAGGTGAGCTGTCGGGTTCGGATGGGAGTTGTCACCCGGCCGCGACGTCGTCCTGCGACGTCGTTCGGCTTCACCCCGAGGGTCGGCGCCTTGAGCGCTCGCCGACCCGTGGAACCTGGGTCCCCCGCCTCTGTCATGCGAGTGGTGTGGTGAGGCCCGGGAGCGGTGACAGAGCTCGGCGTCCGCGCGGGCACGCCCCAGTCAGGGGTGCGAGCAGAACCTAACTCACATGTCCGTCAAAGACGTAGTTAGCGGTTCAATCATGCCCGAAATGGACACGCTCCGTGACTTCCCGCAGGTCACCCCGGGGTCCACCGACCGTGCCATCGTGCGTCCACGCACGGGACGGATCAACTCCGGGACCTCGCAAACAGGGACTATTCGGACGCGAACATGACTCACATCACCTTCAGATCACGACTGGATCACAGGAATGTCACGCTGCGTTGCGGGACGGCGAGGGTACGTCGGGCCCGCGACGACGCCCCGCGGGGCGCGGCCAGGCCGCCACGACGAGCCCGAGGACGACGGTCACGAGGTGGAGGAGGTTGTCCGCCCGGTTGACGTTGAGCACGTCCCAGGTGCGCCCGGCGGCGACGAGCCCGTAGACGAGGACGGCGCCGTAGAGCACCGCCACCAGCAGGCCGTACCCGCGGACGCCGCCCGGCCGGCGCCAGAGCACGAGACCGGCCAGCCCGACGGCGAGGTGGACGACGTTGTGCAGCGGGTTCACCGCGAAGCCGGCCAGGGTGCGCGAGTGGTCGTGCCCGGTCCAGGCCATCCCGCCGGTCACCGCCCACCCGGCGGCACCGGCGACGACGAAGCCGACGGCGAGCACGAGCGCGAGGAGCTGGTGCGGTGCGGGACGGCGTCCGCGGGCCGCCTCCGGTGCCGGCCCGGCGGGCGGCGCGACGGCATGGGTCGGCGCGTGCGGTGCGGGGGCCACGGGTGCGGGATCCGCACGTGCGGGGTCGACCGCCGAGGGGTCGGCCGCTGCGGTGCCGGGCCGGGGTTGCACGTCGGCCATGGGTCCTCCTGGGGGTCGTCGTCGACGCCCAGGTACCCGCAGGACCTCCCGGTTACGCACGACGGCGGCGACCCGCGGCGATCACTCGCCGAACGGTCGCCGCCGCGGTGGGCGTGCGCGAGGTGCCGGGGCGGTCAGCCCCGGACGGTCAGAACTGACCGATGACGTCGACGACGAGGATCTGCGCCGGCGAGCTGGCCTCCTCGGCCGTGACGACGACGGCCCGGCTGCCGACCGGCTGGCCCTTGAGGGCCGTGACGAGGCTGAGGACGCTCGTCGCCGCGACGACCTGCGGCTGGCCGGCGTCCCAGGTCTTCTGGGTCTGCTTGCCGGTCTTCGCGTCGGTCTGGAGGAACTGCAGGACGAGCTGCTTCTTCTCGTCGATGGCCGGGCCGGTGCCCTTGACGAGCAGCGCGGACGACGGAGTCGCCGACGGCTTGACCCCGGTCACCGAGGTGACGTCGGGGCGCTTGCCGGACTCGGAGGTGATCGCCGGGAAGCCCGCCGGGAGCTTCTCGACGGCGCCCTTGGCGACGCCGTCGCCCTTGATCGTGTCCTCGAGGTCGACGACGAAGACGAGCGTCTCGCCGGCGAGCTCGCTCGTCGACTGCGCGTCCTTGACGCCGTACCCGTCCTGCGGCGTGATCGTCAGCAGCACCCGGCTGCCGAGCTTCTGCCCGACGAGCGTGCTGTCCCAGCCCTTGACGACGGCACCGACCCCGATCGGGAAGCCGGCGACGGCCCCGCGGTCGTAGGAGTTGTCGAAGACGTTGACCTTGCAGTCCTTCTCGGCCCACGTCTGCCCGAGGTAGTTCGCCAGGAGGACGTCACCCTTCTTGACGACGTCCCCGGTGCCGGCGCTGAGGACCTCGACGGAGGTCGTGGTCGGCGCGGCCGAGCGCGGGATGGTCAGGGTGGGCTTCTTGTCGGCGGCGCCGCTCACGGCGACCCCGACCTTCGTCTTCTTCGCACCGGCCGGCGCCGCCGCGGCGGCGGTCGGCGTGCACGGCGTCGCGGACGCCCCGGCGGACCCGGAGGCGGACGGCGCGGCCGACGAGGTGCCCGAGGACGCCGATCCGCCCGACGAGCCGCCGCAGCCGGCCAGGACGAGGCCGGAGACGAGGGCGAGAGCGGTCACGGCAGTGGTACGGCGCATTGGAGATCCTCGAGCGGTCGATGTCGACGGAAGGAACGACCGTAGCCCACCGACCTGGGAGGACCCTGGGCGCCCCGTCCGCCACTGCCGCACCCGCCGGGTCGACCGGTCAGCCGGACGACGGCGCAGGGTCGCCGTCCGTCGCGTCGTCCGGGTCCCGCGCCGCCTGCGCCGCCGCGTCGCCGCCGCCACGGGCCTCGTCGACGACGGACTGGGCGACGTCCCGCAGCCGGCGGTTGTGCGTCTGGCTCTCGACCCGGAGCATCGCGAACGCGGCGTCCTCGTCGACCCGGTGCCTGCCCATGAGGATCCCCTTGGCCTGCTCGATGACGGCCCGCGAGGCCATCGCCGTCCGCAGCTGCTGCGACTCGGTGGCCGCGGCGTTGTACCGCACGCACGCCTCGAGCACCCCGCCGGCGACGGCGGCGACCCAGTCGGCGAGCCAGAGGTCCTCGTCGCCGAAGGCCCCGGCACCGTCGCAGTAGACGACGAGGGAGCCGACGACGGCGTCCCCGCGACGCAGCGGCACCGCGAGCGCGCTGGAGAGCCCGAAGCGGCGGCGGATCTCCGCACCGGCCCCGCCGAACCGGGGGTCGGTGGCGAGGTCGGCGACGACGACGGTCCCGGCGGCGGACGCCGTCACCGGCCCGCCGCCGAGCTCGACCTCGGCCTGGACCGCGAGGGTGGCGACCGGGTCGGTCGTCGCGGCGACCGGGAAGGGCACCGCGACGTCGAGCGAGATGTGCAGCGGCAAACCCCGGAAAGCCTTGCCCGCCAACGTCGCGAGCCGTTCCGCGACCTCCTCGACGGGGCGGTCCGGCGACGTCCGGATCATCTCGAGCGTGAGGACGTGGGCGTCCGAGGCCATCACCTCGTCGAGGTCGTCGACGACCGGCTCCGGCCCGGCCGGCTCGCCGTCCGACAGCCCGGGCTCGTGCTGCTCACCGCCGGGCGGCTCGGGCAGCACGTGGGCCATGGGGGACGACGTCACCTGCCACACGAGGAAGGCGTCACCGCCGGTCGCGGCACCGCGGGCGACGACGACCCGGACGGCGATGCTGCGCCGGCGGCCGAGGCTGAAGCTCACCTCGGTCGTGATCGGGTGGTTCGCCGACGCCGCGACCGCGGCGAGGCGGCGCAGCCGGCCGTGCGGCGGACCGGCGAACTCCGCGAGGAAGCGACCGGTGAGCTGGTCGGCGGACACCCCGACGAGCCGCTGCATCGCGCGGTTCGTGAAGAGGACGCGGGCGTCGGTCGTCGTGAGCACGAGCGGCAACGGGGCGACCGCGAGCACGCCGGAGACGTCCGGGGGTCGGGGCCGCACGTCCGGGGCCTGCGGCATCACGGCCTGGCCCCGGGC
>NZ_MWLL01000045.1 GCF_002198675.1 Kineosporia sp. R_H_3 | reverse complement strand
TGTCGAGAAGAACGCCGGCGCCTCCGGGTGGGACTGGATCATCGGGCAGGAGGACCCGCAGCCCCAGAACCAGGACCTCAACCTCGTCATCGTCAACGCACCACCGGCCAACGAGACCCGCGACCGCTTCAACGAGGTCGAGGCGCTCTCCGGCTGGGACCTCGACGACACCCTCCGCGGTGACGACGTGATCCCCAGCCAGCAGGGCGGCATCGGGTTCATCGGGTGCGACGCGCTCGACCAGAACGGCCTCGACCGCGTCAACGGTCTGGACGCGATCGTCCCGCCGCTCGCGGCGGGAACGGCCACCCCGGTCGGTGACGTCACCGCCAACTCGGTGACCCAGCACTGCCTGCTCGAGGGCCCGTTCGTCTGGGGCGAGGGCAACATCCTCCTCGGCGGCAAGGGCAGTGACGTCCTCGAGGGCCGGGCGGCCGACGACATCCTCGACGGCGACCGGTACGTCCGGGTGCGGCTGAGCATCCGGGCGAACCCGGACGGCACGGGCGGCGAGCTCGGGACGACGACGCTCATGGAGAGGATCCCGACCGGGGGCGGCTGGATCGGCGCCCTCGCCGGCAAGACGCTCCAGCAGGCCGTCTTCGCCGGGTTGGTCGACCCGGGCCAGATCGTCACGGTCCGCGAGGTCCTGCCGGGTGCCCCCGGCACGGACGTCGACACGGCGGTCTTCGGCGGCAACCGGTCGGAGTTCACGATCACCGACCTGCGCAGCGACGCGGCCGACCCGCGGATCGTCGTCGACCACAACGCCCCGGACAACACCCGGGTCCGCGTCCCCAACGACTGCCCGACGGCAGCTCCGGGGTGCGGGGTCGACGTCGTGCGGAACGTCGAGCGACTGCAGTTCCTCGACCAGACCGTCTCGCTCGGGGCCCCGGTGGCGACCCTCTCGGCGCCGGCGCTCGACTTCGGCGTCCGGAGCACGACGGCCGCGGCGTTCACCCGCCCGGTCAACGTGACGAACACCGGCAGCGGCAACCTGACGATCACCGGTGCCACGGTGGGCGGGACGAACGCCGGGGACTTCACGGCGACCGTGTCGCCGACCTGCGCGACCGTCGTCCCGACCGCGACGTGCACGATCAGCGTCGCCTTCCGGACGACGGCGACTGGGGCACGGTCGGCCTCGTTGAGCATCGCGCACAACGCGGCCGGGTCGCCGAGCGTCGTCGCCCTCACCGGGACCGGGGTCGTCAACACCGCGGCCACCGGGCTCCCGGCGGTCGACGACCCGACCCCGACCGAGGGGTCGGCGGTCACCGCGCTCAACGGGCTCATCGCCGACGCGGACGGCCTGACCACGGCGACGTTCTCGCCGCAGTGGCAGTTCTCCAACGCGGCCGGCACGACGTTCACGAACGTGGCCGGGGCCACCTCGCCGAGCTTCACGCCGCTGCAGGCGCAGGTCGGCCGGCGGCTGCGGGTCGTGGTGACGTTCGTCGACGACCACGGGTCCACCGAGGTCGTCACGTCCTCGGCGACCGGCGTCGTCGGTGACCTGTTCCCGGGGATCGGCGACAGCAACGCCGGGGCGAACACCCTGGGCGGCTCGGCCGGGGACGACGTCTACTCCGGCGGGCCGGGAGCCGACAACCTCACCACGGGCGCCGGGAACGACCTGGTCTCCGGTGACGCCGGCAACGACACCATCAGCACCGGGGCCGGCACCGACCGGATCCGGTTCACCGGGGCCCTCGAGGGCTTCGACACGGTGAACGGCGGTGGCGATGCCGACACGATCGAGGCCATGGCACCGGGGACCGACATCGGGCTCACCTCGGTGACCAACGTCGAGACCATCACCGCCAACGGGTTCGCGAACGTGCGGATCACCGGGTCGGGGGCGGCCGAGACGCTGAACTTCGGCGCGGTGACGCTCGTGGGCATCGAGTCCATCAACGGTGGCGGCGGGACGGACACCCTGACCGGGTCGGCCGCACCGGACGTCATCATCGGTGGCGGTGCCGCGGACTCGATCCAGGGCCAGAACGGCGGCGACACCCTCCTCGGTGGCGACGGGGCGGACACGCTCCAGGGCCAGAACGGTGACGACGTCATCGAGGGCGGCGCGGCGGCGGACACCATCACCGGTGGCGCCGGCCTCGACCAGCTGCGGTACACGGCGGCGTTCGGTGCCGACGTGGTCAACGGCTTCGACGCGGCCCCGGCGGGCGGGCAGGACCTCGTCGACCTGCGCGGCGTCGGTGTCACGAGCGCCAACTTCGGCAGCAGGGTCACCATCGCCGCGGCCGGGGCCGACACCCTGGTCACCGTCAGCGGAGCGAACGGAGGAACGATCCGCCTCGTCGGCGTCGCTGCCGGCAACGTGAACGCGACGGACTTCATCCTGTCCTGAGCGTCGGCTCTCCCAGGCGCGGTCCGGCCGGCTCCCCCGGCCGGGCCGACGCCCGGCGGCTGCCCCGGCCGCCCGTCCCGAGCCGGTCCCGACCCCCATGCCCCGGGGGCCGGGGCCGGCTCATGTGCGGGCGACGAGCGCCACGACCGCCAGGGTCGTGCCGGTGAGGGCGAGCATGAGGGTCGCCCCCACGGTCGCCAGGAGCCGGGTCCACGGCGTCCGCGCGGACCCGGGGCGGTGCGTCGACCCGACGGCGACGGCGACGCAGCCGGCTCCTGCCGCGGAGAGCACCGCGACGACCCCGAAGAGCCACGCGACGCCGTCGTGGGCGGCGGCGAGCAGGCCGAGCGCGCTGCCGGCGGACGCCGAGACGCCGGTGCGCTGCCAGGCGAGGGCCGTCCGTTCGTGCTGGAGCCCGGGATCGCCGGCCACGTCAGGTGGCGGCGAGGACGACGACGGCCAGGACGAGCGAGCCGAGGACGACCGCCGCGGCGATCCACGGCAGCGCCACCGGCGCGGGCAGCGGCCGACCGGTCCGCAGCGCGACCTCGCGCCGGCGCCAGCCGAGCACCGCGGAGACGGCGAGCCAGCCGCCGCCGAGGCACATGACACCGGACACGACGTCGAGGGCCCGGGGCAGGTCCGCGAGCCGGGCGACCGAGGTCAGCCCGACGCCGGCGGCGACGACCGCCATCGCGGTGCGGACCCAGGCGAGCGCCGTCCGCTCGTTGGCCATGGAGAACCGCGGGTCGGGCTCGGTGCCCGCTCCGAAGACGGCGCGCGGTCGGCGGTCGTCCGGTCCGGAGCCGCTCTCCTGCACGTCCTCCCGCGCCTCCTCCTGCACGTCGTCAGGCGATGCGGTCGATGACGAGCGGGCCGAGGTCGGGGCGGGAGCCCTCGGGGGCGACCTCGATGCCGCCCTCGAGATCGCGCAGGGCGGCCTCGAAGCGGTCCGGGGTGTCGGTGTGCAGCGTGAGCAGCGGCTCGCCGGCGCGCACGACCGCACCCGGCTTCGCGTGCATGACGACCCCCGCCCCGGCCTGGACGACGTCCTCCTTGCGGGTGCGGCCGGCGCCGAGGCGCCATGCGGCGACCCCGACGGCGAGCGCGTCAAGCCGGATGAGGACGCCGTCGGCGGGGGCGAGCACGGTGTGGCTCTCGCGGGCCGTCGGCAGCGGGGCGTCCGGGTCACCGCCCTGGGAGGCGATCATCCGGCGCCAGGTGTCCATGGCCCGGCCGTCCGTCAGTGCGGCCGCGACGTCCTGGCCGCCCCGGCCCGCGGCGTCGAGCATCTCCCGGGCGAGCGCGACGGTGAGCTCGACGACGTCCTCCGGGCCGCCGCCCGCGAGCACGTCGAGGGACTCGGCGACCTCGAGCGCGTTGCCCGCCGTGAGGCCGAGCGGGGTCGACATCCGGGTCAGCAGGGCGACGGTCGTCAGCCCCGCGTCGCGGCCGAGGTCGACCATCGTGCGGGCGAGCTCGCGGGCGGTGTCCTCGGTCTTCATGAACGCGCCGCTGCCGACCTTGACGTCGAGGACGAGCGCGCCCGTGCCCTCGGCGATCTTCTTGGTCATGATCGAGCTCGCGATGAGGGGGATCGCCTCGACGGTGCCCGTGACGTCGCGCAGCGCGTAGAGCTTGCGGTCCGCCGGCGCGAGCCCGGCACCGGCGGCGCAGATGACCGCCCCGACGTCGCGCAGCTGCGCGAGCATCTCGGCGTTGCTCAGCGCGGCCCGCCAGCCCGGGATCGACTCGAGCTTGTCGAGGGTGCCGCCGGTGTGCCCGAGACCGCGGCCGGACAGCTGCGGGACGGCGACGCCGAACGTCGCCACGAGCGGTGCGAGCGGCAGGGTGATCTTGTCGCCGACGCCGCCCGTCGAGTGCTTGTCGGACGTCGGGACGCCGAGCGCGGAGAAGTCCATCCGCTCCCCCGACGCGATCATCGCCGCCGTCCAGCGCGCGATCTCGCGGCGGGACATCCCGTTGAGCAGGATCGCCATCGCGAGCGCGGACATCTGCTCGTCCGCGACGGCGCCCCGGGTGTAGGCGTCGACGACCCAGTCGATGTGGGCGTCGGACAGCTCACCGCCGTCCCGCTTGGCCACGATGACGTCGACGGCGGCGAAGGCCTCGCTCATGGGGTGCTCCCAGCTCGGGTGTCGAGGTCCTCGGGGCCGAACGCGTCCGGGAGCACCTCGCTCATGGGTCGGACACCGCGCGCGGTGTCGAGCAGCATCTGCGGGCCGCCGTTCTCCCAGAGGATCTGGCGGCAGCGGCCGCACGGCATGAGGAGCGCGCCGTCCGGGCCGACGCACGTGACCGCGACGAGCCGGCCGCCACCGGTCGCGTGCAGCGCGGAGACCATGCCGCACTCCGCGCACAGACCCACGCCGTAGGCCGCGTTCTCGACGTTGCAGCCGGCGACGACCCGGCCGTCGTCGACGAGACCCGCCGCTCCCACCCGGAAACGGCTGTACGGCGCGTAGGCCCTGGTCATGACGTCACGGGCCGCGGCGCGCAGGGCCTCCCAGTCGGGTGCGGGGGCGGCGTCGCTCATGGCAGGAACACTACTGACGGCAGCTCGCAACCGCTCCCAAGGACCGCCGTGCGGGGCGCGAACGTGTGACGAACCCGTGAACCGGGGTTCGGCACGTCCTGCCGAGCCGGCCGTCCGGACCGCCGTGACCGGGCCCGCCCTGACCGGACCGCCCTCACCGGACCGCCTGACCGGACCGCCTGCCCGCTCAGCCGGCCGCGACCGCCCGCGCCCCCGGGCACAGGTCGTCGACGAGGGCGTCCGTCTCGGGCTCCGGGGCGGTCCCGAGGTCGGCGAGGACCTCGCGCATCTGCGCCGCGGCCTGCCGGACGCCGTCCGCCCCCCACTGCGCGTGCTCGGCACGGAGCAGGTCGCGCCACACCACCTGCGCGCACGGGTCCGCCCGCAGGCCGCTGCGCGCGGCCTCCCCCGCGCCCGCCGGGTCGCCGGGCAGCCGCAGCGTCGCGAGCCGGTGCGCCGCGGCCGTGACGACCCGGGGCACGGTGCGTTCGAGCCCGGTCCGGGGCAGCCACGAGTACGCACCGCCCGCGGCGCCGCCGGCGAACGGGCCGCGGACGAGGGCGAGCGCACGGCCGAGCAGGTCCCGCTCGGGGGCCGTGCCGGCGACCCGGCCCGCGGTGCGCAGGAGCGTGCAGAGCACCGCCCAGTCGACGACGACCTCCGGGCCGAGGAGCAGCCGCCCGTCGGCCGCGGTGACCAGGCGCGGTCCGGCGGCCCCGTCGCCGAGCCAGCCGCGGACCCGGTCCACGGTCGCGTCCCGGACGTCGGGCGTGACGCCGCGCGGCCAGACCGCCGCGCCGAGGACGGTCGGGTGGACGCCGTCCGGGTGCAGCGCGAGGAGCGCGACGACCTCGGCCGCGAGGTCGACGCGCGCCGTGTCGAGGGCGCCCGGCGCGCGGACGAGGACCGGGCCGAGCAGCCCGACCCGCGCCGGGGCCGGGCCCCAGGCGGCGTCCTCGGCCGGGGCCGCCGGCTCCGGGACGAGTGCGTACCAGGCGGTGCCGTCCGCGCCCGGGCCGTCCGCGCCCGGGCGGTCCGCCCCGGTGCCGTTGCCGGGAACGGCCGGGAGACCGCCGGTGGCCGGGCCCGACGCCGGGCCCGCCGGCGCGCCCGCCGCAGCGGCGAACAGGTCCCCGAGCCGGGCCAGGGTCGCGTCGCCGATCCGGTTGGCCGCCAGGCGCAGCACGAGCTCGGGCGCGTCGAGGGCGCCGTCCGCGTCGACCTCGAAGCGCCAGCGGGCGCCGGGCACGTCCCCGGCGACGACGATCCCGGGCCGGCCGGGGACGTGCNCCGGCCCCGGCCGGCGCCGGTCCGCCCGAAGCCGCGGCGAGCCGGTCGCGGACCCCGGCCAGCGGGTCCGCGCCGTCGGCCGCGACCGTGAGGCCGCCGCCGACCGCGGCGAGCGCCGGGGGCAGGTCGACGGCGGTCACCCGGACGCCGCGCGACCACGGGTTCGTCGCGAGCTCGACGGCGAGCGCCCGCGCGACGTGCCCGGCGACGACCGGGTCGCCGGTGATGCAGACCGGGCCGGCTGCGGCCGCGAGGTCGACGAGCACGTCGCGGCCGGCGTCGTCCCGGCCGAGGGCGACGAGCGAGGGCAGCGGCGCCTCGGCGTGGCCGCCGCCGCGGGGCAGGTGGCCGCGCGGCAGCACCCAGCGGGCGCCGGCGTCGACGGCGCTCCACGGCGCGGGGGCGTCCGGGTGGGCGGGCGCGAGGAGGACCGCGATCTCGTCGTCGTCGGCGACGACCGCGTAGACGTCCGGGAACGGCCGCCCCTCGGTGCGGCAGACGCTCGCCAGGCTGCGCAGCGCGGTGTCGACGAACCGGGCCCGGCCCGGGTCCGCACCGACGCGCAGCCACACCTCGGCCTCGACGGCGGCGTCCGGCGGGGCGGTCGGGCGGCCGCGACGGCGGGCCGCGAGCAGCGCGCCGAGCAGGCCGGCACCGAGCAGGCCCGCGCCGCCGCGGACGACGACCGCCGGG
>NZ_MWLL01000044.1 GCF_002198675.1 Kineosporia sp. R_H_3 | reverse complement strand
CGCCGGGCCCTCGGGGACGTCCGCGGCCGGACCGGCGGGGAGGTCCGACGGCGGGTCGGCGGGCAGGTCCGCGGGCGGGCCGGCGTCGGCGGACATGCGGCCGGTTCCTCCTCGGGCAGCGGACGATCGGGTCGGACACTCTCGCCGACCTGGCGATCTTGTCAACCGTCGTTGCCGGGCTCTGCGCAGCAGGTGGACGCACCGTCGCGGTGCGACAGCCCGCTGTCACCAGCAGGCCGTCAGGAACGCGTCGGACCACCGTTCAGGCGCAGCCCGGGCCCGTCCGCCGGCAGGACGACCTGATGACCGCCGTGCGCCGCCTCGACCTCGGCCCGCAGGCTCGCGAGCGCGTCGGCCGGCGCGAGGACCTCGAGGGCGCCGAGGGCGGCCCGGACCTGCGCGACGTCGGCGGGCGCCAGCGCCACCGGGCCGTCGGCGGCCTCCCCCTCCACGGCGTGCGCGATCCGCCAGGCGACCCGGCACGGCCCCTCGTGGTCGTCGGGCAGGCCGCACAGCGCGTCGCCGACGAGGGTGGACAGGAGGTGCACCTGCTCCGGCGTCGCGAGCACGTCGACGACGAGCCGCACCACGCGACGGTCGTCAGCGGTCCCCTCCATGGGCAGCAGTCTGCGTTAACGTCACCACCGGGCGACGGCGACACGCCTGGACGGCGGAAGTCCGCACCGTCCGATGGGCTGGTCTTCGGCCTTGTCGATCGACGCGGGCGGCCGGGCCGCCTACTCTCGCGACCATGTCGGCGACCGCGGTGCGCCCGGCGGCCGACGTGCCGCCGTCCGCGCGTGTCGCGCTCGCGCTGCGGCTGCCCGTGCTCGCTGCCGTCGCGGGCACCCTCGGCACCGCCGGGCACGTGCTCGTCGAGCAGGAGGCGCCGCCGCCGCGGCTGCTCGCCGTCGGGCTGGTGCTCGTGGCGCTCTGCGGGCTCCCGGCCCGGCGCCGGGAGGTCTCGGGCGCGGGCGTCACCGTGATGCTCCTCGCCGGTCAGGCGGTGCTGCACCTCGTGCTGTGCCTGTGCCACTGCGTCCCCGGGACGGCGTTCACGACGTTCGTCCACGAGGTGCTCTGCCCCGGCCGGGCCGACGCCGCGGCCCGGGCCTGGGCCGCGGACCCGCTCCTCGTGAGCCGACCGGCCGGCGGGTACGCGGCCCACGTCTACCCCGGGCACGCGATGCTCCTGGCGCACCTGCTGGCCGCACTCGTCGCCGCCTGGTGGCTGCGGCGCGGCGAGGCGGCCGCCTGGGCCGCCCTGCGCACCGTGCGCCCGGCGCTGCGGCTCACCGTGCCCGCGGCCGTCGTCCCCGCCGTCGGGCAGCGCCTGCGGGTGCGCCCCCGCGCTGCCGTGGCGGTCCTGCGCGACCAGGTCCTGGCCGCGGCCGCGCACCCGCGGCGCGGCCCGCCGCTCGCGGTCTGAGCAACCCGTCCGGCCCCGGCCGTTCCGTCAACGCACCGTCCGACGCACCGTGACCTCCTTCCGGTGCACCGCATCCTTCGTCGACGCGCGCGTCGTCCGCGCCGTCGACCCACCCGGTCCACGAGAGGATCCGTCCATGAACCGCCGTCCCACGCGCACCACGACCCTCCTGCTCACCGTCGCCGCCCTCGGCGCCGTGACCCTCACCGGCTGCGCGAGCGGCTCGTCGACGGCGGCGGCCACGTCCGCCCCGCCGGTCACGACGTCGAGCGCCCCGGCGCCGTCCGCCTCCACCCCGAGCCAGACCCCCACGGCCACCGAGACCCCGACGCCGACGCCGACCGAGGAGGGCCAGCTCGTCGAGATCACGGTCGCCGGCGGCAAGGTCACCGGGCCGAAGGGCCGGGTCAAGGTCAAGGCCGGCTCGACGGTGATCCTGCGCGTCACGAGCGACGTCGCCGACGAGATCCACCTCCACGGCTACGACAAGCACGCCGACGTCGAGAAGGGCGGCACCGCCGACCTGAAGTTCAAGGCCACCGTGACCGGCGTCTTCGAGGTCGAGCTGGAGGAGAAGGGCCTGCAGCTCGTCCAGCTCCAGGTGCAGTGACCCCGGACCTCGTCTCGGCGGCCCTGTCGGTCGGCCTGTCGGTCGGCGCGGGCCCGCTCGCCCACGGCGTCGGGACCCGGGCCGACCTCCCNGGCTCGCGGTGCTCGTCTCGTTCGTCGCGCTCGGCGCGCTGTGGCGGACGCCGCGGCTCGCCGGCGCGACGGCGGGGCGGCCGCTCCCGGGGCCGGTGGCCGCCCTCGCGCAGGGCCGCCCCCGGCTCGCCCTGCAGGCCGTCGTCCTCGCGCTGACGGTGCTCGTCGTCGTCATCGCCCTGGCCGGCTCGCCGGACGTCGCGCAGAACGCCGCACCGTGGGCGTTCTTCGTGACGTTCTGGGTCGGGCTCGTGCCGGTGAGCCTGCTCCTCGGCCCGGTCTGGGGTGCGCTCAACCCGCTGCGGACGGCGTACCGGCTCCTCGCCCGGGTGCTCCCGGCGCCGGTCAGGCCGGACCTCGCCGACGGCTGGGGGTACCGGCCGGCGGCGCTGTCGCTCCTGGCGTTCGCGTGGTTCGAGCTCGCCGCGCCGGACCGCAGCGACCCGCGCCGCGTCGGGGCGTTCCTCGTCGCCTACGCCCTGGTCCACCTCGGCGCCGCCGCGGTCGTCGGCGAGCGCTGGTTCCTCCGGGGGGAGGGCTTCGAGGTGTACTCCCGGCTGCTCGGTGCGCTGGCCCCGGTCGGGCGCCGGGCGGACGGCGCGCTCGTGCTGCGCAACCCGCTGGACGGCGCAGCGGCGCTGCCCGTGCGGCGCGGGCTCGTGGCCGTCGTCGTCGTCCTCGTCGGCTCGACCGCGTTCGACGGGGTGGGCCGGACGCAGTGGTGGCAGAACGGGTTCGGCGCCGGCGGCGAGGCGGTCCTGCCGTCGACGTCCGGTCTCGTCACGACGGTCGCCCTCGTCGGGCTGCTCTTCGCCGCCGGGGCCGGGCTGGCCGGCCGGCTCGGCGGCTACCCGGGCGCCGCGGCGCCGCTCGCGCACACGCTCGTCCCGGTGGCCGCCGGGTACGCCGTCGCGCACTACTTCTCGCTGCTCCTCTTCGACGGCCAGACGACCTGGATCCTCCTGAGCGACCCGTTCGCGACCGGGGCGGACCTGCTCGGCCTCACCGGCCGCGGCGTCGACTACCTGCTCGTCACGGCCCGGACGATCTCGCTCGTCCAGGTCGCGGCGATCGTCGGCGGCCACGTCGCCGGCACCGTGCTCGCGCACGATCGTGCGCTGGCGCTCGCGGCCGCCGCGCCCCCGCCGGGCCGCCCGGTGGCGTCGCAGGTGCCGCTGCTCGCCATCATGGTGGTCCTGACCATGACCGGGCTCGCGCTGCTGCTCGGCGCCTGAGCCCGGCCCGGCCCTGAGGAGGACGTGTGCGGACCACAGCGGTGCGGCGGACGGCGGCCGGCCTGGCAGCGGGCACGCTCGTGCTCCTCGCGGGCTGCGGGACGACCCTGACCCCGCAGGAGATGGCCCAGGCCTGCTCCGGGTTCGCGGCCGAGGTCTCCAAGGCAGGGCTCTCCGGGACGCCGACGCAGGCGCAGGCCAAGGCCGTCGCCGATGCGCTCGACGGCATCCTGCCCGGCCTGCGCGACCCGCGCGTGCACGACGCCGGGGTCGCGCTCCACACCCACCTGCACGGCGTCGACACCGCGCTCGGCAAGGGCGACACGGCCAAGGCCGCCGACCTCGCCGCCCGGGCCCGGGAGGACGTCGCGAAGGCGGCGAAGGCCTGCGGCATCCCGCAGAGCGCGTTCCTCGGGGGCTGACGTGCGCCCCCGCGCCGGCCGGCGGCCGAGGGCCGCGCTCGTCGCGGCGCTCGGCCTCCTGCTCGCGCTCGGGCCGGCCGCACCGGCGGCCGCGCACGGTTCCGGCGGCGACGCGCCCTTCTACCGCAGCCGGGTCACGGCGGTCTCCCCCGCGGTCGCCGGGGTCACGGTCGACGTCGCCCGCGACGGGTCCTGGGTGCGGGTCCGCAACACGACGGCTGTCGACCTGGTGCTGCTCGGCTACGACGGCGAGCCCTACCTGCGCATCGGCCCGCAGGGCGCGCAGGAGAACGTCGAGTCGGTGACCTCCCGGGTCAACGGCCGCTTCGGCTCGGGCCTCGTCACCGCCGACACCCCGGCCGCGCAGACGCCCCGGCCGCCGCGCTGGGAGCCGCTCGGGCTCGAGCCCGTCGCCACCTGGCACGACGCCCGCACGCACTACGGCGGCCTCGGCCGGCCGGCCGCCGTCGTCGACGCCCCGTCCCGGCCGCACGCGCTGACGACCTGGCGGCTGCGCGGGCTGTACGGCGACCGGCCGTTCACCGTCGACGGCCGGTTGGACTGGACCGGCCGCGGGCTGCTCGGCAGCCGGACGACGCAGGCGCTGTGGGTCGTCGGCGGCCTCGCCGCGCTCGCCTGCGGGCTGCTCGTCGTCGCCGGCCTGCGCCGTCCGGGTGGAACGGCCCGCGGAAAGGTCAAGATCGCCGCGTGACGGTCGGTGCCCGCGGCGGGCCCGGACGCCCCTGACGCGCACCCGGCGTGACGGCACCGGCCACGACCGCCGGCCGCAGGACCGGGCCCCGACCGACCGTGACCGCACCCCAGGGACCCGTGACGCATCCACCGATCGCACTCACCCGGTCGGCCGTCCGTCGTCACCGGCGCGCCTCGGGACAGTGGCTGCACCCCCAGGCCGACCGTCGGAGGACACCGCATGCCCGCCGCACCCGCCGCCACCCCGACCGGCTCCCCGACCGGCTCCCGGCCGGACGCCGTACCGACGACCCGCCGCGGCCGCGGTGCCCACGAAGCGGGTGACGAAGTTCGTCGCGCTCGCGTACCGGTACGACCGGGCGACCGACCGGACGACGGTCACGAAGGCCACCCGGACGACGGTCACCGTGCAGGTCACCAAGGCCTACGGCCGCACCGCCTACAAGGAGCGCAACGCCGCGGGCGCCTGGGTCCTCGTGCCGTACGTGTGGTCGGCCGCGAAGGCCGGCCTCGTCTACGACCACGGCCTGCGGCTCCAGCTCACCCGGGCGAGCAGCGTGCGGGCCGCCGTCCCGTACGTGACCCGCGACCTCGACCTGCACCTGCTGCGCCGCGCGACGTTCGGCCCGGCACCCGGCGCCCTCGCCGAGCTCCGGGCGCTGGGCCGCAACGCCTGGGTGGACCGCCAGCTCGCGCCGGCGACGATCGACGACCGGCAGTGCGACGCCTGGCTGGCGGCGTCCTTCTCGCACCTGGACGAGCCGATCTGGCACGTCAACGAGCTGCTCGACAACGGGTCGCTCTCCGGCTGGCGGCACCAGCGCGCCATCGCCTCCCACCAGGTCGCTCGGCAGTGCTGGTCGAAGCGCCAGCTGCTCGAGGTCATGGTCGAGTTCTGGTCGCAGCTGTTCAACGTCGACGTGTGGTCCGACACCGCGGCCTCCCGTGCGCACTACGCGAAGATGTTGCGCGCGAGGGCGTTCGGCTCGTACGCCGACCTGCTGTGGGCGGTCGTCACGCACCCGGCCATGCTCGTCTACCTGAACAACGCCGAGTCGACCGACGAGCACCCCAACGAGAACCTCGGCCGCGAGCTGCTCGAGCTGCACAGCGTCGGCGTCGGGTCGCCGTACGGCGAGGCCGGGGTGCTGAACTGCGCGCGGGTCCTCACCGGGCTGTCGGTCTCCCGCGACTCCGGCGAGTTCCTCTACGCGCCCTGGAAGCACTGGGTCGGGCCGGTCCGGGTGCTCGGCTTCACCGACCCGAACCCGACCCAGACCGGCGGGCTCGCCGTGGCCCGGCGTCTGGTGACCTACCTCGCGCACCACGAGGACACCGCCTGGCGGATCGCCCGCCGGCTCGCCGTCCAGTTCGTCTCCGACGCTCCCCCGCAGGCCCTCGTCGACCGGCTGGCCCGGCTCTACCTCGCGCAGGGCACCCGGATCGCCCCTGTCCTGCGCGAGCTGCTGACCTCGCCCGAGTTCGAGGCCGCGCACGGCGCGAAGGTGCGCCGCCCGCAGGAGTACCTCGTGTCCGTCGTCCGCACCCTCGGGTACCGCCCGACCCTGACCGGTGCCGCCGACGCGACCGGCGACCTCGCGTGGCTCATGGAGCAGGCGGGGATGTCGCCGCTGGCCCGGGCGACGCCGGAGGGCTACCCGCTCAAGTCCTCGGCCTGGCTCGGCACCGCGGCCCTGCTCGGCCGCTGGAACGGCGCGATGGACCTCGTCCAGGGCTGGACCGCCCGGCACTCGCTCGTGCGGCCCGACCTGCAGGGCTTCCTCTTCGGGACGGCGGTGCCCGCCACGTGCGGCGCGGCCGTCGACGCCGCGGGGCGCACCCTCTTCGGCGCCCCGATGCTCGCCGCCGACCGCGACGCGCTGCTGGCCGTCATGGGCCTCACGGCGTCGACGCCGCTCGGGGCCGCCGACGGGTTCCTCTCGTGGCGCCTGGAGCACTGGGTCGCGGCGATGCTCCAGACGCCGTACCAGCTCACGGCCTGACCCGTTGCGCGACAACCCTTCTGCCACCGACCGTTCTCCCCAGACCTGCGAGGTTCCCGTGCCCGTCACCGGTCGTGAGTGCGCCGACTGCGCCGCCGTGTCCCGCTCCCGCGCGGCCGCCGGGCCGACCCGGCGCGGCGTCCTCGCCGGCGGCGCCGTCGCCGGCCTGCTCGCCGCGCTCGGCTCCGAGGTGCTCGCGCCGCGGCTGGCGTTCGCCGCGGGCGGCACGCCGTACAGCGGCGACACCCTCGTCGTCCTCTCGCTGCGCGGCGGCTTCGACGGCCTCTCCGCCGTCGCGCCCGTCGGCGACCCGGACCTGGCCCGGCTGCGCCCGACGATCGCCGTCCCGGCCGGGCTGGGGCTGCGGCTCGACGCGACGTTCGCGATGCACCCGGCGCTCACCGGTCTCAAGGCGCTCTACGACGCCGGTTCGCTCGCCGTCGTCCACGCGACCGGGCTGGCCGTGCCGAACCGGTCCCACTTCGAGGCGATGGCCCAGGTCGAGGCCGCGACACCGGGCAGCCCGCTGCGCACCGGCTGGCTCGACCGGGTGCTGTCGCTGCACGACGCGTCCGGGCCGTTCGGCGCGGTCCAGGTGGGCGGCGGCGGGCTGCCGTGGTCGCTGCTCGGCGACTACCCCGAGCTCGGGGTCGGCTCGGTCGACGACTTCGGCCTCGACGGCGTCGACACCGAGGACCTGCCCGCCTGGTCGACGTTCCTCCGGACGGCGTTCGCGCACTCCGACGCCCGCCTCGCCGCGTCGGCGGGCACGGCCCTCGGGGCGCTCGCGACGACGGCCGCGATGCGCGAGGCCGGCTACACGCCGTCCAACGGCGCCGACTACCCCGACTCGGACCTCGGCCGGCAGCTGCGGGACGTCGCGCGGCTCGTCCGGGCGGATGTCGGGCTGCGGGTCGCGACGATCGACTACGGCGACTGGGACATGCACTCCGGGCTCGGCCGGCCCGACGGCGGCTGGATGCGCGACCACCTGCGTGAGCTGGACGACGCCGTCTCCGCCTTCGCGACCGACCTCGGCACCGACCTCGGCCGGGTCACGCTCGTGACGATCAGCGAGTTCGGCCGGCGGGCCGAGGAGAACGAGAACGCCGGCGTCGACCACGGCTGGGGCAACGCGATGTTCGTGCTCGGCGGCCACGTCAACGGCGGCCGGGTGTTCGGCACCTGGCCGGGGCTGCGGGACGTCGACCTCACCGACGGCGACCTCACCGTGACGACCGACTACCGCGCCGTCCTCGCCGACGTCCTGCGCTCGCGGGCCGGGGCGAGCGCCGGCGAGGTGGCGACGGTGTTCCCGGGCTGGACCGGCTCGACGCTGGGGATCACCTCCGCGGCCTGACCGGCGGTCTGACGGACGGCGTGACAGCCCGGGCCCGGGGACGGCAGGCTGGGCCGATGGCGCACCCGCTGATGTTCGACGAGGCGGACCCGCTGCTGGCCCGGGTCCGCGAGCTGGCGCTGGCCTTCCCGGACGCCGCGGAGAAGATCTCGCACGGTCACCCCGCGTTCTCCACGACGAAGGTCTTCGCCTACTACGGCGGCTCGCAGCGCATCGACGGCGAGTGGGTGCAGCACGAGCACTCGCTGCTCGTGCTCACCGACCCCACCGAGCGGGCCGCGCTCGTCGAGGACGAGCGGTGCTACGTGCCCGCCTACCTCGGGGCCTCCGGCTGGGTCGGCCTCGAGCTCGACGACCGCACCGACTGGGCCGAGGTCGGCGAGCTGCTCGACGCCTCCTACCGGCTCACCGCCGGACCGCGCCGGGTGGCCCGGCTGGACACCGCGCGCTGACCCGGCGGGTCCGTCGGGCGGGCCTGTCGGGCGGGCCTGTCGGG
>NZ_MWLL01000043.1 GCF_002198675.1 Kineosporia sp. R_H_3 | reverse complement strand
GCCCCCGCCCGTCGCTCCGTGCGCCGGTCCTGCCGACCGGCGCTGTCCCTGTTCACCCGCCCCCAACGCACGGGGCGCCCGGTCGGTGCCGCACCGCCCGTGGTCAGGCCCCGAGCCGGCCGCGCAGCGCGGCCACCCGGGCCAGCGTCGAGTCCCGGCCGAGGATCTCCATCGACTCGAAGAGCGGCGGCGAGACCCGGCGTCCGGTCACGGCGACCCGCAGCGGGCCGAACGCGAACTTCGGCTTGATCCCGAGCCCCTCGACGACCGCCGTCCGCAGCGCCGCCTCGATGTCGGCGGCCGTGAACGCCGGCAGCGCGCCGAGCGCGGACGTCGCGGCGTCGAGGACGGCCGCCGACTGCGCGCCGTCCTTGGTGACGGTCGCGAGCGCGTCGTCCTCGACGACGAGGTCGCCGTCCGCGGTGAGCAGGAACGCGACCATGGGCACCGCCTCGGCGAGCACCTGGACCCGGGTCTGCACGAGCGGTGCCGCGGCCTCGACGACCGCCCGCTGCGCGCCGTCCGGAGCGCCGTCGGGGGCCGTTGCGACGACCCCCTGGGCCGCGAGGTACGCGACGAGTCGGCCGGCGAAGTCCTCGGGGGCGAGCAGGCGCAGGTGCTCGGCGTTGATCGCGTCGGCCTTCGCCTGGTCGAACCGCGCCGGGTTGCCGTTGACGTCGGTGATGTCGAAGGCCTGCGTCATCTCCGCCATCGAGAAGACGTCACGGTCCTCGGCGATCGACCAGCCGAGCAGCGCGAGGTAGTTGAGCAGCCCCTCCGGGACGAACCCGCGGTCGCGGTGGTGGAAGAGGTTCGACTGCGGGTCGCGCTTGGAGAGCTTGCGGGTGCCCTCGCCGAGCACCATCGGCAGGTGCCCGAAGCGGGGCACCGACGTCGTGACGCCGATCGCGACGAGCGCCCGGTACAGCGCGATCTGGCGCGGCGTCGAGGAGAGCAGGTCCTCCCCGCGCAGCACGTGCGTGATGCCCATGAGCGCGTCGTCGACCGGGTTGACGAGCGTGTAGAGCGGCTCGCCGCCCGCGCGGACGACGACGAAGTCCGGCACCGTGCCGGCCTTGAACGTCACCGGGCCGCGGACGAGGTCGTCGAACGTCAGGTCGTCGTCCGGCATCCGCAGCCGCAGAACGGGTTCGCGGCCCTGTGCGCGGAACGCGGCCCGCTCCTCCTCGGTGAGGTCGCGGTCGTGGCCGTCGTACCCGAGCTTGGGGTCGCGGCCCGCGGCCAGGTGCCGTGCCTCGACCTCCTCGGGCGAGGAGAACGACTCGTAGACGTAGCCGCTCGCGACGAGCTTGCCGACGACGTCGGCGTAGAGGTCCTTGCGCCGGCTCTGCCGGTAGGGCTCGTGCGGGCCGCCGACCTCGACGCCCTCGTCCCAGTCGATCCCGAGCCAGCGCAGCGCGTCGAGGATCTGCTCGTAGCTCTCCTCGCTGTCGCGCGCCGCGTCGGTGTCCTCGATCCGGAAGACGAACGTGCCGCCCGTGTGCCGGGCGTACGCCCAGTTGAACAGGGCGGTCCGGACCAGGCCGACGTGCGGCGTGCCGGTCGGCGAGGGGCAGAAGCGCACGCGGACGTCGGCGCCGGAGGCGGTCGTCACGGGTGCGTCGGGGGCGCTTCGGAGGCTGCTCATGATGCGGCACAGCCTATCGGCGGACCCGGCGCCGTCCGGCCCGCCACCCGCGCCCGGAAACCGGCTCGGCACCGGCGGCCGGCCGCACTATCGTGGGCGTCTCGCCGCGGTGACGGGCCTGACACCCCCGGAGCGGCGACGGCCGGCCCCCGTCACCGGGCCGAGAGGCCGACCGGTCCGGTCGGCGAAGGTGTGGTGGCACCGCGAGCGACCCGATCGCCCACACCTCCCGGGAGCCGTACTCCCCGGAGGTGACCACCATGAGACGCATCCTCAGCAGCACCCTGCCCGAGCACGTCGGCGGGACCGTCCGCCTCGAGGGCTGGGTGCACCGCCGCCGCAGACTGGCCGCGGTGACCTTCCTCGTGCTGCGCGACCGCGCCGGCCTCGCCCAGGTCGTCGTCGCCGACGAGGCCGTGCGGCGGCTCGTCGAGGGCGTCGGCGAGGAGAGCGTCGTCCGCGTCACCGGCACGGTGACGGCCAACCCCAAAGCGCCCGGCGGGGTCGAGGTGACGTCCCCGGCCGTCGAGGTGCTGTCGACCGCGCAGACGCCCCCGGTCGAGCTGTGGCGCCCGACCCTCGACGTCTCGCTGCCGACCCTGCTCGACCACGCCTCGACGACGTGGCGGCACCCGCGCCGGCAGGCCGTGTGGCGGCTCGCGGCGGCGTCCGTCAAGGGGTTCCGCGAGAGGCTCGACGCGACCGGCTTCACCGAGATCACGACGCCCAAGCTCGTCGCCTCGTCGACCGAGTCCGGCGCGAACGTGTTCGGCGTCGAGTACTTCGGCCGGACGGCGTACCTCGCGCAGTCGCCGCAGTTCTACAAGCAGGCGATGGTCGGCGTCTTCGAGCGGGTCTACGAGGTCGGCCCGGTGTTCCGCGCCGAGCCGCACGACACGGTCCGGCACCTCGCCGAGTACGTCTCGCTCGACGTCGAGCTGGGCTTCGTCGACAGCCACCGGGACGTCCTCGCCGTCCTGCGCGACGTGCTCGCCGGCATGGTCGCGTCGGTGCGGGAGAACGCCGCCGAGGCGCTCGCGCTGACCGGCGCCCGGCTGCCCGAGGTGCCGGAGCAGATCCCCGTCGTGCACTTCACCGAGGCGCTGCGGATCGCCGGCGCCGACCCCGACGAGCCCGACCTCGCACCCGAGCACGAGCGGGTGCTCGGGGCGTGGGCGCTCGCCGAGCACGGCAGCGACCTGCTCGCCGTCGAGGGCTACCCGGCGGCGAAGCGGCCGTTCTACACGCACCCGCAGACCACGCCGGAGCCGGACGGCCGATGGACGAACTCCTTCGACCTGCTGTTCCGCGGGCTCGAGCTCGTCACGGGCGGCCAGCGGCTGCACCGGTACGAGGACTACGTCGCGGCGCTCGCGGCGCGCGGCGAGTCACCCGGCCCGTACGAGAGCTACCTGGAGACGTTCCGCTACGGCATGCCGCCGCACGGCGGCTTCGCGATCGGCCTCGAACGCTGGACGGCCCGGCTCGTCGAGGCGGACAACATCCGCACGACGACGCTCTTCCCCCGCGACCTGCACCGCCTGACCCCCTGAC
>NZ_MWLL01000042.1 GCF_002198675.1 Kineosporia sp. R_H_3 | reverse complement strand
GCGGGGTGCTGCGGCGCTGCGCGTCGGGACGGTCGGCATCCCCGAGCAGCCGCCGACGGCACCGTTCCCGGCGCCCGGCCGGGCGCAGGCGGACCGGATCCCCGAGGTCGCCGCGTTCCGGGCCGACGCCTTCGGCGCCGCGCACTACGGCGAGGTGCCCTACGTGCACACCGCGCCGCGGACGGTCCGGCCGCTCGGCCGCCGGGTGCTCGTCGCGGCCGGCAGCCTGGCCGCCGGTGCGCTCGCCGCCGGCGGTGCGGCGTACGCGCTCACCGGCGGCGGGGACGAGCCCGCGGTCGCGCTCGCGAGCATCGGGTCGTCGCCGTCCGGGGCCGTCGAGACCGTCGAGGACGCCGACCGCACGCAGGACGTGTCGCGGTACGAGGGGCGCACCGACCTGTGCGTCCGGCTCGACGACGAGGCGCTCGCGGCGATCGAGGAGGCGCGGGCCGCCGGTGCGGACGCCGCGCCCGTCGAGGGCGCGACCGTCAAGGTCCGCACCGAGGACGGCGACGTCGTCGTGTCGATGGCCGCGGTGACCGTCGTCCGGTGCACCTGGCCGTCCGAGGAGCCTGCGGCCACGGAGGACGCCACCACACCGCCGGCCGCGTCCTCGAAGACGTCGAAGCGGGCGTCGTCCTCGTCCTCCTCGTCGTCCTCGTCGGCCGCGTCGAAGCCGCGCACCACGACGACGACCCGGCCCCGCACGACGACCACGTCGACGCGCCCGAAGACGACGACCACGACCCGGACGACGACGAAGAGCAGCAGCTCGACGAAGCCGCGGACGACGACGACGTCCAAGACGCCGACGCCCAAGCCGACGACGAGCACGGCCTCCTGATGCCCCTCGGGAGACCGTGACCGTCGGCTCCCGTCGGACGTCGGGCGACGGGAGCACGAAAGAGACGGCGCCGCGGGGCCCCTGACCCCGCGGCGCCGTCGTCGTCCCCGGCGGCTGTCTGCTACCCGAGCAGCTCGCCGGGCAGGTACTCGCGGTCCCTGGTGGACGTCGGTCCGTCGACCGGCACGGCCGCGTCGAGCCGGACGCCGCGCGGCGGGGTCGTGGCGAGCCGGTACCGGTGCAGCTCGTCGAGCCGGGCGCGGCACCGGCGCAGGGCGACGAGCACCCTCGGGTGCCGGTGGTCGTCGTCCACGGTGAGGTCCCGGCGGAGCAGGTCGCCGAGCAGGTTGTGCATGGACTCGTAGCGCGCGACGAGGTTGTCGATGACGGCCGCGGGCACCTCGTGGCCGAGGTCGGTGCCGAGCGTCGGAGGCAGCGTCGCCCGGCCGGCCATCGCGTCCGCGGCGAGACCGGCGGCCAGGTCGACGTCCTCCTCGACCCACCGCCGCCATGGGACGACGTCGTCGGCGCCCCGGTCCGCCCCGCTCGCGGGTGTGCCCTGGTCGCGCAGCTCCTGGGCCGAGGCCGCTCCGAGGGCGAGGAGCAGGGCGTCGAGCTGGAGGTCGAGGCAGAGCCGGAGCAGGTGCGCGTCGGACTCGTCGAAGGCGGACGGGTGCCGGGTGTTCTGGTTCTGGTGCGGGTCGAGTGCGGTCATCGCCGGGACCTCCCCGTGGGCGCCGGTCGCCGTCGACCGGCGGCTGTACGGACGGCGGCCGTGCGCACCCGGCAGGTCGGCGGGCGCACGAGGCCGCGACCCCGTCTGCTCCAGGGACCAGTCGAGGCTACGTCCGGGCAGGGGCGGCCGCCGGGCGAGGTGCTCCTGGACGGCTGCCGTCCTGGTCCACCTAGGCGAGGCCGAGCGCGTGCGCCTCCTCCCAGAGCTCCTCGCGGACCCTGGGGTGGGCGGCGTGCTCGATGAGGTGCCTGGCCTGCGACCGCTCGTCGTGGCCCCAGATGTCGGCCACGCCCTGCTCGGTGATGACCGCGGTCGGCTGGAACGAGGTCACCGGCTCGTCGACGAGCGGGATGATCGTCGACACGTCGGCCTTGGGGTGCCACGAGCGCAGCGCCATGAAGGACTGGCCGCCGGCGGAGTGCACGGCGCCGACGATGAAGTCCGTCTGGCCGCCGAAGCCCGAGAAGATCCGGGCCTTGATCCGGGACGCGTTCGCCTGGGCGAAGAGGTCGACCTGGAGCGCGGTGTTGACCGACACCATGAGCGGGTTGCGGGCGATGAGCGCCGGTGCGTTCGTCGTCTCGGTCCGGAGCATGAGCACGCGCGGGTTGCGGTCCACCCAGCGGTAGAGCTCCTCGGAGCCGAAGAGGAAGGACGCCGTGAGCGGGGTGTCCGGGTCGAGGGCGCCCACCTGCTCGAGCGGCAGGATCCCGTCGCTGAACATCTCGCTCCACAGCTTGAGGCCGCGGCGCGACTTCAGGCCGTGCAGGACGGCGTCCGGGACGGCACCGATGCCCATCTGGAGCGTGGCGCCGTCCGGCACCCGCTCGGCGACCAGGGCGCCGATCGCCGCCGAGGTGTCGTCGAGGCCGCCGCCGGCCGGGGACGGCAGCGCCTCGTCGACCTCGATGGCGTAGTCGACGGACTCGACCGGCAGGACGGCGTCCCCGAAGGTGTACGGCATCCGCGCGTTGACCTGGGCGACGACGATGCCGCCGCGGGCGCGGACCGCCTCGACCGCGGCCGGGAGGATGTTGACCTCCATGCCCATCGACACGGTGCCGTCGATGACCCGGGACGTGTGGAGGATGACGACGTCCGGCGGGAGCGTCCGCACGAAGAGCTGGGGGACGAGGCTGAGCCGCGCCGGGACGTACGCCAGCCGCGGGCTGCGGCGCATCCCCGGCCCGACGAAGGCGGTCTCCAGGGTGACGCCTTCACGGTCGGGCAGACCCGGCTGCGCGTTGAGGGCGTGCAGCCGGTAGGCGGGGACGGCCTTGTCGAGGATCCCGATCGCGACGTGCGGGCTGGCGAAGTTGCCCGAGACGACGACGCGGGGGTTCTCGGGCAGGCCCTCGAAGATGGACGCGAGGCCGGCGATGTCGAGCGTTCTCACGGTCCTACAGTGCCAGCCGGTCGGCCCGGAGCCTCGGGGCTGACGTCCCGGCGGGGTGTCGTGCGCCGAGCGGTGCGGTGGGCGGTTGTGCGTCGGGCGGTTGTGCGGCGGGGCGGTGTGTGG
>NZ_MWLL01000041.1 GCF_002198675.1 Kineosporia sp. R_H_3 | reverse complement strand
GGGCGGGGGAGTCGGGGGATGGCGTCGTCACCTCCTGACCGTACGTCGCGCCACCGCGTCACCGCACGCCGTAACCCGGGCCGGCCCGCCCGGGGCCTCGCGGGTCAGGTGCGGCAGAACTTCGCGAAGCCGCCGAGCCAGGCGTTGGACGCCGTCTTGACGATGTCCCCGCCCGCCCACAGGCAGCCCGCGGAGTCGACGAAGAGCTGCCACACGCCGTCCCCGTACTGCCCGTACATCGCCGGGCTGAACGTGTCGAGCTTGGCGAACGTCGTCGCGTCGTAGGCGCCGATCCCGTTGATCCGGCTGTACCGCGACCAGGACGTCGGCGCGAGGCCCGGTGTCGTCGTCCGGTAGGCGCCGCTGTAGTCCTGCCGGAAGCAGTGGCAGGCCGCGTAGACGACCCCGTTCGCCTCGGCGATCGCCTGGTAGTCGCCGCCGGCCTTGACCGTCGAGCCGGGGTCGCCGCCGGTGTAGTGCCCGTACCTGCGGGCGAGCGTCGAGCGGGTGAGCTGGGTCAGGCCGTGCTCGGTCGGCGTCGCGATGACGTACGCGCCGTTCTTCGTCTCGTAGACCGCCTCGGAGTACGGCGCCTTCGTGCACGCGGGCCGGCAGTCGTAGGTCGGTGCCACGTTCGCGACGCCGCTCACGAGGGCGCCGGTCGTCGGGGAGAGGACGGCGAGGATCTCCTTGGCCTTGCCGTTCACCGTGCCGAACCGGCCCGCGGCGTAGACCCGGTCGCCCTTCGGCGAGGCGAAGACCTGCCACGGCGCCGTCGACATGTTCGGGTGGAAGCCCGCGCTCGGCCGCCCGTTCGACACCTTGACCTTGAACAGGTTCTTGCCCCGGACCGAACCGGTGTCGGTCCCGGTGCCGCCGGAGACGGCGTTGACGTTGCCGCCGAGGTAGACCCAGCTGCCCTGCAGGTGCATGGTCCGGACGCCGACCCGGCCCGTGGTCCGGGTGAGCGTCGCCTTCCACGTGCTGTCGACGGCACCGGTCGACGGGTTCAGCGCGACGAGGGCGCGGTGCGTCGTGCCGTTGACGACGCCGAAGTAGCCGGCCACGAGGAGCTGGCCCTTGGGGGTCACGGCGAGGTCCCAGACGCCGCCGTCGAGCTTCGGGCGGAACGTGGTGACCCAGGCGCCCGTCGCGCGGTCGAACGCCGCGAGGTACGGCTGGGCGGCCTGCGTCGTCCCGTTCCGCGCGACGGCCGTGAACATGCCGCCGACGTAGATCCGGCCGTTCCACTCCGCGAGCGCGGTGACGTTGCTCTTGAAGTCGGCGAGCGGGGACGTCCTGACGTCCAGGCCGGTTACGCCCCAGCCGCCGAGGCTCTTCGGGGTGCTCAGCATGACCGCCGGGGCGGCGCTCGCGGGGGCGGCGGCCCCGGTGGTGGTGCCCGCGGCGACCACCGCCGCGACGAGCAGGCCGGCCGCGGCGCGCAGCCCCCGCCGGCGAGAGCCCCACCTGTGCAGCCGACCACGCATCGTGCATCCTCCCCCGGCGGCGCGCGGTCGTCGTCGACCGGCGGCACGGCAGATCGTGACATTCGGCGCGGGTCGGGGGGAACCCCCTGAATCGTGGTCGGCCGGTCGCGGTCAGTGGTGCGGCCGGCCGGTCGGCGTCACGTCGTGCAGAACTTGGCGAAGCCGCCGAGCCACGTGCCGCCGCCGGTGCGCGTGATGTCGCCGCCGGCCCACAGACAGCCTGCGGAGTCGACGAAGAGCTGCCACGTGCCGTCGCCGTACTGGCCGAACAGGCTCGGGGTGAAGGTGTCGAGCTTGGCGAACGTGACGGCGTCGTAGGCCCCGATGCCCTGGATCTTGCTGTACCTCGACCAGCTCGTTGGCGCGAGCCCCGGCACCCACGTCGTCCAGGCGTTCGTGAAGTCCTGCTTCCAGCAGTGGCACGCCGCGTAGACGACGCCGTTCCGCTCCGCGAGCGCCTGGAAGTCCCCGCCGCCGGCGATCCAGTCGCCGGGCGGCGCCCCGGTGTAGTGTGCCGCGCGCCGGTCGAGGGTCGCCCGGCCGAGCTGCTGCAGGCTGTGCTCGGTCGGCGTGGCGATGACGAACTGCCGGTCGGCCGTCTCGAGCACGGCCTCGGAGTAGGCGCCGCCGCTCGTCTCGTAGCTGGGCCGGACGTCGGCCACGCCGCTGACGAGGCTGCCGTCGGTGGCGGACAGCACGGCGAGGATCCGCTTCGGGACGCCGTTCACGGTGCCGAACTTGCCGGCGGCGTAGACCCGGTCGCCGGCGGGGGAGGCGTCGACCTGCCAGGGGCTCGTCGACAGCGTTGGCCGGAACGCGGCGCTCGGCCGGCCGTTCGAGACCTTGAGCCGGAACAGGTTCTTGCCCTTCACCGTGGCGACGTCGGTGCCGGTGCCGCCCGTGACCGCGGTGACGTTGCCGCCGACGTAGACCCAGCTGCCCTGCAGGTCCATCGTGCGGACGCCGACCCGGCCGGTCGTCCGGCTGAGCGTCGCCTTCCACGTGCTGTCGACGGCGCCGGTCGAGGGGTTCAGGGCGACGAGCGCGGGGTGGGCGGCGCCGTTGACGCGGCCGAAGTAGCCGGCGACGAGGAGCTGGCCCTTGGGGGTCACGGCGAGGTCCCAGACGCCGCCGTCGAGCGTCGGGCGGAAGCCCGGCACCCAGGCGCCGGTCGCGCGGTCGAAGGCCGCGAGGAACGGCTGGGACGCCTTGGCGACGCCCTTGTTCGCGACCGTCGTGAACATGCCGCCGACGTAGATCCGGCCGTTCCACTCGGCGAGCGCGGTGACGTTGCTCTTGAAGTCGGCGAGCGGGGACGTCGTGAGGTCCAGGCCGGTGACGCCCCAGCCGCCGAGGCTCTTCGGCGTGCTCAGCATGACCGCTCCCGCCGCCCGCGCCGGGGCTGCGAGCCCGGCGCCCGTGCCGGTCGCGGCGAGCGCCGTCACGAGCGCGGCGACCGCCCCGACGGCGAGACGGGAGAGCGGGCGTCGACGGTGGCGCTGCGTCATGAAATGGTCCCTTGGCGTGCGGCCGGGCCGGGCGGGTCGCACGCATTGTGCCATTCAGTGTTGGCGTCCACGGCCGAACCGCGTGAATGCCTCAGCCGCCGAGCACGTCCTCGATCCGGGCGCCGGGCCGCGGCGCCCCGATCGGCCGCGGGTCGCGGCAGCGAGCCAGGAGGCGCTCGACGAGCGCCGCGGCCGCTACCACCTCCTCGGTGCCGAGCATGCCCGGCAGGCAGCGGATCTCGACGGTGTCCTTCTCCGCACGCGGCGTGACGAGGCTCGCGAGGTTGACGTCCGCGTACTTCTTGAGCCCCATCGGTGCGACGGCCGCGCGCAGGGTCTCCCAGTCGGGCGCGAGCGGGCCGGCGGCGTAGGCGACGACGGCGTCCGGCAGCGGGGCGAGCCGGGTGCAGGCGGGGTTGGTGCGCAGCGCCGCCCGCAGCGGCTCGCGCCACGCCGAGAACAGACGCACGAGGTTGGCGAACGTCGCCGGGACGCGCAGCGGTGCGGCGTCGACGTGCAGGTGGACGGCGGCCTCGACGGGCACGGTGAAGCCGAGGTCCCGGGCGGGAGCCAGGAGCGCGTCGAGGTGGGCGGCGTGGTCGGCGGTGAGCGGCGGCGTGACGACCTCGCAGGCCCGCTCCCGTTCGCCGGGCATCGGCGCCGCCATGGCGACCGTCGCGCCCGCCGTGTCGTCGACGACGACGACGTCCCCGGCGAGCCGCGGCGCGACCCCGAAGACCGCCGCGAGCGGGTCGAGCACCGCCTCCCGCGGCGCCTGCGGGTCCGCGAGCCGGTGGACGAGCCGCATGAGCCGCGGCTCGTCACCGAGCACCCGGTACCACCCCGGCCGGGCCGGGGCCCGGCGGTCGAGGTCGGCCCGCAGCGTGATGTCGTCGACGAGCCGGCAGCGCGGTGCGCCGTCCGGCCCGAGCACCTCGAAGCCCGGCGTGAGGTGGATGAACCACCCCATGCCCGGGACGAGCGAGGGCTCGGAGTCGGTGTGGAAGAAGCGCCGGACGGTGCCGCCGCAGCGGGCGGCGACCTCGGCCGCGAGGTCGGCCCGGCTCGTCCCGCGCGGGGCCAGGAGCTCGAGCTCGAACCCGGTGCGCAGCCCGAGCCGGGCGGGGGCGCCCCCCGCGGTCCGGTGGCCGGTGCCACCGGACCGCGGGGAGGCCGGGTCGACGTCGCCGCCCGTGCGGACCGTCGTCACGATCGTCACGCCGACCCTCGCGCTCAGGCCGCGACGGGCAGGTCGATGCCGGTGATGAGCTTGTCGCCGGCCATGACCTTCGCGTCGAACGGGTCGATCCCGCCCCAGACCCGCGCCAGGGCGACCGCGTCGTCGTAGTCGTAGCCGGCCGCGAAGTAGGCGTCGAGCGCCGCCTGCTGCCCCGCGCCGCCCTGGTCGCCGTCGAAGGGCAGGACCCCGCCGGGCAGCGGCAGACGGTCGAGGATCTTGTGCCCGGCGTTCGCCTTGACGTCGGCGAGGTCGTCGACGCCGGACCAGATGTCGGCGAGCACGAGCGCGTCGGCGTAGTCGTAGCCGTTGTTGAAGTAGGCGGCGCGGGCGGCGTCGTCGGAGACGGACCAGGCCGTCTGGCCGGGCTCGATCGGCACCTCGCCACCGGCGAGCAGCTTGGAGCCGGCGAGCACCTTGGCCTCGTAGGCGTCGGTGTCAGGACCCCACAGCAGGGCGAGCAGGTCGGCGTCGTCGGAGTCGTAGCCGGCGTCGAGGTAGGCGTCGAGGGCGGCGCGCTCGGCGATCTCCTGCTCCGTCGCGGGGGTGCCGCTCGGGTCGACGGGCAGGTCGCGGCCGGCGAGGAGCTTGCGGCCCGCGCGGACCTTGACGTCGCTGACGTCGGCCCTGCTGTGCCAGGCGCGCTTGAGGGCCACGGCGTCCTCGTAGAGGTAGCCGGCGTCGAAGAACGCCCCGAGCGCCTCCTCGGCCGTGTGCTTCTCGTGGCGGCCGTGGTGCCGGTCGCCGTCCTCGTCGCGGCCGTGCCGACGGTCGTCCCCGGCCTTGTCCCCGGCCTTGTCCCCGGCGTCCTGCTCCGCCGGGCGGGTGTCGTCCGCCCGTCGGGTGGCGGGCTTCTTCGCCGCGGTGGTCGCGGACGCCGGGCCGGAGGCCGGCGTGGCCGTGGCGTGCGCCGAGCGCTGCGCCACCGGCTGGGTGCGGGCGTCCTGCGCGGTGGCCGGGAGCACCCCGAAGGTGCCGACGGCGGCGGCCGTCACGGGGACGGCGAGGAGCGCGAATCCGAGGCTGCGCGGCATCGCGCGGAACCGGCAGACGATGCCCCGCTGCGGCCCTGAGGTGTTGTGCGACATGGGATGTCCCCCCTGCGTGAGGTCCCCCGAGCGGGACCCGTCGTGTGGTCCGGCCGCTGCTGCGACCGTGATGCACCACTCACGCGGCGGAGGGCCGAAGGGTTGCGGCCGACGGGGTCCGGGGCCGCGTGACGCTTTTCATGGGACGGCAGGACAACGCGGGGGCAGCGGGGCGCGTCTGTACGCGCGTGCCGACGCCCGCGACGCCGGGGACGGCCGTCGCGGGCGGGGCCGGCAGGTGGGGCTGCTCGGACTACTCGGGCCGGGCGGCCGGGGACGCGGTCGCCGGTGCGGTCGCCGGTGCGGTCGCCGGACGCCGGGTCCGCGGGGCCCGCGGGGTCGTCGACGTGGTCGTCCGGCGGGTCGTCGTCCTGCGTGCGACGGCGATCTTCGTGGTCACCGGCCCGGCGGGCGCCTCGGCCGCGGGTGCGAGGGCCTCGGCGGGCTCGGCGACCTCGGCGGGCTCGGCGGGCTCGGCGACCTCAGGGGTCTCGACGGCCTCGGGGGTCTCGACGACGGCGACGACGGCGACGACCTCGGCGACCGGCACCTCGGCGACGTCGGCCACGGGCGCCGCGGGCGCCTTGGCCGCGGCCTTCTCGGCCGCTGCCGCGGCGGCCGAGAA
>NZ_MWLL01000040.1 GCF_002198675.1 Kineosporia sp. R_H_3 | reverse complement strand
GCAGGGACGGCGGACGACGGTCCGCCGTCCCTGCTCGTCCCGCAGGTCCCGCCCCAGGACCCCGCGCTGCTGCCGGGTCTCTCCCCGGGCGCCGGGTACCCCGTCGTGCCCGACACCGGTCACCGCACCCGCAGCCCCGCGGCGGACACCGGCGAGGACCTCCTGGCCCCGCGCCGCTCCGACCGCCGCCGGGACGAGGGCTCGCACCGGACCGGCCCGCCGAAGAAGGGTTCGGCGCCCGCGTCGGCGCTCGGGGCGGCCGTTGAGGTCGTCGTCGTCGTCGCCCTGGCGCTCGTCCTCGCGGTCGTCGTCAAGACGTTCTTCGTGCAGGCGTTCTACATCCCGTCCGAGTCGATGGAGACGACCCTGCTCGTCGGCGACCGGGTGCTCGTCAGCAAGCTCACCCCGGGGCCGTTCGCGCTCCACCGCGGCGACGTCGTCGTCTTCAAGGACCCCGACAACTGGCTGCCGCCGAGCGCGCCGCCCGACGACGGGCAGGTGCGGGCCGCCGTCCGCACCGCCCTGACCTTCGTCGGTCTGCTCCCGCAGGACTCCGGGGAGCACCTCATCAAACGGGTCATCGGCCTGCCCGGCGACACCGTGAAGTGCTGCGACGCCAAGGGCCGGGTCATCGTCAACGGCGTCCCGGTCGACGAGCTGTACCTCCGGCCGGGCGTCGCGCCGAGCGACAAGCCCTTCTCGATCACGGTGCCGGAGGGCCGGTTGTGGGTCATGGGCGACAACCGGCCGTTCTCCGCGGACTCGAGGTACCACATGGACCTGGCCGGGGGCGGTACCGTCCCGGTCTCGGACGTCGTGGGCAAGGCCTTCGTCATCGTGTGGCCGTTCGGACGCGCCGGGGGTCTGGGGATCCCTGACGAGGTGTTCGCCGACGTCCCGGCAGCACCAGGGGGGTCATGAGCACCGCGGACGACGAGCGGAACGGTTCGGGCGGCACGCCCGACGGAGGGAGCACCACACCGATGGCCAGAGACGTCTCGGACGCGCCGCGCACCGCCCTGCAGTCGGCGGTGAGCGCGATCACCGAGGTGGTCGTCGTCGTCGCGATGGCGCTGGCGATCTCGCTGGTCGTCAAGACCTTCCTCGTGCAGGCCTTCTACATCCCCTCGGGGTCGATGGAGAACACCCTCCTCGAGGACGACCGGGTGGTCGTGAGCAAGCTGACGCCCGGCCCGTTCACCCTGCACCGGGGCGACATCGTCGTGTTCAAGGACCCGGGCGGCTGGCTGCCGCCGCCGGTCGAGCCCGAGGAGGGCGCCGTCCGGCACGCCGTCCGGGCGACGCTGACGTTCGTCGGGCTGCTCCCGCACGACTCCGGCGAGCACCTCATCAAGCGCGTCATCGGGGTCCCCGGTGACGTCGTCGCGTGCTGCGACGCCGCAGGCCGGGTCACGGTCAACGGTGTCCCGATCGACGAGACGTACCTGTTCCCCGGCAACGCCCCGAGCGCCCGGACGTTCTCCCGCACCGTCCCCGACGGCGAGCTGTGGGTCATGGGTGACCACCGGGAGATCTCCGAGGACTCGCGCGTCCACGGGTTCGTGCCGGAGTCGGTGGTCGTCGGCAAGGCGTTCGTGCTCGTGTGGCCGCTGTCCCGGGCGACCGGCCTCGGCCGGCCGGACCAGGTCTTCGCCGGCGTCCCGGAACCCTCGGCGCCGTGACCGCAGGCACGACCCCGCGTCGCCGGGGGACCGGCACGGCCTCCCGCAAGGTCAAGGTCACGTTGCCCGCCCGGGGCGTCCCGACCCTGCGCGAGGAGCGCCGGCTGCTGCGTGACGGGCACCTGCTCGTCGCCGGGATGGACGAGGTCGGCCGCGGTGCGCTCGCCGGGCCCGTCAGCGTCGGCGTCGTCGTCGTCGACGCGCAGGTGCGGACGGCGCCGACCGGCGTCAAGGACTCCAAGCTGCTCGCGCCCGCCGTCCGGGAGGCCCTCGTGCCCAAGGTGCGGCGGTGGGCGCTCGCGCACGCCGTGGGGCACGCCGAGCCCGAGGAGGTCGACCGCTACGGGATCATCGCCGCGTTGCGGCTGGCCGGACGCCGTGCGCTCGCCCAGCTGCCCGCCGTCCCGTCGTGCGTCATCCTCGACGGCTCGCACGACTGGCTCACCCCGCCGGCCGCACCCCCGACGCTCTTCGACCTCGACCTGCTCGGCCGGGAGGTCGCGCCGGACGTCGCCCTGGCCGCCGAGCCCGCGGTCGTGACGATGGTCAAGGCGGACCTGCGGTGCGCGGCCGTGGCCGCCGCGAGCGTCCTGGCGAAGGTCGAGCGCGACGCGATGATGGTCGCCCGGGCCGCCGACCACCCCGAGTACGGGTGGGAGGGCAACAAGGGCTACTCGGCGCCCGAGCACGGCGCGGCGATCCGCCGGTTCGGCCCGTGCGCGCAGCACCGCAGGTCGTGGAGCCTGCCCGGGCAGGGCGGGGAGTCGGACGACGTCCCGAGCGGCGCCGTCGACCTCACCGCGGCCGTGACGGACGCCGGGCCCCGCGCCGACCTCGACCTCGCGGGTGCGGACGGGCTGCCGGTCCCGTGACCGGTGGCGCGCCGTCCTTCGCCGGTCGCGCCGCCCGGGCCCTGCGCAACCGGTGGGACGTCCTGCTCGTCGTGGCCGCCGGCGGCGCCCTCGGCAGCCTGGCCCGGTGGGGCGTGGGGCTCGCGCTGCCGCACACCGGCCGGCAGTTCCCGTGGTCGACCTTCACCGTCAACGTCGTGGGCTGCCTGCTCATCGGCGCGCTCATGTGGTTCGAGGAGGAGCGCTGGCCGCCCTCGCGCTACCGGCGCTCGTTCCTGCGCACGGGGGTGCTCGGCGGGTTCACGACGTTCTCGGCGTACGGCCTCGACGCGCACGCGCTGCTGCTCGCCGGGGCGCCCGTCGTGGCGGCGCTCTACGTCGCAGGGAGCCTCGTCGCCGGGCTGCTCGCGGTGCCGCTCGGTGCCGCGGGAGGGGCCGGGCTCGTCGCGCTCGCGGGTCGGGGACGTCGTCCTGGCGCGACCGGGGACGCGCAGGCGGACGATGGAGGCGACGGCGCAGGGCCGTCGTCCGGGCAGGAGGAGCAGCCATGAACGGACCGCGACGCACGGCCGCCGTCCGGCTCACCGTCGTCGTCGGTGAGGAGGACCGGCACCACCACGGGCCGCTCGCGACGCAGGTCGTGCACCGCGCGCACGCGGCGGGCCTGGCGGGGGCGAGCGTCTTCCGCGGGTGCGAGGGGTTCGGCGCCGGCAGCCGGGTGCACACGGCCCGGATCCTCAGCCTCTCCGAGGACCTGCCGCTGTCGGTCGTCGTCGTCGACACCGCCGAGAAGGTCGAGGCGTTCCTGCCGGTGCTCGGCGAGCTGCTCGCCGAGTCGGGAGCGGGCGGGCTCGTGACGCTCGAGGACGTCACCGTCGTCCGGTTCGGGGACGACGCCCGCGACGCGGCCGCGCACGGCGGGGGAGCGGCCGGGTGACGGGGCTGCTCGTCGTCCTCGGCGCCGCCGTCGGGGCCCCGCTGCGCTACCTCACGGACCTGTGGGTGAACTCGCTCCACGACTCGCTCGTGCCGTGGGGCACCTTCGTCGTCAACGTCGTCGGGTCGTTCGTGCTGGGCGTCGTGGGCGGCCTGGCCGCGCGCGGCGGGGCCTCGCCGCACCTCGTGGCCCTGCTCGGCACCGGCTTCTGCGGGGCGCTCACGACGTTCTCGACCTTCGGCTACGAGACCGCCGAGCTGGCCCGGCAGGGCGCCTGGCTCTACGCGGCGGGCAACGTCGTGGGCAGCGTGGTCGCCGGGTTCGCCGCGGTCGCGGCGGGGTACGCGCTCGCCGCCTGACGCGCCGCCGGGCCGTGCGGCGGGGGCGCTGCGGGCGGCGCATCCGGGTGGCGGCTCGGCCGAGCGGCCCGGACTGGTCCATGATGGTCGGGCGCCCCGGGGCGCAACCGGACGCCGTGCCCGACGCACGGCGCGAACGAGCAGCGGAGCGAGACGTCCCCATGAGCGCCGAGGATCTCGAGAACTACGAGACCGAGATGGAGCTTCAGCTCTACCGGGAGTACCGGGACGTCGTCGGGCTCTTCTCGTACGTCGTCGAGACCGAGCGGCGCTTCTACCTCGCCAACCAGGTCGACCTCAAGGTGCGGTCCGCCGACGGCGAGGTCTTCTTCGAGGTGACGATGAGCGACGCCTGGGTGTGGGACGTGTACCGGCCCGCCCGGTTCGTGAAGTCGGTCCGTGTCGTGACGTTCAAGGACGTCAACGTCGAGGAGCTCGCCAAGAGCGACCTCGAGCTGCCGAAGTCCGGCGGGTTCGCGGGGTAGTCCCGCTCTTCCCCGCTCTTCCCCGCGCGGCGCCGGGCGTGCGAGCCTCGCCGCCATGGGCGCCCCGACGCACGACCCGACGCACGACCCGACGCACGACCGGTACCCGCTGCTGCTGTCGCCGTTCACCCTGCGCGGGCACGTGCTGCCGACGCGCGCGGTGTTCACCGCGCACACGACGAGCTTCGGGGCGGACGGCGTCCCGGGGGCCAGGGCCCGCGCGTACTACGAGGCGCGGGCCGCGGGCGGTGCCGGGATGGTCGTCATGGAGCCGCTGCCGGTGCTGCCCAACGGCGGCGTGACGCCGCAGAACTACCGGTACGACGACGACGCGTTCGTGCCCGCGCTGCGGGAGACGGCCGCCGCCGTGCGCGCCCACGGCACCGTGATCGTGAGCCAGCTCTACCACATGGGCGCGAACGCCGACCCGCACCAGGCGTCGAGCGAGCGGTGGGCACCGTCCGCCGCCCAGGGGCCGGGCTGGCCGGACGCGCTGCGCGCCGTCGACGAGGTCGACCTCGGACGCGTCGTCGAGGGGTTCGTCGCGGCGGCGCGGGCCGCGGTGGCCGCCGGGGTGGACGGCGTGGAGTGCATGTTCGCCTACGACACCCTCGTCGACCAGTTCCTCGACCCGGGCCGCAACCACCGCACCGACGGCTGGGGCGGCGACCTGCCCGGCCGGGCCCGGCTCGCCGTCGAGATCCTCACCGCCCTGCGGGAGGCGGTCGGTCCGGAGCGGCTGCTCGGGGTGACGCTCACCGCCGCGACACCCGGCTACGCGGACGCTGCCGCGCACCTCGCCGCCGCCTGCGACCTCGATTACATCGGCGTCGGCAACGGGAACTACGAGTCCCTGCACCTCATCATCCCGCCGATGGAGCTGCCCGAAGGGGTCGGCGTCCCGAACGCGGAGCGCGTCACCGCGGCGCTCGGCGGGCTGCGCGGCGAGGACGGCGCCGCGGTAGGGCGCGGGGGCGGGCCGGCGGTCGTCGCCGAGGGCCGGATCGTCCGGGCGGACGTCGCGGAGCGGGCGCTCGCGGCGGGGGCCTGCGACCTCACGGGGATGACGCGGGCGATGATCGCCGACCCGGACGTCGTCCGGAAGGCCCGCGAGGGGCGCGAGCGGCAGGTGCGTGAGTGCGTCGCGTACAACCTGTGCATCGCGCGCCGGCTGCGCAAGTACCCGATCGCCTGCCTGCAGAACCCCGCCGCCGGGCACGAGCACGAGGCGCCGCCGCGGCACGCGGAGCGCCCGCGGCACGTCGTCGTCGTGGGCGCGGGCCTCGCCGGGCTGGAGGCGGCCCGGGTCGCCTCGGAGCGCGGGCACCGGGTCACCGTGCTGGAACGGGACGGCGCCGCGGGCGGGCAGGTCCGGCTCGTGGCAGCGCTGCCGCTGCAGGGGCCGTTCGCCGAGCTCGTCCGGTGGCGGGTCGCCGAGCTCGAGCGGCTCGGCGCGGAGGTCCGGTACGGGGTCGAGGCGTCCGCGGCGGACGTCGTCGCGCTCGGCGCTGACGTCGCCGTCGTCGCGACCGGGTCGTGGCCGGTGCCCTCGACAGGGGCGACGGAGGGNCGTGGCTGTCGGCGGGCGGCGCGGGGCGGGGCGCGGGCACCGGCCGGACCGCGGTCGTCCTCGACACCGAGGGGCTGCGCAAGGGGCTGGGCACCGCCGAGCTGCTCGCCGCGGACGGCTGGTCGGTGACCCTCGTGCCCGTCGTCGGGCAGGCCGGCTGGATGCTCGAGAACTCCAAGTCGGGACCGCTCGCGCTCGGCCGGCTGCGCGACCTCGGGGTCCGGCTCGTCGAGGGGTACCGGCTCGACCGGGCGACGCGGACGCAGGCGGCGCTGCTGCGGCGGTACGACGACGAGCCGCTCGTGCTCGCCGCGGACCGGGTCGTCCTCGCCGCACCGCACGCACCCGTCGACGGGCTCGTCGCCGGGCTGCGGGCGCTCGGCGTCGAGGTGCACGCGGTCGGTGACGCCCGCGCCCCGCGGCTCGTCGAGGACGCCGTGCACGACGGGTACCGGGTGGGCGCCGCGGTCTGAGGCGTGGGGGCGGGCCGGGACGGGCTGCGCCGGAACGGTTCCGACCGCCCGGTCGGGCTCGACCCGTCCACAGATCCGCCGGTCGTCCCACCGTCCACAGGCAGCCGAGCGGGCCGCCCGCGCGGTCGTCCGCTCCCGGCAGGGTGACGCCCGGAGGTGGTCACCGTGCGGGTGAAGGACGTGGTGGGGGAGTACGGCGAGAAGCTCGCCGCCGAGCACCTGGTCGACGACGGGATGGTCATCCTCGACCGGCGCTGGCGCTGCGCGATCGGCGAGGTCGACATCGTCGCCGTCGACGGCGACTGCCTCGTCGTCTGCGAGGTGAAGACGCGGCGCAGCGTCGTCGCCGGCAGCCCCGTGGAGGCGGTGACCCGGCCCAAGCTGCTGCGGCTGCGCCGACTCGCGGGGGCCTGGCTCGAGGCGCACGACGGGCACTGGCCGCAGGTCCGCATCGACGTCGTCGGGGTGCTCGTGCCCCGCCGTGGCGGTCCCGAGGTCACGCACCTGTCCGGGGTGGCGTGATGGCGCTCGGCCGTGCCTGGTGCGTGACGCTCGTGGGGCTCGACGGCCACCTCGTCGCCGTCGAGGCCGACGTCGCGCAGGGGCTGCCCGCCTTCACCCTCACCGGTCTGCCGGACGCCTCGCTCAACGAGTCGCGGGACAGGGTCCGCGCGGCGACCGCGAACGCCGGCTGCCCGCTGCCGCCGCGCCGGATCACCGTCAACCTCGCGCCCGCCGCGCTGCCGAAGACCGGCACCGGGTTCGACCTCGCGGTCGCCGTGGCCCTGCTGGCCGCGACCGACCGGGTCGACCCGGCGTCCGTCGCGTCCCGCGTGCACGTCGGCGAGCTCGGGCTCGACGGCCGCGTCCAGCCGGTCCGCGGCATCCTGCCCGCCGTCCTCACCGCGGTCCGCGCGGGCCGCCCGCGGGTCGTCGTCCCGGTCGGCAACGCGCGCGAGGCCCGGCTCGTGCCGGGGGTCGACGTGGTCGCCGTCCGCTCGCTCGCCGACGTCCTCGCGCTGCACCGGGGCGAGCCGATGCCCGACGAGGAGGGGCCGGTCGTCGGGGCCGGTGCCGCGCCGGTGGACGACGACGGGGCGGCGGCGGAACCGGACGGCGGGGAGCGGCTCGACCTCGCGGACGTCCTCGGCCAGGCGGAGGCCCGGCACGCCCTCGAGGTCGCCGCCGCGGGCGGGCACAACATGCTCCTGCTCGGCCCACCCGGTGCGGGCAAGACGATGCTCGCGGCCCGGCTGCCCGGCCTGCTCCCGGACCTCAGCGACGAGCAGGCGCTGGAGGTGACCGCGGTGCACTCGGTCGCGGGCACCCTCGACCCGTCGCTCGGCCTGCTCCGCCGACCGCCGTTCGAGGGCCCGCACCACACGGCGACCCCGGCCGCGCTCGTCGGGGGCGGCACCGGCTGGCCGCGCCCCGGGGCCGTCTCCCGGGCGCACCGCGGGGTTCTCTTCCTCGACGAGGCGTGCGAGTTCGCACCCAAGGCGCTGGACTCGCTGCGCCAGCCGCTGGAGGTCGGCGAGGTCGTCATCCACCGTGCGCAGGGCGCACTCCGGTTCCCGGCGCAGGTCCAGCTGGTGCTGGCCTCGAACCCCTGCCCGTGCGGGATGTCGAGCGGCACGGGCGCCGAGTGCACGTGCTCCTCGCTCGCCCGGCGGCGGTACCTCGGGCGGCTGTCGGGGCCGCTGCTCGACCGGGTGGACCTGCACCTGGAGGTGCTCGCGGTGTCCCGGGCCGAGATGGCCCTGGACGTCGCCCCCGAGCCGACCGCCGTGGTCGCCGCGCGGGTGGCCCAGGCCCGGGCGGCGCAGCGGGAGCGGCTGGCGGGGACGCCCTGGTCGTCGAACTGCGAGGTGCCCGGCTGGTGGCTGCGGTCGGCGTGGCCGCTCGGCCAGGCGGTGACCGCCGAGCTGGACCAGGCGCTCGACCGCGGGCGGCTGTCGATCCGCGGCTACGACCGCGTGCTCCGCGTCGCCTGGACGGAGGCCGACCTCGCCGGCCGCACGGCGCCCGGCCGCGGCGAGGTGGGGCGCGCGATCCTCCTGCGGCAGCGGGCCCGGGTGGCGGCGTGACCGGGGGAGCGGGAGCGGGCGGGGCACGGCTGCGGCTCGTGCGGCCGGAGTGGCTCGACCCCGAGGACGAGCGGACGGCCCGGGCGGTGTGGTCCCGGATCGCCGAGCCCGGTGACCGTGACGCGGCGGTGTTCGTGCGCGAGCACGGCCCCGGCCCGGCGCTCGCCCGGGTGCTCGGGGGAGCACGGGTCCCGCGGACCACGGGGGCCCGCGGCCGCGGCGGCCCGGAGCGGCCGGGTGCCGGGGCCCCGGCCGGTGGCGACGCTGCGGACGGTTGGCGCGAGCGGTTGGCGGTCACCGACCCGCGCCGCGACCTCGCGACGCTGCACCGCTTCGGCGGGCGCCTGCTCGTCCCCGGCGACGCCGAGTGGCCCGCGGGCCTGGACGACCTCGGCGACCGGAGGCCGTTCTGCCTGTGGGTCCGCGGCGCCCTCGACCTCGGGCAGGTCTGCCGCCGCGCGGTCGCCATGGTGGGCTCGCGGGCGTCGACCGCGTACGGCGAGACCGTCGCCGCGCAGATCGCCGCCGGGCTCGCCGAGCGCGGCGTGACGGTCGTGTCCGGCGCCGCCTTCGGGATCGACGCCGCCGCGCACCGCTCCGCGCTGGCGTTCGGCGGCGCCACGGTCGCCGTCCTCGCCTGCGGGGTCGACCGGCCCTACCCGCGCAGCCACGAGCGGCTCATCGACCGGATCGTCGCCGAGGGCGTCCTCGTCAGCGAGGTGCCGCCCGCGTCGTCGCCGACCCGCTGGCGCTTCCTCGAGCGCAACCGGCTCATCGCCGCGATGTCCGGCGCGACGGTCGTCGTCGAGGCGGCCCTGCGGTCGGGGGCGCTCGTCACGGCACGCGAGGCCGAGGACCTCAGTCGCCAGGTCGCGGCCGTCCCCGGCCCGGTGACGTCCGTGGCGAGCAGCGGCTGCCACCTGCTCTTGCGCGACCGGGCCGCGGGCTGCGTCACGAGCGCCGCCGACGTCCACGCGCTCGTCGCCCGGATCGGCGAGGCCGAGCCCGACCCACCGTCGGGCCCGCGCGCCGCCCACGACGACCTCGGCCCGCTCGACCTGCGGGTCTTCGAGGCCGTCCCGGTCCGCAGCGCGGCCCCGACCGCGTCGGTCGCCCGCACCGCCGGCCTCGGCCTGCCCGAGGTCGAGCCCGCCCTCGGCCGGCTCGACCTCCTCGGCCTCGTGCGCCGCGAAGGCGCCGGCTGGCGGCGGTCGCCCGCACCCCGCCGCCGGCCGGGTGCTCCGGCCGGATGACGGGCCACGGGCTGCGGCGCGGCTGCTTGAGCGGCCTCCGGCCGGGGTCCACGGTGGAGCCGTGGCCACCGACCGGGGACGGCCCGGGCCCGCGACGGGTCCGGTCGCGGGCGCCGACACGCCGTCGGAGCCCCCCGCAGACACGTCGTCCGCGGGCCGGGTGCGGGCAGGGCAGACGCCCGCCGGGCCGTCGTCCGCGGAGCCGCCGTCCGCGGAGCCGTCGTCCGCGGAGCCGTCGTCCGCGGAGGCGTCGCCGCCGGAGCTGTCGCCGGCGGCCCTGGACGCGGTCGCCGGCTTCGAGCGGTTCGTCGCCATCGAGCGCGGCCGGTCGGCGCACACGGTGCGGGCGTATCTCGGTGACGTCCGGGCGCTCCTCGTGTTCGCGGCGGCCGACGGCATCGACGACCCGGCCGACCTCGACCTCACCGTGCTGCGGGCCTGGCTGGCCGCGATGACCGCCGAGGGGATGGCCCGGACGACGATCGCGCGCCGCGGCGCCAGCGCCCGCGCGTTCACCGGCTGGCTCCGGCGTACGGGCCGGGCAGCCGACGACCCCGGGGCCCGGCTCCGCTCGCCGAAGGCCCGTCGGCCGCTCCCGCACGTGCTGCGCCAGCGCCAGGCGCTCGCGCTCATGGACGAGGCACGCCGACGCGCCGACGGGTCGACGGGCCGGTCCCGGACGGCCGGCGGGACTCCGCAGGGCCGGCGCGCCCCGGACAGCCCCGGGCAGACGGACGACGCAGCCGACGGGCCGAGCGCCGACGGCCCGCGCGCCGACGGCCCGCGCGCCTATGGCCCGCCGTCCGACGGGCCGGCGGTCGCCGACGATCGGCGCGCGGCGACGGCGCACGCCCTGGCCCTGCGGGACCGCGCTGTCGTCGAGCTGCTCTACGCGACGGGGATCCGGGTATCCGAGCTCACCGGGCTCGACGTGCACGACGTCGACGACGCGCGGCGGACCGTCCGGGTTCTCGGCAAGGGCGCCAAGGAGCGGATCGTGCCGTTCGGGGTGCCCGCCGGGCAGGCGGTGCGGGAGTGGCTCGAGGCCGGGCGGCCGGTCCTCGCGGCCGCGACGCGCCCGGGTGCCGCGGGGCAGCAGGCGCTCTTCGTCGGGGTCCGCGGGCGGCGGCTGGACCCCCGCCAGGCCCGCGACGCTGTGTACCGGCTCGTCGCCGCGGTGGAGGGGACTCCTCCGATTGGGCCACATGGGCTACGTCATTCGGCTGCCACGCACCTTCTGGACGGCGGCGCGGACCTCCGTAGCGTTCAGGAGTTGCTTGGTCACGCTACGCTGTCGACGACCCAGATTTACACGCACGTCTCGGTGGAGAGGCTTCGTGCCAGTTACCAGCAGGCCCACCCGCGGGCCTGACCTCAAGAAGGGGGCAGCCGTGGTCGCCGACGTTGCGCCGGTGGACGACGACGCTGCTGACCCAGTCGCTGCGAACGAGGCGGCCCTGCGCCGGCTGTGGGAGAGGTTCAAGGCCGACGGTGACCCGGCGACCCGCGAGCGCCTGATCCTGCACTACTCGCCGCTCGTCAAGTACGTCGCGGGCCGGGTCGGTGTCGGCCTGCCGCCGAACATCGAGCAGGCCGACCTCGTGTCGTACGGGATCTTCGGGCTCATCGACGCGATCGAGAAGTTCGACATCGAACGCGCGATCAAGTTCGAGACGTACGCGATCTCCCGGATCCGCGGCGCGATCATCGACGAGCTCCGGGCGATCGACTGGATCCCGCGGTCCGTGCGCTACAAGGCGCGCGAGGTCGAGCGGGCGTACGCGTCCCTCGAGGGGGAGCTGCACCGCACCCCGACCGAGGCCGAGGTCGCCGAGCGGCTCGGCATCGCGCTCGAGGACCTGCACGCGATCTTCAGCCAGGTCTCCTACGTCAACGTCGTGGCGCTCGACGAGCTGCTCACGGTCGGCGGCGAGAAGGGCGACAAGCTCTCGCTCGTCGACACCCTCGAGGACACCAAGGCCGAGGACCCGGTCACGGCGTTCGAGACCGAGGAGACCAAGTTCATCCTCAGCCGGGCGATCAACCAGCTCCCGGAGCGGGAGAAGATCGTGGTGACCCTCTACTACTACGAGGGCCTCACGCTCGCCGAGATCGGTCGCGTCCTCGGGGTCACCGAGTCGCGCATCTGCCAGATGCACACCAAGGCGGTCCTGCAGCTGCGCGCCAAGCTCCAAGAGGTCAGCTGACCCAGGGCGCACCCGTCGGGACGGGCCGGACCGCAGTCGGTCCGGCCCGTCCGCGCGTCTGCCCGGTTGCCGGAGCGGCCGACCCCGGAGCAGAGACGCGCGATGCTGCGCCGGTGTCGGGGACAGGACGCCGGACGTGCTCGTGCAGCCGTGGGTGCACGATCGGTGGGGTGGTAACGCCCGCACTCGTGCACTCATCGGTGCACGGCGCGGTGCCAATGCGCCTGCGCCGACGGAGCATCGCGCGGTCGGCGGTCCGCGCCTGGTGGACGGCCTCCGCCCGTGACGCCGGTCAGGGGCGGCAGACGACCTCGCCGTGCGGGACGACGAACCAGCCGTCGTCGGCGGCCGCCCACTCGAGCCAGCCGGCGCGGATCCGCTCCAGGTCGGCCCGGGTCGCCTCGCCGGACGCGAGCGCCTGGTCGGCGATCGCCGATCCGACGATCCGGTCGGCCCACAGACCGCCCCACCAGGCCCGGCTCTCGGGCGTCGCGTAGCACCACACCGACGCGGACGCCGTCACCTCGGAGAACCCGGCGGCCCTCGCCCACGACAGGAGGCGGCGGCCGGCGTCCGGCTCGCCTCCCGTGGCGCGCGACAGCCGGCGGTACAAGGCCAGCCATTCGTCGAGCGCGGGGACCTCGGGGTACCAGGTGAAGGCCGCATAGTCCGCGTCCCGGGCGCCGACGACCCCGTCGGCGGCGCACAGGGCCCGCATCCTGCGCAGCGCCTCGACCGGGTCGGGGACGTGCTGGAGCACCTGGTGCGCGTGGACCACGTCGAAGGGCCCGTCGACGCCGGGCGCGACCTGCGGTGCGTAGACGTCACCGACGAGGACGACGGCGTTCGTCGCTCCCGCCTCCGCGACGGCACGCGCGGCCGCCGCGACGACGTCCGGGGCCGGGTCGACCGCGACCACTCGGCCCGGCGCCACCCGGGCCGCGATGTCGGCCGTGATCGTGCCCGGGCCGCACCCCACGTCGAGCACCGACGCACCTGGTCGCAGGTACGGCGCGAGGTACGCCGCGGAGTTGTCGACGGTCCGGCTCCGGTGCGAGCGGAGCACCGGCTCGGCGTGGCCGTGGACGTAGCCGGGGGCCGGCGCAGGCTCGGGACACATGGGATCGCCTCCTTCTCGGTGGTGGGCCGAGCCTAGAGCCGCCGTCTCGCTATCCAAGAATGCAATATCACTATGCGAGATGCCGTGCTCAGGAACGTGCTGGGCAGCGGTCACCCGGTCCCGACCCGGGCCGCCGGCACGGGGAGCAGGACCGGGGGCTCCCGCGGGCGCAGCAGCGTCAGGGGGTCGATGTAGCGGTCGGCCACGAGCGCGCCCCAGTGCAGGCAGGCCGTCGGTGTGCAGTGGCCCGCGGCGAGCGTCCCGAGACGCTGGCCGGCGGCGACGGCCTCGCCGGCGCGGACGACCGCCGTGACCGGCTCGTACGTCGTCCGGATCCCCGAGCCGTGGTCGACGGAGACGACACCGCGCCCGGCCACCGGTCCGGCGAACCGCACCACCCCCGGCCCCGCGGCGAGCACAGGCGCACCCTCGGCCGCGGGGCCGGGGGTGGTGCGGTTCGCCGGACCGGTGGCCGGGCGCGGTGTCGTCT
>NZ_MWLL01000004.1 GCF_002198675.1 Kineosporia sp. R_H_3 | reverse complement strand
CGACTGCCTGGCCGACCACTTCGACGTCGACCACTGCACCTTCCAGCTCGAACCCGCCGGCCACCAGGCCCACGAGTTCCTCCCGCACGCATAGAGCGAGTTCCTCCCGCGCGCGTGGAGCGCAGACCCGCGTCTCGCGGCCCGCCGGCGAGGGAGCGCTCGCTCCTGCGGGCTGACTAGCCCTGATGCTGGACGGGCTGCCGCAGCTCGGCCAGCGCCGTGCGCCGAGCCCTGTACGTGACCTCGTCGATCTCGCCAGCAGCGAAGAGCCGGTCGAGCATCTCTTCCGGCTGCTCAGCCACACGCTGGCCGCTTTCCCCCCTTCAGCGGGCTACCGCCGCCGCCCGCATGAACAAGTCGGGCTGCGGCCACAGCCGCTAGCACCAGCAGCACGACCGCCGTCACCAGCACCACGACCAGCCACGGCGACCACGCGGAGCCGTACCCACCCATCATGCGGCCGCCCCAGTGATCCTCCTGTGATCGTCGTAGCCCGGCATCGCAGACCCCTTCCCGTCGCGGTGACCACCCACAACCACCACGGCGATGACCGGGGATCTCAGTAACAACGGCCTGGTGTTCACGACTCGGTGAATCGCCGGCGTGTCCGGAAACCGTCCGGTTCGCCGGCGGGAGAGGCGACCGCAGCCAACTCGAGTGGACCTCCCGGAGGGCAGCCTCACTGACGGCCCAGAGAACTGGGGAAGGATCATGGTGTCCGGCAAACCGCGTCAGGCTCCCCACCATGTCGGAGCGTTCTCCAGAGCGCTCGCGCCCGGATTCGCGCCGAGGCCGTTCCTTCTACACTATGTAGAAGGAACGGCCTCGACTACATCCGGAGGGTCAGTTGATCGTTTCATCCGAGTTGGCGATGCCGTTGCTTGCACGGCCAGCAGTCGACTTGCCGGCAGGCTTATTGCCGGCGCGGCAGCAGATGGCGTTGTCGTTGGGCTGGCATATCGTGCTGGCGTGTTTCGGGGTGGCGTTCCCGGCGATGATCTTCGTGGTGCATCGGCGTGGCTTGCGGCGTGCTGATCCGGTGGCGTTGGGGTTGGCGCGGCGTTGGTCGAAGGTCGCCGCGGTGCTGTTCGCGGTGGGTGCGGTGTCCGGGACGGTGCTCAGTTTCGAGATGGGTCTGTTGTGGCCGGGTCTGATGGGCCGGTTCGGTGACGTGCTGGGGTTGCCGTTCGCGTTCGAGGGGCTGTCGTTCTTCGTCGAGGCGATCTTCTTGGGGATCTACCTGTACGGGTGGGACCGGTTGCCGCCGCGGCTGCACCTGGCGGCCCTGGTGCCGATGGCGGCGGCCGGGGTGGTGGGGACGTTCTGCGTGGTCAGTGTGAACGCGTGGATGAACAACCCGACCGGGTTCAGGATCGTCGACGGCGTGGTCACCGATGTCGACCCGTGGGCGGCGATGTTCAACGACGGGGTGTGGCTGCAGTTCGCGCACATGTGGGTGGCGGCGTTCATGGTGGTCGGGTTCCTGGTCTCCGGGGTGTACGCGGCGGGGATGCTGCGGGGCCGCCGGGACGCCCACCACCGGCTCGGGTTCGGTGTGCCGTTCACGTTCGCGACGGTTGCCGCGCTGGCCCAGCCGCTGGTCGGCCACCTGCTCGGGCTGCGCCTGGCGGTGACCCAGCCCGCCAAGCTGGCCGCGTTCGAACTCGCGCTGACCACCGAGGAGCGCGCCCCGCTGCGGCTGGGCGGTGTGCTCGTCGACGGCCAGGTCCGGTGGGCGCTGACCATCCCCCGGCTGGGCTCGATCATCGCCCGGAACTCGCTGACGGCGCCGGTGCCCGGCCTGGACGCCGTCCCGCCCGATCAGCGGCCGCCGGTGAACCTGACCCATCTGGCGTTCCAGGGCATGGTCGGGATCGGCACCCTGCTCGCGCTGGTCGCGGTCGTGTACTGGCTGGCCCGGCGTCTCGGCCGGGATCTGCTGTCCCGGCGCTGGTTCCTGGCCGTCGCGGTGGCCGCGGGACCGCTGGCCGTGCTGGCTCTGGAGGCCGGCTGGGTGGCCACCGAGGTCGGCCGCCAGCCGTGGACGGTCTGGCAGGTGCTGCGCACCCAGGACGCCGCCGGGCCGGGGTCGTGGTTGTGGTGGAGTTACGCCGCCGCGTTCATGGTGTACGCGGGGCTGAGCGTCGGGGCGTTCGTGGTGCTGCGGTCGATGGCCCGCCGGTGGCGGGCCGGGCAGGAGCACCTGCCCAGTCCGTACGACCCGGCCGACCCGGCCGACCCGGCCGAGGCGGCCGAGGCGGCCGAGTCGGTCGGCCGGTGAGCGTCCCGGTGAGTGTCAGATGAGTGTTCAGGTGGCGGTCGCGGTGGCGATGTTTATCGGAGTGGTCGCCTACGCGGTGTTGGGTGGTGCGGATTTCGGGTCCGGGTTCTGGGATCTGACCGCCGGCGACGCCCACCGCGGGGCGGCGGTGCGCACCCTGGTCGACCACAGCATCGGCCCGGTCTGGGAGGCCAACCACGTCTGGCTGATCTACGTGATGGTGTTCTGGTGGACGGCGTTCCCGCGCCCGTTCGCCGCGGTGATGACCACCCTGTACCTGCCGATCGTGCTCGCCCTGCTCGGGATCGTCCTGCGCGGGGCGGGGTTCGCGTTCCGCAAGTACGCCGGCTCGCTGCGGCAGGCGCAGTTGTTCGGGGTCGTGTTCGCCGCCTCCTCGCTGATCGCGCCGTTCTTCCTCGGGGTCGTCGCCGGGGCGGTCGCCTCCGGGCGGGTGCCCGCGGCCGGGTACGGGCCGCCGCTGGCGTCCTGGGCCCATCCCACGCCGCTGCTCGCCGGGGTCCTCGCGGTCGCCCTCTGTTCCTTCCTGGCCGGCGTCTTCCTGACCGCCGACGCCGCCCGGGCCGGCGACCAGGCGTTGAGCGAGCGGCTGCGCACCGGGTCCCTGGCAGTTGCGTTCGGCGCCGGCGCGGTCGTGCTGCTCGCGCTCGTCCCGGTCTCCCGGGACGCTCCCACCCTCACCGACGGGCTCACCGGCCGCGCCGCGCCGCTGGTCCTGCTGTCCACGGGCGCCGGGCTGGGCACCGTGTGGGCGCTGCTGCGGCGCCACCACACCCTGGCCCGCGGCGCCGCCGTCGTCGCGGTGGTCGCGGTCGTGACCGGTTGGGGCGTCGCGCAGTACCCCTGGCTCCTGGTCGACGAGGTGACCATCGCCGCCGGCGCCGGCGCACCGCGGACCCTGGCCGCGCTGCTCGTCGTGGTCGCCGTCGCCGCGGTGCTCGTGCTCCCCCCGCTGCTGTACCTGTTCGCGCTGACCCAACGGCAGGCCGCCCGAGCGAGCCACTGAGCGTCCTCCCGGTACCGTCGGTAGCGGTTCACCGTGTGGGTCGCGGCCGGGCCATCGAGAAGGGAGCAGGGTGAGCGTGGTGGAACGTCGACACCTGGAACGCGCGGTGATGGCCGCGCTGTGGGACAGCCGGGACGCGCTGACCGCCCAGGACCTGGTGGGACGGGTCGGCGATCCCGCGCCGGCGGTCACCACGGTGCTGACCGTGCTGGCCCGGCTGCGACGCAAGGGGCTGGTCGGTCGCACCCGGATCGGCCGCCGCGACGCCTACGCCCCGACCCTGGCCCGAGAGCAGGTCGCTGCCGCGGCGATGCTGTCCGCCCTCGACGACACCCGGGACCGCGCCCTGGCGCTGTCCCGGTTCGTCGACGAGGTCCCCCCGGACGACGTCGAGGCCCTGCGGCGGGCCCTGTCCCGCCGCAGGACCCCCGGGCAGCGCTGACCAGGTGACGACCCTGGCCGGCTACGGCGAGGCCCTCGCCCTGACGGGTCTGGCCGCCGCCCTGCTGGGCCCGCTGCCTCCCCTGCTGGCCCGGGCCCGCTGGACGGCGCGAAGCCCACGGACCGCCCTGACCGTGTGGAACGTCACGGCGGTGGGGGCGGCGGCCGCCACCACCACCGCGGTGCTGTCCGCCGCCGCCGTCCCCACCGGGCTCCCGCCGCTCACCCTCCTCACCGAGACCGCGGCCCACGGGCTACCGGTGCTGGCGACCCTGCCGCCCCCGCACCGCGCCCTCCTCGGCGCCGGCCTGTTGCTCGGCCTGGTCCAGGCCGGGGTGCTCGCCGTCGGTGCAGCGAACCGCTCGGCGCGCCGCCGGGCGCACGTCGCCCTGCTCGACCTCGTCGCGGACCGGGACCCCGAACAGGACTGCCTCGTCCTGGCCAACGACACCGCCTTCGCCTACAGCGTCCCCGGACAGCGACGACACCCCGGCGTCGTGGTGATCTCCACAGCCTGCCGCGACCTGACCGACCCCCGCCAGCTCCACGCCGTCCTCGCCCACGAGCGGGCCCACCTGAGCGGCCACCACCACCTGCTGCTCCAACCGATCCGCGCCTGGCGCAGCGGCCTGCCGCTGCTGCCAGGCCCGCGGACCGCCCTCGAAGCAGCCACCACCCTCGCGGAGATCCTCGCCGACGACGCCGCCGCCCGGGCCACCTCCCGGCAATGCGTGGCGGCAGCGATCCACCAGCTCGGCGGCGGCGCCGACACCGCGTGGGACCCGGCGCCCGACTCCCTGGTCCGCCTCCGGCGCCTACTGGGAAGCCCGCGCCCCCTCGACCCGCGCGCCGAACTCCTGATCCGCGTGACCTGCGTCGTCGTCCTCCTGGCACCTGTGCTCGCGCTGTCCACGGGTGCCTGACCGCTGCGCCCGTCCGGCGCGGCGCCCGCCCCGACGTGGACCGGTCAGGCGGCGAGCTCGGCGAGCACGTAGATGGCCAGGAAGCCGAGGAAGAACATCGCGACCAGCAGCGGGGTCTCGGTCTCCTCGTGGGCCTCGACGAGCAGTTCCTCGACAGCGAGGTAGAGCAACGCGGCGGCGCCGAACGCCAGGACGGCGGCCAGGACCGGCCTGCCGGCGCCGCCGAGGACGGCGGCACCGCCGATCGCGCCGACGGCGGTCAGCAGGCCCAGGCCGCTGCTGATCAGCGCGGCCCGGGCCGCCGGCTGGCCGGACTCGGTCAGCTCGGCCGTCACGGACAACCCGAGGAAGAGGATCTCGATGGTCAGCGCGATGGTCAGGATCAACCCCTGGGTGGACCCGAGCGTGACTCCGAGCCCCACCAGCAGCCCGTCGAGCACCAGGTCGATCCCGACAGTGATCAGCAGCCCCACCGGCAGCGCCGCCGATCGCGCTGCCGATCGCTTCGTCGAGCCCGGCATCCTGGGCCCGGGCGGGGTCGGACCTTCTGCCGGCGTCCCGGGCAAGGCGTCGCGTCGTCGTTCGTAGGCTCCTAGGGACAGCACGACGCCGACCCCGGCGACGAACCCGGCGACCGCCCAGGGCAGCCTGCCCTCCTGGCGCAGCTCGGGCAGCACCTCCCCGACCAGGGCTGCCATCACCACGCCGGCGGCGAAGTGCTGGATCCCGCTGACCGTCCGTGGTCCTGGACGGCGTAGTACCGCGACGACCGACCCGACCGCGGCCGCCGTGACCGGGAAGATGACCAGCACGGCGGCCTGGGCCACGACGCTCACGAGATGCCCCGATCTCTGATCTGGTCGTAGGGTTCGACAGGTTTCGACAATTCGGTGTCGCGCCTTGGCTCGATGCGCCGGGATCGTGACTGCTGCGCGGGATGATGTCGGCGTCCGGTCCGGATCAGCTGGGTCACCCGACGGTGCCGCTCTGGTGCCCGAGGTGGGCGCGGACGACGTCGAGGAGCAGCCGGACGTGGCTGTCGGCCAGCCGGTAGCGGACCATCCGCCCGTCCCGGCGGTTGGTGACCACCCCGGCAGTGCGCAGCAGCCGCAGGGCGTGGGACAGCGCCGACGGGGACATCTCGACCATCTCGGCGAGATCGCAGACACACATCTCACCGGCCTCCAGCAGGGCGAACAGCACCCGCACCCGGCTCGGGTCGGACAGCAGGCCCAGCACGTCCGCGATCCGGGACGCCTCGTCGGCGCCGACCAGCAGCGGGCGCGTCGCGGCGACCCGCCGCCGGTCGACCTCGGTCGCGGTGCACGCGTCCAGCCCGACCACGGCCTGGCGGTTCTCGGAACTCCTGAACATATGAGTAGGTTGTCATATCTGCAGGACTTGGTCGACGGGCGGACCGTCGACCCGAAGCCAGCGAAGGAGTTCAGATGCCGGCCGATCTGATCTGTCCCAAGTGCCGGGGCGCGATGCGCAACCACGAACGCAACCGGGTCACGATCGACCAGTGCGTCGAGTGCCGGGGATCTTCCTGGACCGCGGCGAGCTAGAGGCGTTGCTGGACGTCGAGTCGGCGTTCAACCAGCCGGCCGCACTCGTGCAGCAGTACCCGGGCCCGATGGCGGGCGGTTACGGCTATGAGGGCGGCCATCCCAAGCGGCGCTAGAGCTTCCTCGGAGAGCTCTTCGACTGACCGGACCCACCCGTGCCGTCTACCGTCGAGCCGCGAGCCGGAGAGCCGGGAGCCGGGACGACGGCCCGAACCCCACCCCGAAGAACGCGAGGGGACATGACATCAACCCCGGGCCGCCCGGAGGAGACGGCTCCTGGGACGCAGTCAGTCGAGTCAGGAAGGACGAGTGAGTGATTAACAAACCCTCGGCCAAGGCGGAGCGTGACGCCCGGGCGCAGAAGGTCCAGCAGTTGCGCCAGGCGCAGGCGGCACGGGACCGACGCCAACGGATCCTGCTGTGCGGGAGTGTGTCGGTGGTCGTGCTGGCCCTGATCGGTGGGACCACGCTGGTCCTGGTCCGGGAGACCGCCGGTCGCAGCCTGGCCGGGGTCAAGAGCAGCACTCAGGAGGCCGGCCACGTCACCACCGCGGTGACCTATCCGCAGACCCCCCCGGCGGGTGGCCAGCACGACCCGACCTGGCTCAACTGCGGGATCTACGACCAGCCGGTCCGCAACGAGAACGCCGTCCACGACCTCGAGCACGGCGCAGTCTGGATCACATACCGCCCGGACCTCCCGGCCACCGACATCGCCGCCTTGCGGCAGATCGCAGGCGGGCAGACCTACCTCGTCCTCTCCCCCTACCCCGAGCTGCCCGCGCCCGTCGTGGTCAGCGGCTGGGGTAAGCAGCTCCCGCTGACCGGGGCGAGCGACAAGCGACTACCGGAGTTCATCCGCACCTACCGGCAGGGCCCTAACGCGCCCGAGTCCGGGGCGTCCTGCACCGGCGGGACAGGGACCCCAACGTGATGACCGCGACCACCGACGCGCACACCGGGTCGCCGCGGCCGTGGGGGACACCCGACCGCCGGTTGTCCGCGCAGCAGGCCGTCGCCCTCACCCTGATCACACTGCTGGCCCTTCTGGCCGCCGGGTTGATCGGGTTCGCCATGGCCGGGCCGCGCCCGCCGGGCGACGACAGTGCCGAGGCCGGGTTCGCCCGCGACATGCAAGCCCACCACGACCAGGCCGTCCAGATGGCCATGATCATCCGGGACGACACGTCCGATCCGACCATCCGCACGCTGGCCTACGACATCGCCCTGGGCCAGCAGCAGCAGGCCGGGCAGATGTTCGGCTGGCTCACCCAGTGGGGCCTGCCGCAGACCGGCAGCCGCCCGCGGATGGCCTGGATGGCCTCCGATGCCACGGGGGCCATGAGTGGAATGGATGCCACAGGCACTGGCGGTTCGCCTACACACCGCGCCACAGCGCTGCTCCCGGATGGCAGGATGCCAGGGATGGCCACCCAGGCCGACATCGCCGCACTCGCGGCACTTAAGGGGCGGCCTGCGGAGATCATGTGGCTCCGTCTCATGGTCGCACACCACCGCGGCGGGGTCGCGATGGCCCAGGCCATTCTCGACCGGACCGACCGACCCGAGGTCCGAGCCCTGGCCCGGAACATCGTCAACGCCCAACTGGCCGAGATCACCCAGATGACCCGCTCGCTGCATGCACGGGGGGAGTCCGCACCGTGACATGACGCCCGTCGATCAAGCACATTTCCTCCGCGCGGGCGGCTCGCCACGGCGGGCCAAGACGTGGCCCGCCGGTCGGTTCAGATCAACCGTCGTCGACACTCACCGAGCGGCGCTACCAGAAGCCCCGACGCTTGGCCTTCCCCAGGTGAGTGCCAGCTCCATCTAGCCCTGGCTGCGAGCGTCATCCGAAGTACGCCTGGCGACGCGTGCCAGGCCCGGGCAGTCTGGGCGTTACCAGAGCAGACTATGAGTCGGCTTCGGGCCATCGCCGCACTGTGATGAGCGCCGCGGCAAGTAGGGCGATGGTGCCAGCCAGGATGAGCCACAAAGCGCGACCGCGGACGGCGCCGTCGCCACCGACGGCGCCGCTAGGGTTCGATCCAATTGCCGTCGCGGCGCTCGGGCGGGTCGTGGGCCCTGGCGCGTGGACCGTGGGCAGCACACCTTGCTCGAGCCGAACGACCGCCACAGGCGTGAGGGTCGGCAGTTCCGCAGCGTAGACCTCCTGTCCGACTTGGCGAGTAGCTACTTGCGTCCAGCGGGCGCCGTCCCATGTGGAGATGATGACGTTCTGGGTTGTCGACTGACTGGCGCGCAGGTTGATGATGACGGTGGCGTTCGGTGCGAGCGTCACGGGTTTGCCGTCCGCGATCGCTTTGAGCCGGTAGAGGTTGCTGACGAGGGCTCCGTTGGCAGGCCGGGCGGCAGGTGCTGCCTCGGGGGAAGCAGTGACCTCGATCGACGTCGCGCCCGCGGGGACGGTGAAAGCTCCGTCCCTGACGGCGAACGCGATCTGCGGGCCCTGCTCGCTGCTGAATGCACGTGAGCCGTCGCTCATGCCGTCAGTGACGCCGATCGTCACCGCGGCGGGTGTCGGTGCCCGTGGCGCACCCTCTAGCCCCGGGGGTGTCGTCACCCACCGGTACGGCTCGTCGGGGAAGCCGAGCCCGTCATACAGCGGTGGCGCGTGTGGCGGCCGGATAGTCACTGTCGCCCCGAGGGCGAGCACGGCGAATCCGAGCACGAACAGCGCCCGCCACTGGGGGGTTTGACGTACACCGGGACGCCCTCCGCCTGCATACCAGAGGCGTAGCGGGATCACCGCAGCCACCACCCGGCAAGGTCCGCGACGGTCTGCGCGATCGCCAGTGCACCCCAGCTCTTGCCGAGCATCGGCACCGCGCCCAGCAGCAGCCGTACCTCAAAGTCGAGGACGAGGACGCACCACCCGTACAGCGGCACGTGGAGCGGTCCGAACGTCTCCGTCGCTACCGCGAGCATGACCCAGTCGCCGCGCCGCGTCGAGGCAGTGTCCCGCAGACCATCGCAGCCCAACCGGCCATGGCAAGTATGGCCTCTTCGTCGACTGAGACGGCGGAAACCACGGGCGCCACTTTCACGAACGCGTCCGGCGACAGGGAGGCACACGAACGCCCTGATCAGCCCGGCGGCGAGCTTCTGCCGGCACCGGCCCCGTCTGAGCAGCTCACGGCGGCAAGCGAGCGTCGGGGAGCACGACAAGGGACCCGCGAAGACCGTGAGTGCACCGACGCTACGCACCTCTACATCACCGGCCACCGCGAGCCGCGCCGCCAGCGCGCCACTGAGTCCCGTCACGAGGGCAGCCGTCCTGGCTGCGGCTTGGCTGTGGGCCATCGGCCGGGCGGCCCGGCGGGTGCGGCAGACGACGCGGGACCGACTCTCATGAGAGCGATGCACCCTGGAACCACGTCAATCCTGCGGCCGTCGGTCGGGCGGTGCGGGGCTCTGCGGAGGCGCTGCTGTCCTGTACCAGGGGCTGGGCGAGGAGCCACAGGCTGAGCATTGTATACCCGACCATCGCGGCGAGCCACGGCCACTCCGAGCGACGGGCGAGCGCCGGAGCGGGGGCGCTGGTCGCGAGGTGTCGGTGGGCCAGCACCACGGCGAGAATATGGGCGCCGATGATGACGACGATCTGGAAGTACCAGATGAACGACGTCGGCAGCACTCCCGTCGCCACCGCGTAGTCGTCGTTGAACGGGTACGGCAGGTGAAGCGGCCAGCTCTCCAGTCCCACGGGGTTGCCGAGCAGCGGCAGCAGGAGCTGCCCGTTGATCGCGACGTACTGGAGGTAGTGTGCGAGCAGGTAGCCGTAGGCGATCGGCAGCAGCGAGGGGAGAAGACCGGTCAGGGCCGCGAGCCCACCGACAGACCGGCCGCCGGTCCTCGCCGCTACCACCGCGAAACCGCCGAAGACGAGCAACGTCGCCAGTGTGAGCGCCGCAAGCACCGATGTCGCAAGAACGTTGTGGCCACTTGTACCTGGTGCGAGGCCAGCCGGCAGTTCCGAGGTCATCGACCCCCACTGCGGGGTCGAAAGCAAGCCGTCGAAGGACACCGAGACCAGGAGCAGCACGACGCCGACGACCCGGCTCACCGACGCGTCGAAGGGGGCGTCGAGGCCTCCACCGAACCCTTGCCGTCCCGGTGCACCGAAGCGGAACCAGCCCAGCCGGCCCCAGGTCGAGAACACGACGGCAAACATCTCGCCGCGGGCGGCCCAGGCGTCCGAGCCGACGACGACGCCCGCGACCGCGCACGCAAGGGCGTACACGAGCAGGCCGACAGCGGTCACCCGCGGCAACGTCACAGTCGCGTTAACGACGAGCTCGCCGACCACGACTGTGAAGAACAGTGCCCCACTCATCCACCAGCCGAGCCGTCGCGGCCACGGCAGCGGCGCTGTCCTATCGAGGATCACGCGGCGCAGCGCGGGTGAGTCCGTAGCCCGGGCGATGGCGCCGAACGGGTTGAGCGGGCGAGTAAAGTCACCTATGAGGCCGACGGCCAGCGGCAGCCCTACCCAAACCACGAGCCAGAAGAACACCGGTAGCAGGTTCTCCGAGACCTCCTGGCTGCCCAGCAGGCCGGCCAGCAAGAGCAGCCCGAGGATCGGGACTGACGCCATGCCCGCACGCCACCCTGGGCGTACCGGGACTTCGGCATCGCCGCCCATTGTGGCTGCCGTCACGGTCACGCCACGCCGGTACACAAGCGCGAACGAGAGCAGGACGGGTCACGTCCCCTGGCGTGGTGGAGTTCGGGTGAGGTCGTGGGCCGCGTGTCGATCATGACGTGAGCGGCCATCG
>NZ_MWLL01000039.1 GCF_002198675.1 Kineosporia sp. R_H_3 | reverse complement strand
CCCCGGAACCCCCCGCAGCAGACCAGCCGGCCACCCCGCCGGCCGACGCCACAGGAGCGACGTCATGAGCGCCCAGCGCTGCACCCAGCCCGGCTGCACCGGCACGATCCTCGACGGCTACTGCGACGTGTGCGGGATGCCCGCCGCGGCCGGTGCCGGCGGGGCCAGCGCGGTCGGCGGATCCGTCCCGGGCGCCTCCGCGCCGGCGCCCGGCGCATCGTCCCTGCCGTCGTCCGTCCCGCTGCCGCCGACGTCGCTGCCCGCCTCGTCCGCGCCGGTCGGCCCGACGTCGTCGACGCGGTCGTCGGTGACGTCGTCCTCGAACCGGCTCGCGAGCGCACCGATCGGCTCGGTGCGGGCCAAGGGCACCCGGGCCACCCGCAAGGTCGGCACGAGCTCGACCCGGCTGCGCGGCGCGCGGCTCGGCGCCGGCCTGACGACGATCCCGCCGATCCCCGAGATCGACCCGGTCGCCGCGATCATGAAGAACCCGTCGGTGCCCGAGGACCGGCGCTACTGCCCGTCGTGCGGCAAACCCGTCGGCCGCACCCGCGAGGGCCGGCCGGGGCGCACCGAGGGGTTCTGCCCGAACTGCCGCACGCCGTTCGACTTCGCGCCCAAGCTCAAGCCCGGCGACCTCGTCGCCGGCCAGTACGAGGTCGCCGGCTGCCTCGCGCACGGCGGTCTCGGGTGGATCTACATGGCCCGGGACAAGAACGTCTCCGACCGGTGGGTCGTCCTCAAGGGCCTGCTGAACTCCGGCGACCCCGACGCGTACGCGGCGGCGGTCGCCGAGCGGCAGTTCCTCGCCGAGGTCGCGCACCCGCTCATCGTCGAGATCTACAACTTCGTGCTCCACGAGGGCGCGGGCTACATCGTCATGGAGTACGTCGGCGGCACGAGCCTGAAGTCGATCCTCAAGGACCGGATGCGCGCGGCCGGCGGGCGCTACGACCCGATCCCCGTCGACCAGGCGGTCGCCTACCTCGTCGAGATCCTGCCCGCGTTCCAGTACCTGCACGACCTCGGGCTGATCTACTGCGACTTCAAGCCGGACAACATGATCCAGGTCGGCGACGCCGTGAAGCTCATCGACATGGGCGGCGTCCGACGGATCGGGGACATGGACTCGGCGATCTACGGCACGGTCGGCTACCAGGCGCCCGAGGTGCCGGACGTCGGCCCGTCGATCGCCTCGGACATCTACACGATCGGCCGCACGCTCACCGTGCTCGTCATGGAGTTCCGCGGCTACCAGTCGACGTACGTCGCCTCGCTGCCGCCGGTCGCCGACGTCCCGGTCTTCGCCGCCCACGACAGCCTGTACCGGTTGCTGGCCAAGGCCTGCGCGCCCGACCCGGCCGACCGGTTCCAGTCCGCGGACGAGCTGCGCGTGCAGCTGCTCGGCGTCCTGCGCGAGATCGTCGCCGCGGCCGGGAACTCCTCGGTCGCGCTGCACTCGGCGCCGTCCGTGCTCTTCGAGGCGCCCGTCGTCTCCGGGGACGACCTCACGTGGGAGGAGCTGCCCGCGCTGCGCGTGGACACCGGCGACCGGATGGCGTCCTGGCTCGCGGCCCTCTCGGTCGCGGACCCCGCCGAGCGGGTCAAGGCGCTCCAGCGCGCCCCCGAGGAGACGGTCGAGATCCACCTCGCGACGGCCCGGGCGGCCGTCGAGGCGGGCAGGTACGACATCGCGGACGCCGCGATCGCCAAGGTGCTCGCGGACGACCCGTGGGAGTGGCGCGCGGTCTGGCTCCAGGGCCTCGCCGCGCTCGCGAAGAACGACGCCGTCGCGGCCCGGGCCTCCTTCAACGCCGTCTACGGCCAGGTCCCCGGCGAGCTCGCGCCCAAGCTCGCGCTCGGCCTGTCGTGCGAGACGTCGGGGGAGTCCGACGTCGCGCAGTCGCTCTACGCGACGTGCGCGCGGACCGACGCGAACTACACCGCACCCGCCGCGTTCGGGCTGTGCCGGCTGCGCCGTGCCCGGGGCGACCTCGACGGCGCGCTCGCGGCGCTCGACCTCGTGCCGTCGACGAGCCGGGCGTTCGTCGAGGCCCGCCGCCAGCGGGCCGGGCTGCTCGCGGCGTCCGGGCGCGGGCTCAACAGCCTCGCGGCCGCGATGGACAGCATCAGCGCCGTGACGATCGACCCGCTCGACCGGGCCCGGCTCACCGCGAACGTCCTCGACGTGGCGCTCGCGAAGGTGCTCTCGGACGGCGCGGACGAGAAGATCCGCATCGACGGACACGCCGCGACCGAGCCCCACCTGCGCGACGGCCTCGAGGCGGCCTACCGTCAGCTGGCGCAGATGTCCGACGACGGGGAGGAACGGGTGCGGCTCGTGGACCAGGCCAACCGGGTACGGCGGTGGACGCTCCGATGAGCGAGGCACCCCAGGCACCACCCGCCCAACCGCCGGCCCAGGCGTCTGCGCAGCCCGACGCACAGCCCGACGTGCAGCCCGACGCGCAGCCGGCGGACGGGCAGCTCGAGTCGCCCGTCGAGCTCGACACCCCGGCACCGCCGGTCGGGGCCGTCGTCGACTGCCCGGTGTGCGGGACGCCGACCGCGGCCGGCGAGGCGTTCTGCGAGAGCTGCGGCGCCGACCTCGGGCGCGGCACCCCGCTCCCGGAGGACGTCCCGGACCCGGAGGCGGCCCCGATCGAGCTCACCGCGCGCAGCGCGCCGGCCGGCCCGGCCCGGGCGCCCGGCGTCCTGGTCGTCGTGCCGGACCTCGACGGGCGCGCGGCGACGTGCGCCTCGTGCGGCGGCACCGTCGCCTCCGACGGCTACTGCGAGCAGTGCGGCACGCCCGCGCCCCGCCCGCGCGACCACTTCGTCGAGCAGCCCGCCCCGTGGATGGGCGCGGTGTGCGACCGGGGCCGACGGCACGCCCGGAACGAGGACGCCATGGCCGTCGCGGCCAGGGCCGAGCCCGGGTCGTGGGCCGCGGTCGTCGTCTGCGACGGCGTCTCGTCGGCGCCGGAGTCCGACGTCGCGAGCCTCGCGGCGTCCCGCGCGGCGCGTGACGTCCTCGCCGCGCCGGGGTCCGAGCCGCCGATCACCGCCGACGAGCTGCTCACCCGGGCCGCCGCGGCGGCCAACGACGCCGCGACCCGGGTCGCGGTCGGGGTCAAGGGCCCGAACCCGCCGTCCTGCACCTTCGTCGCGGCCCTCGTCGAGACCGGCCGGGCCGTCGTCGCGTGGATCGGTGACAGCCGGGCCTACTGGTTCCCGGACGGCGGCACCCCGCTCCAGGTGAGCACGGACGACTCCTGGGCGGCCGAGGCGATGGCCCACGGGCTCTCCCGCGAGGAGGCCGAGAAGCTGCCGCAGGCGCACGCGATCACCCGCTGGCTCGGTGCGGACTCCCCGGAGGGCCCGCCCCGCACCGTCACCGTCGACGTGAGCGCCCCGGGCTGGCTGCTCGTGTGCTCCGACGGCCTCTGGAACTACTGCTCGGCCCCCGAGGACCTCGGCGCGCTGCTCACGGCGACGCAGGCCCGGGTCGGCGCGGAACCGGTCGCGCTCGCCGAGGCTCTGACCACGTGGGCGAACGAGCAGGGCGGCCACGACAACATCACCACTGCGCTGGTGCGCTGCGGCTGACCCGGCTGCGCGGGGCTCGGCACGGACACGACGCAACTCACGAGAGAGGCACAGACGATGGCGGACTTCGCCGCGGAGATCTACCAGAACGAGTTCCTGCCGGACGGCGGCACCGACGTCCACGCGATCGTCTCGGTCACGTGCACCGGGGCCGGCGCCGCAGGCGCGGCCGAGGGTGACGAGGCCGCGGAGATCATCATCGTCGACACGTCCGGCTCGATGGCCGGCGACAAGATCGTCGCCGCCCAGCGCGCCGCGGCCGTCGCCGTGGACCAGATCCTCGACGGCACGTGGTTCGCGGTCATCGCGGGCACGGACGGCGCCGACCGCGCCTTCCCGTACCCGAACGCGGTCTCCCCGATGGTCCGGATGGAGCCCGGCGCCCGGGCCGCGGCCCGGCAGGCCGTGAGCCGGCTCGTCGCGGGCGGCGGGACGGCGATCGGCTCCTGGCTGCGGCTGGCCAGCCAGCTGTTCTCGACGGTGCCCCAGGCCACCCAGCGGCACGCGATCCTGCTCACCGACGGCAAGAACCAGAGCGAGACCGACGAGGCGCTCCAGGCCGGCATCCGGCAGGCGAAGGGCGTCTTCCAGTGCGACTGCCGCGGCGTCGGCGCCGACTGGGACGTCTCCGAGCTGCGCGGGGTCGCCACGGCCCTGCTCGGGACGGTCGACCTCATCCCGGACACCGCCTCGATGGAGCAGGCGTTCGCCGACCTCATGCAGCAGGCGATGGGCCGCGGCGTCGCCGACGCGCAGCTGCGGGTCTGGGCGCCGCAGGGTGCGCAGGTGCTCTTCGTCCGGCAGGTCTCGCCGCAGGTCGAGGACCTCACCGCGCGCCGCACCGACCTCAACCCGCTCACCGGGGCCTACCCGACCGGCGCGTGGGGCGACGAGACCCGGGACTACCACGTCGCCGTCCGGCTCGCCTCGAAGCCGCTCGGCTCCGAGCAGCTCGCCGCGCGGGTCATGGTCGCCGTCCGGGACGAGGTGAAGACCCAGGCGCTCGTCAAGGCGCTCTGGTCGGCCGACGACACCCTGACGACCCGGATCAACCCCGCGGTGGCGCACTACACCGGCCAGGCCGAGCTCGCCGAGGTGATCCAGGAGGGCCTCGCGGCGAAGGCCGCGGGCGACGAGGCGACCGCCACGACCAAGCTCGGGCGGGCCGTCCAGCTCGCCGAGGCGACCGGGAACGACGAGGCGACGAGCCGACTTCGCAAGGTCGTGGACATCGACGACCCCGCCACGGGTACGGTCAGGCTCAAGCGCGGCGTCGACAAGCTCGACGAGATGGCGCTCGACACGAGCTCGACGAAGACGACGCGGGTCAAGAAGTAGGGGCGATGGCGACGTACACCTGTCCCGAGGGGCACACCTCCTCGGCGGACGACTACTGCGACGTCTGCGGCGCGCCCATCGGGGGCGCCGCAGACGT
>NZ_MWLL01000038.1 GCF_002198675.1 Kineosporia sp. R_H_3 | reverse complement strand
CCGCGGCCCGGGAGGAGTCCCGGGCCGCGACCGGCGGTCGCCCGTCAGACGCTGGTCAGACCGTCGACGCGCGGACGGCGTCGCGGGCCTGCACGAGCCGGCGACGGCGGCCGAGCAGCAGCGCACCCCCGGCGAGTGCGAGCGCCGCGGTGCCGAGACCGGCACCGGCCTGCAGTGCCGTCCGGTCCGAGGCCGGCGAGACCTGCGCCGCGGCCGTCGTCGGGCCGAGTGCGGTCGTGCCGGAACCCGTTGCGGGCGAACCGGTCCCACCCGCGGTGACGACGTCGGCCTTGCCGCCCTCGAGCGGGCTGACGAGCCCGGCACCCTTGGCCTTGGCGGCGCCGGCGGGGCTGTTCACCGAGCCGGAGCCGCTGTGCGGCAGGGCGACGTACGGGAAGGTGCTGCCGAACGCCACGTCGTTCGCGTTCACGCCGTCCCCGAGGTCGTTCGGCGCGCCGACGAGCTCACCCTCGACGACCTGGAGCGCCGCGTCGAGCACGTCGTCGGTGAGCCGGCGGCCGTTGGGGAAGCCGTTGTTGTCGCCGCCGACGACACCGAGCCGGCTCGGCGTCTGTCCGGCGAACGGGGTGAGGTTGAGCCGCAGCATCTCGCCGGGCACCACGTTCTTCGGCTGGTTGAGCCCCTTGACCCCGGTGAGGAAGACCGAGACGAGGTCGTTGCGCGGCTCGGCCGGGGCCTTGATGCCGTAGACCTTCTCGACGACCTTCGGCAGCCCCGGGTTCGTCACGTACTTGAGGAACTGGCCGTCGCCCTGCGGCCGGGACGCGTTGAAGCGGTCCTTGTCCTTGGCGGGGATGACGACCTCGTTGACGAGCGGGTTGCCCAGCCGCGAGACCCGGCGCAGCTGCCCGTCGGCGCCCTTCGCGAGGGTCTCCGACCAGACGCCGATGACGTTCTTCGAGCCGCCGAGCTCGCTGACCGGCACCCGGATCGCGACCGTGTTCACGTTGTAGCCGGCGAGGGTGTCGTTGCCGACCTCGGAGAGGTCGCCGCCGTAGAGCAGGTCGAACACGCGCAGGTCGAGGAAGAACGGGTCGTCGGCCTGCCCGGCGAAGACGTCCCGGTCGCCGACCTTGTAGGTGGCCTGCTTGCGCAGGTCCGCGTACTTCGGCATCGAGGCCTTGCCGACGTTCGACGGCGCGGCGATCCGGTTCTTCGCGAGGGTGGACCAGCGGCCGTTCGCGTACTTCTTGAGGTCGTAGGTCTGGACGACGTTGAGGTCGGGGTCCGTGAGCGAGGTGACCGGGCCGGTGTTGTAGAGGAACGTGCCCTTGTTCTTCACCGTGGTCCGGAACTGCCAGCGGTAGATGATGTCCGGCTTGGCGTTGCCGTTGGTGTCGATGGCGATGTCGTACGCCGCGCCGTCCGCGAACGTGTAGAAGTTCGGGCCGCCCGCGGGCTCGGAGAACGGCAGCCAGTTCGCGGCGAGGGTGACTGTCCCCGCCTTGTCCGGGCTGAGGAACGCGTAGACGTCCGTCGTGTCGAGCCGCGGGGAGCCGGCGATCGACGGCGCCTCCCGGTGGCTGGAGGCGGCCGCCGGGCCGGACGTCGCGAACGCGCCGCCGAGGACGGCGGTCGCGGCGGTCGCGGCGAGGACGGCGCGGGTCCGGGTCGTGGTCCGGGTACGGGGACGGCGGGGCGGCGGTGAGCCGGCCGTGGAGCGGTGGGACATGGGAACTCCCGGGGGTCCGCGGCGCCCGTGTGGCGCCGGTCACCACCCGTTCGGCGTACCCGCACCCGCGGATTGGTCGACACCCGCAGAAAGATCGCGGGGATCCCGCCGGGGCCGCCCCGAGGTGCTCAGCCGGTCGTGACGATCCGGAACGCCTCCGCGAGCCGGCCCTCGGGCAGCCCCGCAGCCTCGGCCGTGTACGAGCCCCAGCTGCGGAGCATCGCCTCGAGGTCGTCGTGGTGGCTCGTCTGGCTCTTGTGCGCGTTGAGGGCGTCGAGCTTGCGGCCGAAGGTGTCGGTGATGTCGACGAAGTGGTCGGGCGAGGGGTCGGCCATGAGCCAGACCTCCTTGACCGTCCACGGCTCCAGGCCCTCGTCGTCGAGGAGCTCGGGGTAGGCGAACGGGTTGCGGGCCGCCGGGTAGATCGCACGGATCGACGCCTCGCCGGCCGCGAGGTGGTCCGGGTGGCTGGCCCCGATCCTGGCCCAGTTGCGCTCGGGCGACTGGATGAGCATCCGCTCGGGCCGGACCTGCCGGATGACCCGGACGATGTCGCGCTGCAGCTCGTGCGTCGGGTCGAGCCAGCCGTCGCGGTAGCCGTCGAGGAAGCGGACGTCCTCGACACCGACCGCCGCGGCGGCCGCGCGCTGCTCGGCCTCGCGGATGCGCGGCATCTCCTCGCGCGGGGTGTCGTCGAACCCGCCCTGGTCGCCGCGGGTGCACAGCAGGTACGTGACGGCGAGGCCGGACGCCGTCCAGCCGGCCGAGGTGCCCGCGGCACCGAAGTCGAGGTCGTCCGGGTGGGCGGCGACGCAGAGGATGCGGGAGACGTCGGAGTCGCTGAGAGGCACGAGGGCACTGTATGCGGCCCCGGCCCGGGGACGCCGGTCGGAGCACGCACCGCCGGGCGCGGCCCGCTACCGGGGCAGCTTGCCCGGCGCGAGGACGAGGTCGACCCGGGTCACCCGGCCGCCCTCGACGGTGAGCGCCGCGACGAGGAAGGTCGCGCCGTCCCGGGTCGCGACGAAGCCGGGGCCGCCGTTGACGGTCACCGGGTGCACGGCGTCCCCGGCCTGCATCCTGCGCCCGATGCCCAGCACGAACCGGGCCACGTCGTCGGCCCCGCGGACCGGGCGCCGGGCCGCGCTGACGACCCCGCCGCCGTCGCTCGTGAGGACGGCGTCCGGGTCGAGGACGGCGACGAGCGCGGCGAGGTCGCCGCCGCCCGCCGCGGCGAGGAACGCCTCGGCGACCCGGCGCTGCTCCCGGCGGTCCACGTCGACCCGGGCCGCGCCCGACCCCACGTGGGCGCGGGCCCGGACGGCGAGCTGGCGGACGGCGGCCGGGGTCCGCCCGACCGCCCGGGCGACGTCCGGGAAGGGCAGCCCGAAGAGGTCGTGGAGCACCCACGCGGTGCGCTCGGCGGGGCTCAGCGTCTCCAGGACGACCATGAGCGCGTAGCTGACCCGCTCGTCGAGCGTGACCCGGTCCGCCGGGTCGGCCGCGGCGGTCGCCGGGCCGTCGCCGACGATCGGCTCGGGCAGCCACGGCCCGACGTACGCCTCCCGCCGGACCCGGGCCGAGCGCAGGACGTCGAGCGCGCGCCGGGCGACGGCGACCGTCGCCCACGCCTCGACGTCCCGGACCGGGTCGCGGGCGTCGGCCGCGACGAGCGAGAGCCAGCAGTCGGCGACGACGTCCTCGGCCTCGGCGCGGCTGCCGAGGACGGCGTACGCGACCCCGACGAGCCGGCCGCGCTGGGCCGCCCAGGCCCGCGCGAGCTCCTCGGCGCGCGGCCCGGGCGTCATCGGGCCGCCCGGAGCCGCCGCGTCTCGCCGAGAGATGCCAGGTACTCCTCGAACGTGCGTGTCCCGGCGTCGAAGGGGGCGGCCGGCACGAGCGCACCACGGGCCAGGGCCCGCCCGGCGGCCCCCGGCAGCCGCACCGGGACGACGACCCGGCGCCGCCCGGTCGCGCGCAGGTAGCCGCGCACCATGTCGGCCAGGTGCAGGGTCCGCGGGCCGGCGAGCGGGGTGGCGTCCCCGCCGGGGCCGGCCGCGGCGAGACCGGCGAGCCGGGCGGCGACCTCCTGCGCCGCAACGGGTCTGCTGAGCATCGAGGGGACGGCGAGGACGGGTCCGCGGACGCCGCCGGCGTACTGCCCGGCGAACTCGTGGAACTGGGTGGCCCGCAGGACGGTCCACGGCACGGATCCCGCGCGGACGACCTGCTCCTGCCGCCTCTTGCCCGCGTAGTAGCCGAGGTCGACGTCGTCGATGCCGACGATCGAGAGGACGACGAGGTGACCCGCGCCGGCCCGCCGCGCCGCGGCCACGAGGTGGGTCGTCGCGGCGTCGAAGAACCCCTCGGCGACCGCGCGGCGGGTCGTCGTGACGTTCGAGGCGTCGACGACCGCGGTGCAGCCGTCGAGCGCGGCGTCCAGACCGGCACCGGTCGTCAGGTCGACGCCGGTCGAGCGGGCGAGCACGACGGGCTCGTCCCCGCGGTCGCGCAGCGCCGCCACGACGAGCCGCCCGACGAGGCCGGTGCCACCGGCGACCGCGACCCTCACCGTGCACCTCCCGCCCGGACCGGCCGGCAGAGCACCGCAGCGAGCAGCACGACGCCGGCGAGGGCGACAGTCTGCACGACCCGGTCCGCGACGGGCAGCGCCGCGAGGTGCCCGGCGTGGTACCCGAGGTGGGGGACGGCGAAGACGAGCCACACCACGCCCGCCAGGCGCGCCGTCCGGTGGTCGACGGACCGCAGCGCCGCGACGGCGAGGACGGCGAGCGCGAGGTTCAGGGCGCCCACGTCCCGCACGAGGTGCTCGTTGAACGGCCCGTCCGGGGCGACCCACGACCGGCCGCCGCCGGGGAAGCCGGCGTAGAACGAGGCGGGGCCGAGCAGCGCCCAGCCGCCGACGGTCGCACCGGTGAGGGCCAGCAGGGCGGCCGCGACGCGGTCCGTGGTCGTCGTGCCGGGTCGTGCCGGGCGGAGCGTCCCCGGCGTGTCCTGTCGTGTCGTCATACGGGGAGGACGTGGCGGCGGGGGTGCGCTGTGACATCGGCCCGCGCCGGCCGCTCAGAGCCAGTGGTTGTCGTGCCGCAGGAAGAAGTCCAGCCGCTCGTCGTCTGTCATCCCCTCGCGCCGGGCGGCGTCCGCGAGCACCTCGAAGTACTCCTCGCGCGGGGCGCCCGGGGTGAAGAGCAGCAGCATCGACGCCGGCTCGCCCGACTCGTTGCGGAACGCGTGGACGCCGCCGATCGGCACGTGGAGGAAGTCGCCCGGGACGGCGTCGAGCCAGCGCCCGCCGTCGAACAGCCGGACCGTCCCGGTGAGCACGTAGAACGACTCGGTGATCGACCGGTGGAAGTGCGGGCCGGGGCCGCTGGGCCCCGGGCCCATGTCCCAGCGGTAGAGCCCGAACGCGCCGCCGGTGGCGGCGGCCGTCGCGAGGTAGGCGGCGCCGCCGCCGGCGGCGTTGTCGACGTCGCGCGGTGCGTCGTGCGGGCGCAGCCACGCGGTCGTCTCGCCGCGGACGCCCTGGTAGCGCACGGGTGGGTACGACATGCGGGGCAGCCTGCCGTCAGTCCTCGTCCGCCGCAGCCCCGCATGTCGTACCCACCCGTGCGCTACCANCCCGCACCCTCGCCCGCCGCGCCGCCGCCGTCCCCGAGCGCGGCGCGCAGCCGGCGCACGCCGGGCGACGACGAGAAGGCGAGCAGGTCCTGCGGCCGCTGCGGCCAGCGGATGTCGAGGTCGACCCACTCGGCGAACCGGTACGGCTTGTGGTCGAGCACCCCGCCGAGGTTGCGGCGCAGCCGGGAGAGCTCGGCCCGCACCGTGACGGTGCGCGCGGGGTCGGCGAAGAGGTCGTGCGCGAGCTCGCTCGCCGTCCGGCCCTCGGGGTGGGCCGCGAGGAGCAGGAGCAGCTCGGCGTGCCGGGGGCTCAGCGACTGCTCCCACGCGCCGCTCGGACCGTCGATGACGAGGCGCCACTGCCGGGTGCCGCGGACGTCGAGGACCACCGTCGTCGTGGCGCTCGCACCGGCGGGCGCGCCGTCCTCGAGCCGGACCAGCCAGCCGCCGGGCACCGGCTCGAGCCGGCAGGGGCCGAACGACGGCAGCCAGGTGCGCTCGTCGTCGACCTTGTCGGGGAGCAGCACGCGGTCCACGGGGGCGACGCCGGCCGCCGCGGCGAGCCAGCCGTGCCGGTCGGTGACCAGGGCCCGGCCCTCGATCCGGGCGAGCATCGGCGCGGCGACCGCGCGCAGCCGGACCAGCTCGGCCTGGTGCTCGGTGTGCAGACGCTGCTCGGCGAGCCGGGCCACGGCGTCGACCAGCGCGAGCGTGCTCGCGTGCACGGTGGCGGCCGGCCCGCTCACATCGACGACGCCGAGCAGCCGCCCGGTCCGCGGGTCGTGGACCGGGGCCGCCGCGCACGTCCAGGAATGGTGCGACCGCACGTAGTGCTCCGCCGAGTAGACCTGGACCGGTCGCCGCGCGACGAGCGCGGTGCCGATCGCGTTCGTGCCGACGGCGCCCTCGTCCCAGGCCGCGCCCTCGACGAACCCGAGGCCGTCGGCCCGGCGGCGGACGGCGCTGCTGCCGTCCCGCCAGAGGATCCGGCCGCCCGCGTCGACGACGACCATGATGTGCAGCGCCTCGTCGGCGATGCTCACGAGCCCGCCGCGCAGGGTCTGCAGCGCCGGCAGGAACCCGCTCGCCTCGCGCCGGGCCTCGAGGTCCTCGCGGCCCAGCGGCTCCGGTGCGCTGCCGTGGCCGTCCGGGTCGAGGCCGCTCGTCTGCACCCGGCGCCAGGAGTCCTCGATGACCGGTCGGGGCGCGCCCGGCATCCGGCGGCCGGGGCTCCGGGCCCCCGCGACCGCGGCGTCGTGCAGGCGCGACAGGGTGCGCGCGTGCGCCCGTGGGTCGGTGCCCACGGGCACGGCGCTCTCCAGCCGCGCGGCCTGCACCGGGCGTCACCTCCACCTCGAGGGGAGCACCAGTGTGACCCGGGACACGACGCGACGTAACCCCCGGGGACCGACCAACCCCGGGCTGCCACCCCACCCTGCCGCCGGGCCGGCCGGACGACGAGGGTTGCCGGACGTTGCAGCGCGCGTACCGCAGCTCGTCACAAGAGCGCTCCCAGGACCGACACGCCGCGCTCGGCGGGCGTTCGTGCGTCCTGCGGTACGCCACAAGATCGCGGGCTGTCGGACGGCCGCGGCAGACTGCTCCCGTGACCGTCGCCTCGCTCCTGCTCCTCGCGGCCGTGTCCGTGCTGGCGCTCGGCTTCTACCGCGAGCTGCCTCCCGTGCGCCGCAAGCGGGCCCGGGCGCTCGTCGCCCTCGTCGTCGCCGTCGTGCTCCTCGGCGCGGCCGGTGCGCTCGCCTGGGTCGCGCCGGCCGTCACCGGCTGGGTCGCGGAGGCCGCGGTCGCGCTCGCCGTCCTCGCCGGTGCGAGCGCCGGCGGGCCGGTGGCCACCGCGTTGCTGCGCCTGGCGACCAACCCCGGCGCGGCCCCCGGCACCCCGAGCCCGGCCGACCCGACGCTGCTGCACGGCGGCGCGTGGATCGGTGTCCTCGAGCGGCTCGCCGTGACGTCGTCCGTGCTCCTCGGCTGGCCGGAGGGGGTCGCGGTCGTGCTCGCCGTCAAGGGCCTGGGCCGCTACCCCGAGCTGCGGGCCCCCGCGGCCGCCGAGCGTTTCATCATCGGCACCTTCGGCAGCGTCCTGTGGGCGGTCGCCAGTGCGGGCGCGGGCTGGGCCCTGCTGCACTGACGCGCGGGCCCGCCGGGGCGCACCCGGGCGGGTTCAGCCGCGGCCGGCCTCGTCGAGCAGACGCGCGGCGGCCGGCCGGGCGGCCCGCTCCTGCGGCCACAGCCCGGCCGCGAGCCGCTGCCCGACGGCCTGTCGGGACACCTCGAGCTTGGCCGCCGCCTCGCTGACCGTGAGCCCGCCGCTCACGAGGTCGACCGCCTCCCAGGCGGGCCCGCTGCGCCGCGCGACCGCCGCGGCGAGCAGCCCGAGGACGCCGTCCGCGTCGCGCGCGACGTCCTCCCGCACCCCGCGGACCGCGACGTGGTCGGGGCTGCGCTTGGCGGCGTCGACGGCCGCCCGGGCGAGCGTGAACGCCGTCCCGTGGGCGGCCCGGGTCGAGCGCGGCAGCGGCTCGTCGACCGGGCCGGCCCCGATCCCGACGTGCCAGGCGCCCTGCCGGACGAGGTCGAGGACGACCGCGACGACGGACGGCGCGTCGTCGAGGACGCCCTGGAACTCGTCACCCGCCGTCCGCTCGAAGGTGCGGACCGGCGGGCGGACGCCGGGTGTGCCGGCGAGCTGCTCGAGCCGGGCGAGCGCGGCGTCGACGCGGTCGGCGGTGCGTCGGCTGCGTCGCTGGTCGACGGTGAGGACGAACATGTGTCAAGTCTGAACCCTTGCATCGACTGATGCAAGTTCTATGCCTTGCTGGTTGTCGACCTCAGAGGCTGGGCAGCAGCTCGTCGAGGATCTCGCCGATCTTCCCGGCGGCGATCGACAGGTGGCCCTCGTCGGGGAGCAGGTGCGCCCGCGCGCCGGGGATCCGCTGCGCGAGCCAGGCGCCGTGCGCGGCCGGGACCATGAGGTCGACCCCGCCCTGCCAGACCGAGACCGGGCAGCGCAGGTCGTCGAGCGAGAAGCCCCAGTCGGCGCAGAAGGCGAGGTCGTCCTCGAGCCAGCCCTCGATGCCGGGGGCGAGCGCCCGCTCGATGCTCTCGACGAGCTCGCTCGCGAGCGCGGACCCCGTGACGATCGCGACGTCGACGGGCGGCAGCAGGGACGCCCAGCTCTGCGCGAGCAGCTCGGGCGTGAGCCCGGCGAGGCCGGTGCGCTGCTCCTCGAGGTAGGACCGCAGCACTCCCTCGCCGGTGAGCGCGGCGCCGAACTCGTCGATGTTGTCCTGGCCCATCCCGGCGAGGAAGTCCAGGCCGTCCGCGCCGTACGGGCCGACGCCGGCGATCGAGGCGACCGCGGCGACCCGGTCGTCGAGCAGTGCGGCCGTCGCGAGCGCGTGCGGCCCGCCGCCGGAGGTGCCCATGACGACGACCCGGCCCACCCCGAGCGCGTCGAGGACGGCGGCGACGTCCGCGGCGACGGCCGCACTGCTCGACGACCGGGTCGCCG
>NZ_MWLL01000037.1 GCF_002198675.1 Kineosporia sp. R_H_3 | reverse complement strand
CCCCCGTCCGCTCGCCACGCCCTCGTCGACCCCCTCCACGAGGACGTCGGCACGCACGAGCAGGTTCGCGCTGCTCCGAACGGGTGACGCCCGCCGCACCCCGGCGCCGGCGACGGTCGGCATCGGCGCGCTCGTCGCCGTGACGATGGTGTGGGGCTCGACCTTCCCGCTGCTCAAGGACGCACTGGACCGGATCCCGGCCGCCGACCTGCTCACCGTCCGGTTCGCGGTCGCGACCGTCGCCCTGCTCGCGCTGCGCCCGACGGCGCTCGTCGGCATGAGCCGGCGGACGGCGGCCCGCGCCGCGGTGCTCGGCCTGCTGTACGGCGTCGCGCAGGTGCTCCAGACCGTCGGCCTCGGGCACACGTCGGCGTCGGTGTCCGGCTTCGTCACGAGCGCGTACGTCGTCCTGACGCCGGTGCTCGGGGCGCTGCTCCTGCGCCGCCGGCCGCCGCGCGCGGTCTGGCTCGCGGTCGGGATGTCCACCGTCGGCATCGGCGTCCTGTCGCTGCGCGGGCTCGCCGTCGGCCCGGGCGAGGCGCTCACGCTGCTCTCGGCGGCCTTCTTCGCCCTGCACATCCTCGGTCTCGGCGCCTGGGCGTCGGCGAAGGACGCGTTCGGCGTGACCGTCGTCCAGCTCGCGGTGGTCACCGTCGTCAGCGGGGCGGCCGCGGTGCCGGGCGGGCTCACGCTCCCGCACGGCACGGCCGACCTGCTCGCCGTCGGCTACCTGGCGGTCGTCGCCGGCGCCGGTGCGGTGCTCGTGCAGACCTGGGCCCAGGCCCACGTCGCCCCGGAGCGCGCCGCCGTCGTCATGACTCTCGAACCGGTCTGGGCGGCGGCCTTCTCGGTCGCGCTGCTCGGGGAGACCCTCGGGCCGCGGGTCGTCGTCGGCGGGGCCGCGGTGCTCGCCGCGATGGTCGTCTGCGAGCGGCCGGACGTCGTCGCCCGGCTCGCCGCGGCTCTGCGCCCGCTCGGGCAGCGGCTGCCCGACGTCGTCGGCCCGCGGGATGCCCGCCGGACGCTGCGCGTGCACGGCGCCGCGACCCGCACCCGGGAGGGCCGACAGCCCGGCCCGGTGCGGGGCGCCCGCCCGGCGTGCGCGGTGGGCTGCTAGGGCCCGGTCCTGCGCCGGGACCGCCTCAGCCGCGGGCGCAGTGCGCCCTGACGGTCTCGACGACCAGCTCGGGGACGCGCAGCTGCGGGAGGTGGTCGACGCCGGCGAGCCGGACGAGCCGGCAGCCGGGGATCGCCGCGGCCATCTGCTCGTTCAGCGCGACGAGGGAGGGGAAGTCCCGCTCCCCGAGCAGGAGGGTCGTCGGGACCGAGATCTCGCCGAAGCGGTCGAGCGCCGACGGCAGCCGCCGCAGGTGCACGCCCTCGGCGGCCTCGGCGCGCAGGCTGGTCCGGACGAGGTCGCGCACGAGCGGCTCGTGACCGGCGGCGCACCACAGCTCGAGCATGAACGCGACGAGCGGCTCCTCGTCACCCGCGGCGTAGGCCTCCTCGGCGGCCTCCCACCGGGCCTCGACCTCCTCGGCGGCCGACGGCTGCCAGCCGCCGGCGGAGGGGGCGAGGAGCACGAGCGAGCGGACGGCGTCCGGCCGGCGCAGCGCCACCTCGACCGCCGTCGCGCCGCCCTGGCTGTTGCCGACGAGGTGCGCGGACGGGATGCCGAAGGCGTCGAGGACGGCGAGCAGGTCGTCCGCCCAGTCGTACGGCTCGGTCGGGGCGGGCGACCCGCCGTAGCCACGGAAGTCGTACCGGACGACGCGGCAGGTCTCGGTGAGCGCCGGCCACACCGCCTCCCACGACCGCAGGTCGCCGATGCCGGGGTGGAGCAGGACGACGGGCTCGCCGTCGCCGCCGGAGTCCTCGGCCCACAGGGAGTCCGCACCGACCGGGATCATCGTCCGCATCCGGGCACGCTATGCCCGTCCGTCGCCGCGGGACAGCGAGTTTCGCCGCCCGCCGGCAGGGCCCGGACATGCGAGATCGGCGGCCCTCCTGCCGCGCGGCCAGGCGCGCACAGGAGGGTCCGCCGATCGTCGGCGGTCCGGACGGCGGGGGGCGACCGCCGGGTGTCCGGACCTGCTCCGGGCCGTCAGGGGCGTTGACGGCCAGAAGGGTCTTCAGCAGGGCTCGTCAGTCGTCCGAGCCCTTGTCGTCGCCGGCCTTGTCGTCGCCGCCGTGACCGCCGTGACCGCCGCGGCCGCCGTGGTCGTCGTCCGCGTCCTCGGCGCTGTCGTTGCCGGAGTTCGCACCGTGGTCGTCGTTCGCGTCCTCGGTGGCGTCGTCGCTCGCGTCGTCCGCGCGGTCGCCGCCCTTGTCGTCGTTCGCGTCCTCGGCGCTGTCGTTGCCGGAGTTCGCACCGTGGTCGTCGTTCGCGTCCTCGGACGCGTCCTCGGTCGGCTCGGCCCCCGGGGCGTCGTCGGAGCTCTTGACGACCTTCGAGCTGGAGTGGCCGGAGCCCGTGGCGGCGAACGAGACGCCCACCGCAGCGGCGCTGAAGGTGAGGGCGGAGGCCGCGACGAGCACGACCGCCTGACGCTTCTTGAGGTTCATCGAGGTCCTCTCGGGAGCCCGGACCGTGGCCCGCGCTGTGACTTCCGCTACGACACAGTTCTCCCAGCCGGCGGCAACCGGTCGCGATTGCCCCTTGGTACTAGTCCCGGCCGTCGACCGGCCGCTGAGCACGGAACGGCCCCGGGCAGCACGCTTTCTTCGCGCAGGCTTGACGTTCCGTTGACCCACGGAAGGCCCGACCGACGCGCTCTTGACCAAGCCTTGACGTGGCCCCGCCCGGCCCGTCAGACGCCTGCGTGCGTGCGGACCCAGGCGTGCATCGCGACGGCCGCGGCCGCGCCGGCGTTGATGGACCGCGTCGAGCCGAACTGCGCGATGGACAGGACCGCCTCGCAGGCCGCCCGCGCCGGCTCCGACAGGCCCGGCCCCTCCTGCCCGAAGAGCAGCACGCAGCGCCGCGGGAGCACGTAGGTCTCGAGCGCCACGGAGCCCGGCAGGTTGTCGACCCCGAGCACCGGCAGCCCCTGCGAGCCCGCCCAGGCGACGAGCGTCGCGGCGTCCTCGTGGTGCGAGACGTGCATGTAGGCGTCGGTGACCATCGCGCCCCGCCGGTTCCAGCGCCGGCGGCCCACGACGTGCACCCCCGCGGCGTTGAACGCGTTCGCGGTCCGGACGACGGAGCCGATGTTGAAGTCGTGCTCCCAGTTCTCCACCGCGACGTGGAAGGGGTGCCGCCGGGTGTCGAGGTCGGCGCGGATCGCGGCGACCGTCCAGTACCGGTAGCGGTCGACGACGTTGCGCCGGTCGCCGTCGCGGAGCAGGTCGGGGTCGTACCGCGCGTCGTCCGGCCAGGGCCCGGGCCACGGACCGACGCCCACCTGGGGGTCCGCCGGGGGCGCGCTGTGAGTCTCGCCGTCCGCCACGGAGCCGAACCCTACGGCCCGTACCCTGAGGGAGTGACCTTCGCACCCCATGCGCTCGGCCCGAGCTGGCTCGACCCGCAGACCCTGCTGGACCAGCTCGGCAACGGAGCCCTCTGGGGCGCGGCCGCCATCGTCTTCGTCGAGTGCGGGCTGTTCCTCTTCTTCCTCCCCGGCGACTCGCTGCTGTTCACCGTCGGGCTGCTCATCGGCCAGGGCTCGGTGAAGGCGCCGCTGTGGCTGGCCTGCCTCGTGCTCACCGTCGCGGCCTTCGCGGGCAACGTCGTCGGGTACGAGATCGGCCGCTTCGCCGGCCCGGCGATCTTCCGCCGTCCGGACTCCCGGATCTTCCGGCAGGAGTACGTCGACAAGACCGTCGCGTTCTTCGACAAGTACGGCACGCGCGCGATCGTCCTGGCCCGGTTCGTGCCGATCGTCCGCACGTTCATCACGGTGACGGCGGGCGTCGGCCAGATGGACCGGCGCAAGTTCTTCACGTACAGCGGCATCGGCGCCGTGCTCTGGGCGACCGGCGTGACGCTGCTCGGCCGGCTGCTCGGCGGGGTCGACTTCGTGAAGAACAACCTCGAGGCGATGCTCCTCGCGATCGTCCTCGTCTCCGTCCTGCCCGTCGTCTTCGAGTTCGCCCGCGAGCACCTCAAGCGGCGCCGCACGGCCGCCTGACGCGGCACGGGCGGACGGCGCGGGGCGGTCACTCCGCGCCGTCCGCCCGTG
>NZ_MWLL01000036.1 GCF_002198675.1 Kineosporia sp. R_H_3 | reverse complement strand
GCGGACGGCGACCCGTCGGACCGGGCCTGGAGCGACATCCTCGGCAGCGGCAGCGGCACCGGCGGGCAGCGCCGCCCCGGACGGACGCCGAAGTACCGCGGCGGGCGGCGCTGAGCCCGGGACCGCACCCTGCGGCGGGCCCGTCCCGCCGGCACCCGCGACGCACCGTCGGACCTCCCGGTCCCCGGCGGTGCATCGTCACGTCGGTGCAGGTGGCGGCCCGCCATGGGCGCACCGGGCTCCGGCACGGCACGATGGACCCATGCGGGACGCCCAGGACCCCGAGCACGCCCCCGGCACCGGGGGCGACACCGGCGCGTTCGGCGCGGACCCGGCCCGCACGCCCCGGCTGCCCGACCCCGCGGACGCCGTCGACGTCGACCCCGAGGACGACCCCGGTGACCCGGTCGAGCCGGCCGACGCCGAGCTGACGACCGTCGTCGCCGCCCGGGACACGACCGGGCACGACCACGACGACCTCGCCGCCGACCGCGCGGCAGACCTCGACGACCTGGGCCTCGACGACCTCGACGGCACCGGGGACGACGACCCGGCGGCGATCTTCGGCGGCGGCCCGGCGCGCGCCGGTGACGCCACGGCCGGGTTCCGCCGGCTCGCGGCCCGGATCGCCGACGCCGTCCTCGCCCTGACCCCGGAGAGCGCCCCCGGCGGCACCCGGGCCGCCCGGACGGCGCACCTCGCGGACCTCACCCCCGAGGGGGCGGCGCACGCCGACGGGGTCCTCGCTGATGCCCTCGCCGCGCTCGACGCCGTCGACGACACCGTGCTCGACGTCGCGGACGTCGTCGACCTGGAGATCCTCCGGGTCTGGGTCGCAGGCCGGCAGTGGGAGCTCATGGACGCCCCGGCCGGCCACGACGCGCTCCTCCACGTGCCGGCCCGGGTGCTCCCCGCGGCCGGCGACGTCCACGACCTGCCGGCGGGCAGCCCGCTCGACACCGGGGCGCTCGACACCGTCGTCGGCGTGCTGCGCTGCGCGCACGGCCGGCTCGAGGACCTCCCCGAGCGGCTCGCGCACGCCCGCCGGACCCTCACCGGGCTCTCGGCGCCGGTCGTCGACGCCGCGCTCGACCGGACCCGCCGCCTGCACGACGCGCTGCCCGGCCAGCTCGAGGCGCTCGTCGCGCCGCTGGAGGACGCCGACGCCTACGCGCCCGGCCTCACCGCCGCGTTGCGGACCGCCGTCGACGCGCTCGACGAGCACGCCCGGTGGCTGCGCGCCGTCCGGCCGTCGGCGGACGCCGACCCCCGGATCGGCGCCCAGCGCTACGGCGCCCGGCTCTGGTACGGCCTCGACGCCGAGCTCACCCCCGAGGCCCTCCTCGTGCGCGCCGAGAGCGACCTGCTCGGCGTCGAGGAGGAGCTCGCCGAGCTCGCCGGCCTGCTCGGCGCACCGCCCGGGCCGGACGGCGTCCGCGACCTGCTCCGCAGCGTCAGCGCGGACGGCGGCCCGCCGCCGGCCGTCGTCCTCGACGAGGTCGCCGGCGAGCTGCGCGCCCTCGGCCTGGTCACCGTGCCCGACCGGCTCGAGGCCCCGGCCCGCTGCCCGTTCGACGGCCACGACGAGAGCGGCACCCCGGACACCCCGGCGCTCGAGGCCGTCGGCGGCGCCCTGCGCCAGGTCGTCGCCGCGCACTGCGGCGTCCCCGGGCACCAGCTCCAGGCCGCGCACGCCGCCCAGGCGGTGCTGCCGACGGCGACCCGGCTCGTCGCGCCGAGCCCGCTGTTCGTCGAGGGCTGGGCCGTCGTCGCGGAGAGCCTGCTCACGCTGTCGGACGCCGGCACGCCCGCGCAGCGCGCCCGGCGCCGCGTCGCCCAGCTCGCGCTCCAGCTGCGACGCGCCGTCCGGTGCGTCGTCGACGTCCGCTGCCACGTCCACGGCCTGTCCGACGAGGACGCCGCGGCGATGCTCGTCGACCGTGCCCACCTCGCACCCGCGGCGGCCGCGGCGGTCGTCGCGGCGACCCTCGTGCACCCGGTCCGCGGCAGCGTCGGCTACGTCGGCGACCACCTCGTGTCCGACGTCGTGGCGCGGCTGTCCGCCGCCCGCCCGGACGCCGCGCCCCGCGCCGTCCACGACGCCGTCCTCGCCCACGGCCCGGTGCCGCCGCGGCACCTCGCCGTCCTGCTCGGGCTGCCGGCGGAGTCCGCCGGGCGGCGCTGACGACCCGGCGGGACGTTCCCGCGGCACCGCACCCGGGACCTGTGTGGTCGGGCGGCGGCCCCCGCACTGGATAGGGTTGGGCCGGTCGGTCCGCCGGTGCACCGGCCGCAGGCGCCGTACGTCGGCGCCGCCCGCACCCGTTCGACCACCCGTGCGCCCCACCCGGGCGCCGTCCCGAGCGTCAACCCTTCAGGAGCAGACGTGGCAAGCATCGAGGCCGTCGGCGCCCGCGAGATCCTCGACTCGCGAGGCAACCCCACCGTCGAGGTCGAGGTCGCGCTCGACGACGGCACCATCGCCCGCGCGGCCGTCCCCTCGGGCGCCTCGACCGGCGCCTTCGAGGCCGTCGAGCGCCGTGACGGCGACACCAGCCGCTACGGCGGCAAGGGCGTCGAGCAGGCCGTCACCGCCGTCATCGACGAGATCGCCCCCGAGCTCCTCGGCTTCGACGCCGCCGACCAGCGCCTCGTCGACCAGGCGATGCTCGACCTCGACGGCACCGACAACAAGGGCTCCCTCGGCGCCAACGCGATCCTCGGCGTCTCGCTCGCCGTCGCCAAGGCGGCCGCGGACTCGGCGAACCTGCCGCTGTTCCGCTACCTCGGCGGCCCGAACGCGCACATCCTCCCCGTGCCGATGATGAACATCCTCAACGGCGGCGCGCACGCCGACGGCGGCGTCGACATCCAGGAGTTCATGGTCGCGCCGATCGGCGCCGAGAGCTTCCGCGAGGCGCTGCGCTGGGGCGCGGAGATCTACCACTCGCTGAAGTCGGTGCTCAAGAGCAACGGCCTGGCGACCGGCCTCGGCGACGAGGGCGGCTTCGCACCGTCCCTGCCGACGAACCGCGCGGCGCTGGAGAACATCGCCGTCGCGATCGAGAAGGCCGGCTTCGGCCTCGGCACCGACGTCGCGCTCGCGCTCGACGTCGCCGCGACCGAGTTCCACAAGGACGGCTCGTACGCGTTCGAGGGCGCCCAGCGCTCCAGCGCCGAGATGATCGACTACTACACCTCGCTCGTCGACGGCTTCCCGATCGTCTCCATCGAGGACCCGCTCGACGAGGACGACTGGGAGGGCTGGACGGCGATCACGTCCGCGCTCGGCGGCCGGATCCAGCTCGTCGGCGACGACCTGTTCGTGACGAACCCGGTCCGCCTCGCCAAGGGCATCCAGACCGGCGCTGCGAACGCGCTGCTCGTCAAGGTCAACCAGATCGGCACGCTCACCGAGACCCTCGACGCGGTCGCGCTCGCGCACCGCAGCGGGTACCGCTGCATGATGAGCCACCGCTCGGGCGAGACCGAGGACACGACGATCGCCGACCTCGCGGTCGCGACCGACTGCGGCCAGATCAAGACCGGCGCCCCGGCGCGGTCCGAGCGGGTCGCGAAGTACAACCAGCTCCTGCGCATCGAGGAGGAGCTGGACGACGCGGCGGTCTACGCCGGCCGTCAGGCCTTCCCGCGGTTCGCCGGCTGAGCCTGCGCGACCGGCACCACCCGCACCACACGTCACACCAGTACCTTCCGCGACACGCTGCAGCGCCCGGGCCGCAATACGGACCCGGGCGCTGCTCGCGTGCCATGGTCGGGTGGGGCCGTCCGACACCCGCACGCCCCGCACGTCGCGGGGTCCGCCCCCGCACGGCCGAGACGTTCAGGGGGACGACCGCGATGACCGCACGCAGGCCCGCCGCACCACGACCGGGGCAGGGGCGTTCCGCCCCCGGCCGGTCGGGCGGCGGCGCGGCGGCCGCGCGGACCCCGGCGACCGTTCCCCGCGGA
>NZ_MWLL01000035.1 GCF_002198675.1 Kineosporia sp. R_H_3 | reverse complement strand
CGGTCGTCGTGAGCCAGCCGTGGGCCGCGGTGACCGTGAACGACACCCTGCCCGCGCTCGCCTGCGACCAGAACCGGGAGACGCCGCCGCGTGCACGCAGCCGTTCGCGCTGTGGGCGGAGGTCAAGCGCCGCACCGGGTTCGTCGAGGGCCCGGGCCGGCACCTCGTCGTCTACCTCACCTCGCAGGGCACCGGCTCCTGCTACTACGGCCTCGGCACCGTCGGGAGCGGCACGGCGTCCGGCGGCTACGTCTACGTCCGGGACGCCACGACGTCGATCCTCGCCCACGAGCTCGGGCACAACCTCGGGCTCGGCCACTCCAACGAGCTGCAGTGCCCCGGTGTCGCCGACGGCGCGTGGGCCGGTGGCTGGACGCCGTCCTGCCGCCAGGCCGGGTACCGCGACTGGTACGACGTCATGGGCATCAGCTGGGACCGGCTCGGCAGCCTGAGCACCGCCCACGCCTACACGCTCGGTCTGCTCCCCCCGGACGCCGTCGAGAGCGTCTCCGAGCCGGTCTCCGCCGAGCTCGCACCGGTCTCGGCGACGACGGGCCTGCGGTCCCTGCGGGTCGTCGACCCGGCCGGCCCGACGTACGTCGTCGAGTACCGGGCCGCCACCGGGCGGGACGCGTACCTGGCCGGCAACTGGGCCGGCCTGCGCCCGGGCGTCGTCGTCCGCCGGGCCGACCCGACCGACGCGACGCAGACCCTTCTGCTCGACCTCACACCGTCCTGGCGGGACGGCTGGGACGACGACCTCGACACCCCGCTCGCCGCCGGTGCGACGTTCACGACGGCGTCCGGCCGGGTGGTGCTCCGGGTCGACGAGGCGACCGCGACCCTCGCCCGGGTCAGCGTCGCCGTCGACGGCGTCTGGCCCGAGAACGCGTTCGACCGGGCGGGCGGCCGGATCCGCCGGCCGCGCCCGTCGGTCGACCCGAACCCCAGCGCCACGGCGACGTCCGACCCCGGCGGCCGGGTGGGCCGCTCCGGGGCACCGGACCCGCAGGAGACGCCCTCCCCGGTCGACCCGACGCAGACGGCGGACCCCACCGGGACGCCGTCCGGCAGCGCGGAGCCGACGGGCACGCCGGACACGCCGGACACGCCGTCGACGACCCCGTCGGCCCCGGACAGCCCGCCGGCGGACGGGACGCCGTCCGCGGGGTGAGGTCGGACCCTGGCCCGGCCCGGTCAGGCCGCCAGGAGCATCGCGAGGACCGCGGTGTCGGGGTCCATCGACGGGTCGACGCCGACCTGGCTCACGAGCCGGGTCACCGTGCCGTCGAGCTCGGCCTCGACCCACGCGGCGCGGTGGTCGAGCCCGAGGTGCGGCAGGCCGGGCAGGAGCACGCAGCCGGAGGCCGCCCCGACGACCTCGGGCGACGACGGCCGGCTCTCCCCCGGCGGGTGCAGCAGGAGCAGCGCGGGCGGCGTCCGTCCGGAGAACGCGCCGGGCTGCGGGGCGCCCTCGCCGAGCACGGGCCCCGCGGACGTCACGAGCCCGACCGTGCCGGGCTGCGGGTCGTCGGGGACGTCCTCGACGGCGCGGAAGACGGTCGTCGTCGGCACGAGGCCGGGGACGGCGGCGAGCCGGACGGCGAGCGCGAGGAACTGCGCCCACTCCCGGGTGGAGCCCGGCCAGCGGCCGGAGACGACGAACCCCCGCAGATGCCTGTCACGCCCGTGGAACGGCGCGATCTCGACGTTGTCGGACGACATGATGCCTCCTCCAGGCCCTGCCCCGGCGACGCCGGCACGACCACCTGCCCTGGCTGAAGAGTGCGGCCCGATCCCGTTGGCACACAAGGGGGTGAGAGTGCCAGCCTCGGCGCGAAGCGCTGCGGAAACACGGCCGACACGTGCCTGACACCACCGGTCCGCCGTGATCGTTCCCATCCCGGCGGGTGGTACCGGGGCCGTCGGTCCCGCACCACGCGGGTCGGACGCGGCTTGGATGGGTCCGCGCGTTTCTACCGGTCCGGCCCCGGGAGGAGCCATGTCCGCCTCGCAACCCCGTACGGTCGACATCACGGTCGCGACGACGTCCCGCGGCCCGGACGCGACCGACCTCCATCTCCTTCGGCTCGCGCTCGAGCTCCAGGTCGACGCGTTGCTCCTGACGATCGGGGCCGCGGCCCGCGCCGCGGACGCCGAGCAGGTGCCGTGGCGGCGCTGGGCCGTCGAGGACCTCGACGCCGCCCGGATGCTCGCCCAGACCCTCCTCGCCCATGACACGGCGCCGCCGGCGACGCTCGGCCGCGGCGGCGTCGGGGTCGGCGCGGACGACGCCCTCGCGGACCTCGTCGCGCGGTACTCCTCGATGGACGGTCTGCTCGGGAGCGTCCTCGAACGGCCCTACGCGGGCCAGGCGTGGCGCCCGGTGGCCCGCGAGACCAGGGCCCGCTGCCGCGCCCGGCTCGAGGAGCTGCACCGCCACCGCGGGTCGACGTACCGCCGGCAGGCCGACGGGGACCGCCGGTACCTGCCGGGCGAGCTGCTCGGCTGAGTGTGCCGGGGCTCGTCCCGGCACACGGTCTACGGCGCAGGCGCGCTCCTGTCCTCGATCTCCCATGCGTGGTCGAGAACGTGCCAGGCGATCCGCCGGACGGCGTAGCGCAGCGGCCATCGCCCGGCGGGCTCGGCGGACGTGTCCCCGGCCCGGACCCGGGCCAGGACGGCGGCCCTCGCCGCCGTGACGGCCGCGTGGTCCCCGACCCGCGGCGATCCACGGACCGCCGCCCCGATCGCCCGGGCGTACGCGGCCTCGGCGGCGAGGACGTGCCGTGCGACCTCGTCCCGGTCCCGGCCGCCGCCGCGCGGGCCGCGCCGCAGGGCGGACGGCGCCCCCTCGACGACGTCGTCGAGAGTCGCCCAGCAGGCTGCGAGCAGGTCGGCGAGCCGCGCGGCGTCGTCCGCCGGCAGGCCAGCACGGTCGCCGTCGAGAACCCGGTCGGGCGCCCCGAAGTCGGTCGTCGTCGTTCCCCGGACCTCGGCGACGACATCGAGCCGGTCGCCGGCACCGCCCGGCAGCGGGTGCCCGGCCCGGCGCACGACCGGTGCGTACCGCGGCTCGTACTCGGCGAGCGCCGCGAGCGCCGCCTCGGCCGTGCGGCCGGACCGGGCCCAACCGGGGTGGTCGACCATGACGGCGAAGACCCGCTTCGTGCCCACCTCGAGGTAGACGCGCGTCCCCGCTGCCGCAGACATGGGGGCAGTCTGCCTCGCGCCACCGACGGTCGCGGCCCCGTCGCGCCGCGACCGCCTCGGGCGGGCGCTACGTCGTCGTCCCGGTCGTGCCCTGCTGGGCCGTGCCGCCCTGCTGGTCCTGCCCGGGCGGGCCGCCCATGCCGCCGCCCGTGCCGCCGTCCGGCGTCGTGCTCACGGCGGTCGCCGTCCACGCACCGTCGCTCGACTGCGTGCCCTGGACGAACACGAGGGTGCCGGTCGCGAGCGTCGAGAGGTCGCCGCCCACGGTGCCGTCGACGGTCGTCGAGGACGTCGTCGTGACGGTGACGGTGCCGGACCGGCTGTCGAGCGTGAGCGTCGAGCCGCTGACCCCGGAGACCCGGCCGACGACCATGGTTCCGTCGTCCGTACCGGGCGGCCCGCCACCCGTGCCGCCCCGCCCGCCGTCCTGCTGCTGCGTCGTCCCGCCCAGCTGGTCGGTCGTGCCGCCCTGCTGTCCCGGGCCGCCCTGACCCATCTGGCCCGGCTGGCCCTGGCGGCTCTGCGAGGTGAGGGACGTCGTGTCCGAGGTCGCGCCGAAGGCCTGCCCGACGGCGACCCCGCCGAGCAGCAGCGCCCCGGCGCCGACCGCCGCGGCGACGACCATGCCCGGCCGGCGCCTGGCGGGGGCCGCCGGTGACGGGCCGGACCCGTCGCCGAGGTCGGCCTCCATCCAGCTGACCGGTCCGGCGGGGCCGCCGGACCGGTCAG
>NZ_MWLL01000034.1 GCF_002198675.1 Kineosporia sp. R_H_3 | reverse complement strand
CGCTCTCTCGAGCGGGGCCGCGGTGTTCCTGCGTCCGGACCGGTCCGGACCGGTCGGCCGGCGGCGGGTCAGCCCGCGGCGGGCGGCTCGACCCGGCCGCCGAGGTGCTCGGCGAGGAAGGCCTCGGCCCGGGCGTACATCCGCTCCCGGTTCTGCGGCTTGGCCAGTCCGTGGCCCTCGTCCTCGAAGAGCAGGTACTCGTGCGGCAGCCCCTTGGCCGTGAGCGCCGCGACGATCTGCTCGGCCTCGGCCTGCTTGACCCGGGGGTCGTTCGCGCCCTGGACGACGAGCAGCGGGATCCGGATCTTGTCGACCGCCGACAGCGGCGAGCGCTCCTCGAGCAGGTCGGCCTCGGTCTCGGGGTTGCCGACCCGGCGGTACATCATCGAGATGAGCGGCCGCCAGTACTCCGGGACCGACGCGAGCAGCGTCGCGAGGTTCGACGGGCCGACGATGTCGACGCCGCAGCGGTAGAGGTCCGGCGTGAACGCCGCGCCCGCGAGCACCGCGTAGCCGCCGTACGAGCCGCCGTAGATCCCGACCCGGTCGGGGTCGACCCAGCCCTGCGCCACGACGTGCGCGACGGCGTCCGTGAGGTCGTCCTGCATCGCGGCGCCCCACTGCTTGTCGCCCGCGTTGAGGAACGCCTTGCCGTACCCCGTCGACGCGCGGAAGTTCACCTGCACGCAGACGTAGCCGCGGTTCGCGAGCCACTGCGCCTCGGGGTCGAAGCCCCACGTGTCCCGGGCCCACGGTCCGCCGTGCACGTTGAGGACGGCGGGCAGGCCGCTGCGCTCGACGCCCGACGGGAACGTCAGGTACCCGTGCACGGTGAGGCCGTCCCGCGCGGTGAAGGAGAACGGCTCCATGACGGCGAGCGGGCGACCGACGAGCTCGGCCCGGTGCGGGAAGAGGTGCCGCGCCTGCCGCGTCGTCCGGTCGTAGACGAAGAAGTTCACCGGTCCGTCGCTCGGCGAGACCGCGACGGTCCACCAGCGGTCCGAGCGTTCGCGGCGCCCGACGGAGATCTCGCCGTCGCCGATCCCGGGCAGCTCGCGCAGGGCGTGGACGGCGTCCAGGTCGGCCTGCAGCGAGGGGTCGAGGAGGACGACCTCCTGCCGCTCGCGCAGATACTCGACCGCCTGCACCTCGAGCGTCTCGGGGTTCTGCCAGGCGCCGGCGACGTCGTACCGGTCGTCCGCGCCGAGCAGCACCACCTCACCGGTCGCGAGGTCGTGCCGCTGGAGCCGGGTCGCGTTCGCGTCGATGCTCGACATGAGCAGCAGCGCGCCCGGGCCGCCGGTCTCGTCGCGTGTGAAGCCGAGGACGTCGGTCGAGGCGGCGTCGTCCGGCGGCACCTCGAGCCAGAGCTCGTAGGACGCCGGGTCGGACGCCTCCGGGTCGGGACCGGCGTCCGCGCTCGCCGGCAGCGTGCGCCGCAGGTGGATCTGCGCGCCGCCGTCGGCGTCCATGGTCAGCGCGCCGCGCAGCCGCATCTCGCTGTCGACGAGCCAGTCGACGAAGCCCGGGTTCTCGGCGACGAGCGTCAGCTCACCGGTCGCGAGGTCGAGCGCGTGGACGTCGTGGAGCTGGGGGTCGCGCGCGTTGAGCGCGACCAGGACGGTGCCGCGGTGCCAGCGGTTGTGCCCGATGATCCGGGCCTGCACGCCCTCGCCGGGCGTCGCGAGCGTGGCCTCGCCGGTCTCGAGGTCGAGCACGTAGAGCCGCCAGGACTCGTCGCCGGCGGTGTCCTGGAGGTACACGAGGTGGCGGTCGTCGTGGCAGAAGGCGTACGTGCGGACGCCGCGGTCGCGGTCGTGCGTCACGGCCTGCGCGGGGCTCGATCCGTCGAGCGGGCCGACCCAGACGTTGAGCACGCCGTCCTCGGGGGCGACCCAGCCGAGCCGGGTGCCGTCCGGGGAGATCGCCGTCGCCATGTGGTCCGGGTTGCCGAAGAGGACCGACCGGGGGATGAGGTCAGGAAGGGTCACCTCCCGAGCCTACGGTCCGGGCAGGATGGTGGGCATGACGTCGCCGCTCCTCGTGCTCCGCACGCCGGACGGCGTCGCGCCGCTCGACGACGTCGCGCTCGGTCCGGCGCTGCTCGCCCGGGCGCAGAGCGACCCGGTCGGCCCGGCCGTGCTCCGCCTCGCGCGGCCCCGGCCGACGCTCGCGTTCAGCCGGCTGGACACCCTCGCCCCGGGTTGGCCGGCCGCCCGCGCCGCGGCCCGCGCGCACGGCTTCGAGCCCGTCGTCCGGCAGCGCGGCGGGCGGGCGGCGGCGTACCACGAGGGTTGTCTGCTGCTCGACCTCGTGAGCTCCGACCTCGACCCGCGCACCGGGATCCGGCCCCGGTACGAGCGCGGTGCGGCGATCCTCGTCGGGGCGCTCACGGACCTCGGCGTCGACGCCCGGGTCGGGGCGGTGCCCGGTGAGTACTGCCCCGGCGACCACAGCGTCAACGCGTCGGGGCGGGTCAAGCTCGCGGGGACGGCGCAGCGCGTCGTCCGGGGGGCGTGGCTGTTCAGCAGCCTCGTCGTCGTCCGTGACGCGGACCGGCTCCGGGCCGTGCTCGACGAGGTGTACTCAGCGCTCGGGCTGGCCTGGGACCCGGCGTCCGTCGGCTCGGTCGAGTCGGTGCTGCGCCTCGACGTCGCGGGCGCCCGGCCGTCCGGCGTGCCGACCGAGGTCGTCGAGCGGGCCGTCCTGGACCGGCACGCCCGGGCCGGGTACGACGTCCGGCCCGTGCCGTGGGACCCGGCGCTCCTCGCCGAGGCCCGGCTCCAGCACGACCGGCACGTCGCGGGCTGATCCACTCCGCGGTGTGCCACCCTCCGAAGGGTCAGCACGACCCGGGGGGCCGGGCCGGTCGCAGCGGCCGGTCGGCAGAGGGGACCGCGCATGTCGAGCACCGTCATCGAGGCCGCGGGGGTGCACAAGGTCTACCGGAGGCGGCGCAAGCCGCCCGAGCGGGCCCTCGACGGGCTCGACCTCGTCGTCCGGGAGGGCGGCGTCCACGGCTTCCTCGGGCCGAACGGCTCCGGCAAGACGACGACGATCCGGATGCTCCTCGGCCTCGTCTCGGCCGACGAGGGGTCGCTGCGCCTCCTCGGCCGGCCGGTGCCGCAGGCGTTGCCGCAGGTCGTCGGCGCGGTCGGTGCGCTCGTCGAGACCCCGCTGTTCTTCCCGACGTTCTCCGGCCGGCTCAACCTGCGCCTGCTCGCCGAGACCGCGGGCGTGCCACGGGCCCGGGTCGAGGAGGTCCTCGAGACCGTCGACCTCACCGCGCGCGCCGACGACCGGTTCAAGGGCTACTCGCTCGGCATGAAGCAGCGCCTCGGCATCGCCGCCGCGCTGCTCAAGCGGCCGCGACTGCTCATCCTCGACGAACCGAGCAACGGGCTGGACCCCGCCGGCATCCGCGACGTCCGCGAGCTGGTCCGGCGCCTCGGCAACGACGGCCGGACGACGGTCTTCCTCTCCTCGCACCTGCTCTCGGAGGTGCAGGCGGTCTGCGACGACGTGACGATCCTGGCCCGCGGGCGGTGCGTCGCCTCGGGCACCGTGCGGGAGGTGCTCCGGGGCCGCTCCTCGGACGACGTCCGCGTGCAGGTCGCGGACCCCGCGGGCGCGAAGCTGGTGCTCGAGCAGGCGGGCTGGACGGTCACACCGCACGTGCCGGACGGCGCGACGACGCCGGACGCGTGGCGGGTGCACGGCGTCCCCGACCCGGCGGCGGTGACCCGGGCGCTCGCCGAGCGCGGGTTCTTCGTCAGCGAGCTGAGCCGGATCAGCGCCGACCTGGAGACGGCGTTCCTCGAGCTGACGCAGGAGCAGCAGCGATGAGCGACTACGTGACGGGTGAGCCGGGCGGCCCGGGCGGCGCCGGCGGTACGGCGCCGCCGCAGGCGAGGCCGCC
>NZ_MWLL01000033.1 GCF_002198675.1 Kineosporia sp. R_H_3 | reverse complement strand
GGTCGGGCGCGGGGGGTCGGGTGCGGTTCCCGGTCAGCCCGGGAAGGCCGGCCGGAACACCCCGGCCCGCGACCGCTCCCACGACCCGGTCTGCCGGTAGTGGAACAGGTCGCCCTTCGCGGTCCCCACGTACAGGTCGTCCGCGGTGTCGCCGACGGCGAGCGTCGGCGCCAGCTCCGGCGCGAGCCGCTCCCAGACCGCGGTGCTCGTGACCTGCTTGCCGTCCGCACCGGTGAGGATCGCCCCGAGGTCCGCCGTCCCCGTCGTCCCGCGCGACGACGGGTCGCCGCCGACGTCGACGACCCACGGCTGCACGAGCAGCCGCTTGTCGGTCCGCCGCCGGCTGCCGAGGACCGTGACCCGCCCGGCGCCGGACCACGCGACGTCACCGGCCCGCACGAGGTCGGGCAGCAACCGGACCGGATCGCCGAGGGAGACCGGCACGCCCGACTGCTGCCGCCGGACCCCGCACAGCAGCAGCCGGCTCGCCCGCCGCCCGTCGGCGGCGACGTCGTCGACGAGGACCACGGCCCGGGTGCCCTCGCGGCTGACCCGCAGCGCGACGACCTGCCCGGACCGCAGCCACGGTGCCGCGACGTCCACCCGGCGCACCCGGCCGCCGACGAGGATCGCCGCGACGACGGAGCCGGCGGGCCGGCGGGGGCTCGTCCACACCCACCCGCTCCAGTCGAACGAGGGGGACGTGAGCTCGGCGGCGGTGACGACGTCGCCCGGCGTCGCCGTCCCCTCGGCGATCTTCAGCGTGCGGGCGCCCGGGTCCTTGCCCGTGACGACGAGCGCGTACGTCCGGGGGGCGTCGGTGTAGGACATCGCCGGCCGCGCGCCCCCGGTGAGCTGGAGGCCGTCGAGGAGCCGGGTCGGACCGGTGCGCTGCCCGAGCAGGATGCGCGCCTTCGCGTCGACCGCGACGTACGTCGAGCCGGCGAAGGCCTGGTCCGCGGTCCGCGGCAGGGACGCGGCGCCGGGGGTCGGCCCGGCCCCACCGGCGCCGGGCAGCAGCTGGCCGTCGACGCTGATCTCGACGCGCGTCACGACGGCCGTGCCGTTCGCCTCCGCCATCGACCGCAGGAGCTGCTCGCGCAGCAGGGCCTGGGCCTGCTCGTCGAGCGCGAGCGCCGACTCGTCGAGGTCCACGGTCGCGACCCCGCCGACCGGCTCGGGCACCGACGACACCCGCAGCCGCAGCGGCCCGGGCGTCCGGGGAACGGTGACCGCGCCGGCGAGCCACGCCGACGGCCCCTCGAGCAGCGCCGTCACGACCTGGGTCTGCGTCGCGGCGAACCCCTCGCGGATGTACCGGACGTCGGGGACGAGCCAGCGCCCGGAGGGGTCCGGGAAGTACAGCGGCGTCGGCACGTGCCCGGACGACGTCTCGAACTGGCTCAGCGAGATCGGCAGCCCGTCGACGAGGCGGTCGATGCGCCACTCGCCGTCCCGGGCGACGAGCCCGTAGCGCAGCCGCCGGACCTGCGCCCGGGGCAGCACGCCCAGCCGGCCGAACCGGTCGAGGCCGGCCACGACCCCGTCGAGCCGGACGGCGACCTCGGCGCGCGCACCGTCCTGCGGGCGGGCGGCGGCGCTCGGCGTGGCCCGGGCCTGGCCGGTCGGCGGGGTGTCGGGGTCGCTGCCCGGCCCGCGGACGACGGTGACCCGGGAGGAGGTGTAGAGGACGACGTCGCCGTCGGCGTCCCAGGGGATGTTGCGGTCGGCGAGGAACTCGCGCGCCGTCTGCGACGAGCCGATCGCCGCCGCCCGCAGGAAGCCGTCGACGATCGCGTCCGGGCTGGACCCCGGCCGCGGCGGCAGGGCGATGGCCCGCCCGAGGTCCTCGACGGCGAGGTCGGTGCTCGTCGCGATCGGGCCGTCGGTCGGGATCCGGGCGCAGCCGGCGAGGGCCGCGCCGGCCGCGAGCAGGCCCGCGAGGGCCGCCCGGCGGCCGAGGACGACGTCCCCGGGCCGGCCCGCGGGACGGCCCTCGCGACGGCCGTCCGAGGCTCCCGGGTCAGCCACGGGCCCCGTCCCGGCTCTGCGGCGCGGCCTGCGGGTCGAGGGGGGCGGGCGTCGCCGCGGCCTCCGCCGCGGCCGCCTCGGTCTCGGTGAGCACCGTGTCGAGGTCGGCGATGAGCGCCTCGACGTCGAGGACGCCGGCCGGTCCGGACGCGAGCCCGGTGCCCGCGAGGTGGGTGCCACCGGCGGCGATCTCGTCGTGCTGGACGGCGTCCGGCGGCACGAGCGGCAGCGGGGAGGTGCGCAGGACGACGCCCGCCCGGCGCGGGAGCGTCAGCCGGAAGCTCGCGCCGCGGCCCGGGTCTCCCCAGACCTGGAGCCAGCCGCCGTGCAGGTGGGCGTCCTCGAGGGCGATCGCCAGGCCCAGCCCGGTGCCGCCGGTCGACCGGGCCCGGGCCGGGTCGGCCCGCCAGAACCGGTTGAAGACCATGCGGGCCTGGGCCGGGGTGAGCCCGACGCCGTGGTCGCGGACGACGACCGCGACGGCGTCCGCGCTGCCCGCGACCCGGACGACGACCGGCCGGCCCTCGCCGTGCTCGATCGCGTTGCCGACGAGGTTGCGGACGATGCGCTCGAGCCGGCGGGCGTCGACCTCGGCGATGCACGGCTGCGCGGGGACGTCGACGACGACGTCGCAGCGCCCGTCCGCGATCGGGCGCAGGCCGTCGACGACCCGGGCCACGACGTCGCGGACGTCGGCCGGGTCGACCTCGAGCACGGCCGCGCCGGCGTCGAAGCGGCTCACCTCGAGCAGGTCGGCGAGGAGGGACTCGAACCGGTCGAGCTGGGTCATGAGCAGCTCGGCGCTGCGCGCGGTCGCGGGGTCGAAGCCGTCGCGGGCCTCGTGGAGCACCTCGGTGGCCATCCGGATCGTCGTCAGCGGGGTCCGCAGCTCGTGCGAGACGTCGGAGACGAACCGGCGCTGGACCCGGGACAGCTCCTCGAGGCGGTGGATCTGCCGCTCCAGGCTCGTCGCCATGTCGTTGAACGCGGCGCCGAGCCGGGCCAGCTCGTCCTCGCCGCGCACCCGGACCCGCCGGTCGAGGTGGCCGGACGCGATCTCCTCCGCGGTCCGCGCCGCGAGCCGGACCGGTTCGACGACGGAACGGGTGACGACGAAGGCGACCCCCGCGACGAGCAGGACGAGCGCGGCGCCGCCGACGAAGAACGTCCGGCGGACGAGGTCGAGGGTGGCGGCCTCGCGGTCCTGCCGGAACACGAAGTAGAGCTCGTAGTCGCCGATGCCCTGGCCGAGGTCGAGCAGGCCTCCCCACGTGTAGCCCGGGCTGGTCCGGGGGGCGCCGCGGCCGGCGTCCCGCGGAGGCAGCGCCACCGGCCGGCCGAAGAGCTGGCCCTTCGTGGCGACGACCTGCCGCCGCAGGTCGGTGGGGATGACGTCCGCGGGCATCCCGGACGACGACCGGTCCTGGATCGGCCCGGCGGCCGTCGCGTCGAGGCTCTGCCGCAGGACGACGAACCGGTTGTCCTCGTTCGACAGCCGGGTCACGAGCTCGGTGCCGAACGGCCCGGGGTCGCCGCTGCGCCCCTTCACGAGCCGCTGGGCCTCGGCGTAGAGCTGCTTGGCCTCGCCGCGGGCGAGCTCGTTGCTCGAGGTCTGCAGGCCCTCGGAGATGCGTGCGAGCAGGACGCTCCCGACGGCGAGGACGACGAGCGTGGCGAAGACGACGGTCGTCGCGACGACGCGCAGCCGCAGCGAGCGCCGCCAGCGCAGCCGGCCCAGCCGCAGCCCCGCGAGGATGCCGGACGGCGTCCGCCGGCGCAGCGCGGCGACCGTGCGGTCGCGCAGCACGTGCTCCTGGACACGCTCGACGACGCGCTCGACGCCCCGGTCGGCGTCCGCGCGCTCGTCCGGGTCGGCGGCAACGGGGTGCTCGCCGGGCTCGGGGGCGGGAGGACCTGACACGGGAGGGACCTGGGATCTCTGCGAGGGGCGGGACCGTCCGGCGGGGGCCGAGGTCAGGCCGGGCCGGCCTTGTAGCCGACGCCGCGGACGGTGAGGACGATGTCCGGACGCTCCGGGTCGCGCTCGATCTTCGAGCGCAGCCGCTGGACGTGGACGTTGACGAGGCGGGTGTCCGCCGCGTGCCGGTAGCCCCAGACCTGCTCGAGGAGCACCTCGCGGGTGAACACCTGCCACGGCTTGCGGGCCAGGGCCACGAGGAGGTCGAACTCGAGCGGGGTCAGCGAGATGATCTCCTCGCCGCGGCGCACGGAGTGACCGGCGACGTCGATCGCGAGGTCGCCGATCTCGAGCATCTCCGGCGACGGCTCCTCGGTGCGGCGCAGCCGGGCCCGGACCCGGGCGACGAGCTCCTTGGGCTTGAACGGCTTGACGACGTAGTCGTCCGCGCCCGACTCCAGGCCGAGGACGACGTCCACCGTGTCGCCCTTGGCCGTGAGCATGACGATCGGGGTGCCGGACTCCGACCGGATCTGCCGGCAGACCTCGATGCCGTCCTTGCCGGGCAGCATGAGGTCGAGCAGGACGAGGTCGGGCCGGGTCGCCCGGAACGCCTCGAGCGCGCCGGAGCCGTCCGCGCAGAAGACCGGGTCGAACCCCTCCCCGCGCAGGACGATGCCGAGCATCTCGGCGAGGGCGGTGTCGTCGTCGACCACCAGCACGCGACCTCTCATGGCCTCATCGTGACACCGCGACGGTCCGGACCGCAGCCCGCGACAGGCTCCGGCACCCGTTTCGTGCAAGATCGGTCCCCGTGGGGGCCGTCGCAGCGGCGTGACAGGATGGCGCGCGGGGGAACCACGGACCGTGGCGGGGGCGTTCACGGCACGGCCGACGGCACTGCGGGCTGCGACGAGGGGGACCGATGACGGACCGGACGGGACCGGACGGGCAGCCGCCCGTCCCGTCGTCCACGCCGCCCGGGTGGCCGCCCGCCGGCCCCGC
>NZ_MWLL01000032.1 GCF_002198675.1 Kineosporia sp. R_H_3 | reverse complement strand
GCGGGTGGGGCTCGAACCCACGACCCAGGGATTATGAGTCCCCTGCTCTGACCGGCTGAGCTACCGCCCCGGGCGCCACGTCGTCCCGTGCGGCGCCCCGCCAGCCTACCGATCGGCGGCACCCGGCTCGCGCCGTCCGGCGACCGGCCGGGCCCTGTGCCGGGGCGCTCCCCTCCCCCATGATGGGCAGCGGGGTGCCGACGACGGGAGCAGCCGATGCCGGACGAGCTGACGACGCCGGGCGTCTACGTCGCCGAGACGCCGACCGGGCCGCCGCCGGTCCCGGTGCTGCCGACGGCGGTCGCCGCGTTCGTCGGCCGGACGGCGCGGGGTCCGGTCGGTGAGCCGCGGTCGGTGCGCAGCCTCGAGGAGTTCGAGCGGGTCTTCGGCGGGCTCTGGCTCGGCGGCACGCTCGGTCACGCCGTCCGCGACTACTTCCTCAACGGCGGGGCGGAGGCCGTCGTCGTCCGGGTCCTGGGTGCACCCGTCGGCCCGTCGCGGGCCGCGCTCGACCTCGGGGGCGGTGTCGTCCTCGAGTCCGCCGACGAGGGGGCGTGGGGCAACGCCTTGCGCGCGCGGGTCGAGCACCCGCCCGGCGCGGACGACGTGACGGCGGCGCGCTTCACGCTCACCGTGCGGGACGGCGGCACCGGCGTCGTCGAGGTCTTCCCCGACGTCTGCCTCGACCCGGGCGACCCCCGACGCCTCGACACGGTGCTCGCCGCGTCGTCCGCGCTGGTCCGGCTGAGGTCCGGGACCGGGTCACCGCGGCCGCCGGCGTCGGCAGCCGCTGCGGCCGGTGCGGAGCCCTGGGCCGACCACGACCCGCCGACGAGCGTGCCCGTCGCCGCCGCCGACCGGGCGGACGACGGCGCGGCCCTCACCGCGGACGACTTCGTCGGGCCGCAGCAGGAGGCGCAGGGCCGGGGGCTGTTCGCGCTGCGCCGCGCCGACCTCTTCACCCTGCTCTGCATCCCGCCGTACCGGGCGGCGGACGGCAGCGACCCCGCCACCGAACCGCCGGAAAGCGTCGACGCGTCGGTCCTCGCCACGGCCTCGGCGCTGTGCCGGGCGCACCGCGCCGTCCTGCTCGTCGACCCGCCGCCCTCGTGGGTCACGGCGCAGGACGCCGTTGCCGGGGTCCGTGCGCTCGGGGTGGCCGGTTCGCACGTGGCGCTCTACTTCCCGCGGCTGCTGCAGCCGGACCCGTTGCGCGGCCACGCGATCCGCAGCGTCGCGCCGTCCGGCGCCGTCGCCGGGGTCGTCGCGCGCACCGACAGCACCCGGGGCGTCCGGCACCGCCCGCCGGGCCCGGGGCCGCCCTGCACGGGACGGCGGGCCCGAGCACGCCGGTGACCGACGGCGACCTCGGGGCCCTCGCGGCGGCGGGCGTCAACGCACTGCGGGTCCTCCCCGGGCACGGCCTCGTCGTCTGGGGCGCCCGCACGCTCGACGACACCGGCTCGGAGCGCACCTACCTGCCGGTCCGCCGGCTGCTGAGCACGATCGGGCAGAGCCTCGAACGCGGGCTGGGCTGGACGGTCTTCGAGCCCGCCGGCGAGGCCCTCTGGAGCACCGTCCGCCGCACCGTCGAGAACTACCTGCAGACCCTGTTCCAGCAGGGTGCATTCGCCGGCACCACGACGGAGGAGGCGTACTTCGTGCGGTGCGACCGGACGACGACGACCCAGGCGGACATCGACGCGGGCCGGCTCGTGTGCCTCGTCGGCGTCGCACCGCTGCGCCCCGCCGAGTTCGTCCTCCTGCGGATCGTGCGGCGCACCGCGGCCCCGTAGCCGGCGGCGGACCGGTCCGGCCGCCGCCCCCGGCTCAGGCGAGGACGACGTCCGGCCGCCGGGCCACCGCGAGCGCCGTGAGCGCGAGCGCCCCCGCGGCGTCGAGCACCGTCGCGTCGGCGGCCTCGGTGACGCAGTGCGCCGCGAACTCGTGCGTGTGGTTGACGGCCGGCCACGAGTGGATCGTCATGTCGGCGTGCAGGCCCGGCAGGGCCTGGCTCACGTCGCCGAAGTCGGTGGACCCGCCGAACGCGGCCCCGGCCGGGTCCGGCGTGAACGGGCGGCCGAGCGCCGCGCACGCAGCGGTGAACGCGGCGACCAGCCCGGCGTGCGGCTGCAGCGGCAGGTACGGGTTGCCGACGGCCTCGACCTCGATGCCCGTCCCCGTCGAGATCGCCGAACCCTCCAGGCAGGCACGCACCCGGTGCCGCAGGTCCTCGAGGTCGGCGACCGTGCGGGCCCGCAGGTAGTACTTCGCCTCGGTGCGTTCGGGGACGACGTTCGGCGCGTCACCGCCGTGGCTGATGATCCCGTGGACCTGCTGGAACGGCCGCAGGTGCTGTCGCAGCATCGCCACCGCCTGGTACCCGGCGACGACGCCGTCGAGGGCGTTGAGACCGAGCTCCGGCGCGGCGCTCGCGTGCGAGGCCCGCCCCCGGTACGTGACGTCCCACTCCTCGATCGCGAGGCTCTCGGGGCCGTAGTCGTCCCAGGGCGTCGGATGCATCATGACCGCCGCGTCGGCCCCCTCGAACGCCCCGGCGCGCAGCAGGTCGACCTTGCCGCCGCCGACCTCCTCGGCCGGGGTCCCGAGCACCGTGACCCGCAGCCCGGCGGCCTCGGCGAGCGGCGCGAGGACGAGACCGGCCCCGACCGCGGACGCCGCGATGACGTTGTGCCCGCACGCGTGCCCGACACCGGGCAGCGCGTCGTACTCGGCGCACACGACGACGTGCCGGTCGCCGGCGCCGGCCCGGGCGGCGAAGGCGGTGTCGAGGCCGTACGCGGCCCGTTCGACGACGAACCCGCCGGACTCCAGCAGGTCGGCGCAGCGGGCGGCGGCCCGGTGCTCGGCGTAGGCGAGCTCGGGGTCGGCGTTCACGGCGCGGGACAGCTCGAGGACCGGTCCGCGCCACTGCGCGACCCCGGCCCGGACGGCGGCCAGGTCGGCGTCGGTGAAGGCCGCGGGCTCGCTCTGGTGCTCGGACGACGTCACGCGCCGATCCTCGCACCTGCGGCGCCGGGGCGGTCGGACGACGGCCCGCCGACGGCCCGTCAGGTCGTTCCGCGACGGTCCGTCGACCCCCGGTGGACACCCTGTCGCGAGGCCGCCAACGGTCGTTGGCCGCGCTGGATCGAGATCCACCTCGTGCGGCAGGATCGCCGCGCAACGTGCGCCGGGACCGGTGCACGACCGTGACGCCGACCGGGGAGCAAGGGTGTCCAGGCGCGACGACGACAGGCGCGACGACAGCAGGCACGACGACCGGACGTGGTGGACGGACGCACCGGCGGAGCCGGCCGCGGCGGGCACCCTGCTGCCGATGACGGCGCCGTCCGACGGGCCGTCCGACCGGCCGTCCAACGGGCCGCACGAGGGCCGGGCCGGCGACGAGCTCTCCGCCGGCCCGCGGGACCGGTCGCTCCCCCGCGCCGGGCGGATGGTCACGGGTCGCTCGGTGGCCCC
>NZ_MWLL01000031.1 GCF_002198675.1 Kineosporia sp. R_H_3 | reverse complement strand
GGCGGGGGGTGGCCGCGGCCTGCGTCATCGTGCCACCCCCTTCCGGACGACCGCCGGGGCGGTCCTCGAACGCTTCGGTACCGCCCAGGACTGTACGGCAGCCCGGCCCGGGGCCGCCCGGCGATGTGGACCACAGTGCGTGCACGCCGCCGGCCGCCGTCCGCGAGGATGACGACCATGAGTGAGCGCCCCCGCGTCGTCGACCTCACCCACGTGCTCGAGGACGGCATGGTGACCTACCCGGGCCTGCCCGCTCCCGAGGTCGGCGTGCACCTCACCCGGGAGGCGTCCCGGGCGGTCTACGCCGACGGCACGACGTTCGAGATCGGCCGGATCGCCATGGTGACGAACACCGGCACCTACTACGACGCCCCGCTGCACCGGTTCGCCGACGGCGCCGACCTCACCCAGGTGCCGCTGGACCGGGTCGCGGCCGTCCCCGGGCTCGTCGTCGACGTCCGGGGCCGGACCGGTGCCGGGGTGACGGCCGCCGACCTCGCCGGCGTCGACGTCGCGGGCCGGGCCGTGCTGCTGCGCACCGGGCACGACGCCCACTGGCGGACGCCGGCCTACGCGGTCGACGGCCCGTTCCTCGCGGCGGACGGCGCCCGGCTGCTCGCGCAGGGCGGGGCCGTCCTCGTCGGGATCGACGCGATGAACATCGACGACACCACCGACGGCACCCGGCCCGCGCACACGACGCTGCTCGCCGCGGGCGTCGGCGTCCTGGAGCACCTCACGAACCTCGGTGCGCTGCCGGCCGACGGGTTCGAGCTGCACGCCGCCCCGGTCCCCGTCCGGGGCCTGGGGACGTTCCCGGTCCGGGCGTACGCCGTGGTCCGCGACGGCGGCTGAGCCGCCGGTCAGCCCTCCTGCAGGTGCCAGGTGGCGCCGTCCGGGGTGTCCCGCACCTCGACGCCCGCTGCCGTGAGCCGGTCCCGGACGAGGTCCGACGTCCCGAAGTCCTTCGCCGCCCGGGCCCGCCCGCGCACCTCGAGGAGCAGCTCGACGAACGGGGCGACGACGGCCCGCGGGTCGCGGGCGCCGACGTGCGCGAGCTCCCCGAGCCGGACGACGAGCGCCCGCAGCGTCCGTCGGGCCGAGTCGGCCTGGTCGGACTGCAGGGTGTCCGTGCTCCAGGCGACCATCGCCGACTCGAGGTCGAGGATCGCGGTGACGCAGCCGTCGACGTCCGAGGCGGCGAGCGCCACGTCGAAGCGCTCGCGCGCCCGGGCGGTGGCGTCCGCCAGCGAGGTCGCGACCGCCTCCCCGCCGGTGTCGGCGACGGCGCCTGCCGGCTCCGCCGCGGCCGCCGGGTCCGCAGCGGCGTCCGGTACGGGCACGTCGCCACCGGGGGCACCGACCGCCTCGCCGCGGAGCAGGGCGCCGAGCTCGTCGAGGGTGAGCACCGTGCCGGCCGGGAACGTCCGGGACGCCCCGCGCCGCCGCACGGTGACCAGGCCGTTGCCGGCGACCCGGGCCGTCCGCGCGACGAGGTCGACGACGAGCGCGGTGTGCTCGTCGACGCCGAGGACGCCCACCTCGTCGGGCAGGTCCGCCTCGAGCGCGACGAGACGCTGCTCGCCGAGGTAGCAGAACCGGGTGTCGTGGCCGCCGCCCTCGGCGTTGTCGTAGTGCGGCACGACGACGCACTCGATGCCGGTGAGCCGGCCCATGAGGTCCAGGCCCTGCGCCCAGCGCGGCTCCTCGCCGACCTTGTAGATCTCGTAGACGGGGATCGTGTGGGTGCCGAGGGTGCACGCCGCCGCGGAGCCGAAGACGAGCGTGCCGCCGCGGGCGGCGACGTCGAGGAGCGCCTCCGGCACGGGGGTGCCCACCCACTGCCGCAGCGTGTAGGTCGGGCTGCCCGGGCCGGCGAACGCCCACGACGCGCGGTGCAGGAGCGTCAGCGCCCGCTCGGCGTCGACGGTGGGCTGGTCACCGCGCCGCCAGCGGGCGACCTCGACCGGGGTGCCGACGGAGTCGGCGAAGTACGCCTGCGTGCGGGTGACGAGGTCGTCGGCGTTCATCTGGAACCCGAACGGGGTGTCGAGCATGACGGCGGGGCCGCCGCCGGCGGCGGCCGCCGACTGGGCGATGACCTCGCGGTGGACCTTGACCATGGTCGGCGCGGTCTCGCCGGAGCCCATGACGACGAGCAGGCTCATGAGCGTGCCTCCTGGGCTGTGGGGGTGGGGGTCGTGCCGGTGGGCACGCGGGCGGCGAGCGCGAGCAGGTCGGCGGCGAGCCGCTCGGGCTGCTCGGCGTGGATGTCGTGGTCGGCGCCGGGGTACCAGCGCACGTCGCCGTCGGGCAGGTGGGTCACGGCGTCGACGACGGCGGCACGCGTCGCCGCGGTGCGCTCGTCGTCCGTCGCGGCCGGTTCGCCGCCGGTCGCGGGGACGAGGAGCACCGGGACGGCGACGCGCGGGTACCAGGCGCCGGGGTCGCCGTCGTACAACGAGCGGACGATCTCGCGGTGGTGATCGCGGGACAGCCACGGTCGGACGCCGCCGTCGGGCAGCCGTTCGAGGTTGGCGAGCGTGCCCTCCAGCCCTTCGACCGGCCAGTCCGGGCGCGCCCCCCGGATGCGGGCGGCCAGGTCGTCGTAGCGCATGCCCTCGAACACCGGCGGGGCCAGCGCGGCCCAGCACTCCTCGAACGACGCGAAGCGGTCCTGCAGCCGGATCCAGCCGCCGTCGACGCACGCGACGGCGGCCGCCGAGCCCGGGTGCCGGGCGGCGAGCGACAGGACGACGTTGCCGCCCCAGGACTGGCCGACGACGACAGGTGCCGCGTCGCCGACCAGGCCGAGCACCCCGGCCAGGGCGGCGAGGTCGTCGGCGCAGGTGTCGGTGTCGTAGCCGCCGTCCGGCGCCTGCGACCGCCCGTGGCCGCGCTGGTCGACGGCGACGACGCGGTGACCCGCCGCGGCGAGGTGCCGGGCGACGCCGTCCCACAGCCGCGCGTTGGACGAGAGCCCGTGGACGAGGAGGAACGGACGGCGCTCGCCGGGCAGCGTGCGGACGGCGAGCCGCGGGCGCCCGTCGGGCAGGGCGACGAGGTCGTCGGTCGGGGCAGGAGGCACGACCATGAGCCTAGGCAGCCCGTCCGACGGTCGCCCGCCGGAAACCCCGGGGACCGGGTGCCGACCGATCACGCTCGGTGCCATGATGCGCGGCGTGAGCGATGCACCGACCCCGGCCCGACCCGACGGTGACGAGCCGCCGTCCGAGCGGCCGACCCCGCCCGACGGCCTGCCCCCGCTGAC
>NZ_MWLL01000030.1 GCF_002198675.1 Kineosporia sp. R_H_3 | reverse complement strand
ACGACGATGACGACCCGGCCGGCGCCGACCGAGACGGACAGCTCGACGGGGTCGGCCGCCGTGGCGCCGGACCTCACCCGGCCCTCTCACGGCCTGACCCGCGCCACCCTCGGTGCGGCGCTCGTCGGCGGCGCCACCGTCGCGATCCTCGACCGGGCCGGTGCCGACATCCCGATGCCGTTCGCGGTCGGCACCGCGGTGGTCCTCGGCATCATCGCGCTCGGCATCCTCGCGGCGGGCCTGTCCGGACGGCGGTCCGGAGGCCTCGCCCCGATCGCCTGGTTCGTCGCGATCGTCGCGGTGAACGCCGTCGCGATCGGCAACGTCGACACCCGGGCCGGCGACGTCAACTGGAGGCCGACGTCGGTCGCGGCCGCCGAGGCCGGGCTCGACCGCGGCGCGGGCGACATGCGCGTCGACCTCACCGACCCCGCGATGCGGTCCGGCGCCACGGCGGCCGACCCCGTCGAGCTGTCCGTCTCGGTCGGCGCCGGCCGGGTCGTCATCGTCGTCCCGACGGGCACCGCGACCCGGGTCGACGCCCAGGTCGGGCTCGGCGCGATCAACGACCGGGTCACGGACACCACGCAGAGCGGCGGCCCCGGTCAGAACCGGCAGTTCGTCGTCGGCACCGGCGAGGTCACCGCCGTCGTCCACGCGAAGGTCGGCCTCGGCGAGGTCCTCGTCGTCACCCAGGGCATGGACGTCGCCCTCGGCCGGACCACCCCCACCACGAGCACGGTCACGAGCACGGAGGCACTGCGATGAGCACGACCCCGAACGAGCCCGGCACGGGCGGGCTCGACCTGCCCGGTTCCCCGGCGGCCCCGGCCGCCCCGGCCGCCCCGACGTACGGCCCGATCGGCGGGGTCACCGCCCCGCGGCCGCTCGACCCGGAGTCGCAGCGGCTCCTCGACGCCCGGCCCACGGGCTACGGCGACGAGGCCGGGGTGACGGCGGTCCTCACGCCCACCACCGCGGCGCCCGCCGGCCGCCGGACCCCCCGGGTCCGGACGATCGTCTTCGCGCTCGTCCTCCTCGCGGTCGCCGCCACCGTGTTGGTCGCCGCGGTCACCGACGTGACCGTCGACGGCGGCGCCGTCCTGCTCGTCCTGCTCGTCGCCGCCGGGCTCGCGCTCCTCGGGGGCGGGCTGGCGGCGGCGGCGAAGGAGGCCCGCGGCGGGCCCGGCGCCTGACCGCCCACCAGCACCACCAGCACCACCAGCACCACCAGCACGGCCGAGGCCCCGCAGCACGTACCGGCGATCCCGGTGCGACGCTGCGGGGCCTCGTCGTGCGCCGGGATCAGACCGTCGCGAGCGCCCGGGCGAGGACGGCGACGTCGGGCTGGTCGGCGAACAGCCCGTCGATGCCGGCCCGCAGGAAGGTGACCTGCTCGTCGACGCCCCGGCCGAAGTCGGGCAGCACGTCACCGCGCCGGAAGTCGGCCGGCAGGAAGGTGTTCTCCGCCCGGAACGTGTAGGGGTGCACGAACAGGCCGGCGGCGTGCGCGTCGTCGACGAGCGCGCTCGGCGTCCCCAGGGTGCCGTCCGCGCGGCGCGGGATGACCTGGCTCTTGTCGGGGCCGATCCCGTCGGCGTAGCGGGCGACGCCGCGCAGCCCGGCCGGTGACGCGAGCTCGGCGTAGGTCGGGCCGGAACCGCGGGCGACGGTGTCGTACGGCGCGCCGGACGCGCTGAGCAGCTGGGTGACCCGGGTGCGCAACCCCATGCGCCGCAACGACTCCAGGTTCGACACCTCGAACGACTGGACGAGCACCGGCGCGTCGGCACGGTTGAGGCCGTAGCGGCGCAGCGTCGCGAGCAGCGTCTCCTCCAGGGGCAGCCCGATCGCCCGGTGGTACGTCGGGTGCTTCGTCTCGGGGTAGACGGCCAGCTCGCGGTCGAGCTCGCGGGAGAGCCGGCGGCGCAGCTCGAGGAGCTCGACGAACGTCGGCACCTCGAAGAGCCCGTCGTACATCGTGTTCTCCTGGCGGACCTGCGGGATGCGCTCCTTGGCGCGCAACGTCTTCAGCTCGGCGAGGGTGAGGTCCTGCGTCCACCAGCCGGTCACCGTCACCCCGTCGAGGACGACGGTCCGGCGCCGGTCGGCGAACTCCGGCCGGTCCGCGACGTCCGTCGTGCCGCCGATCTCCGGCTCGTGCCGGCAGACGAGGACGCCGTCCTTCGTCGCGACGAGGTCGGGCTCCATGACGTCCGCACCCATCCGGGCGGCGAGCTCGTAGGAGGCGAGGGTGTGCTCGGGGCGGTAGCCGGAGGCCCCGCGGTGCCCGACGACGAGCGGCCGGCGGCGGGACCCGCCGGCGCCCGCGGCCCGGGTCGGCGCCTGCGCGGGGACCGGGGCGACGACGACGGCGGACGCGGACGTCGCGAGCCCCCCGGCCAGCGGGGCGGACACGACGGCACCGGCGAAGCCGGCGAGTGCTGCACGGCGGGTGGGCACGACGTCCTCCTCGTGGCCGCCGGCCCCGTGCCCGCGCGCCGTGGACCACCGAACCGGCGCCGGGCGAACGCGACCGGTGCGCGTGGCGAGGCCGCGATGACACGCGGACGAACACCTGACGACCCGCCCCCTACCCTGGCCGCGTGGACACCGCGGCCCCCCGGGACGACGACGCCCCCTGCCCCTGCGGCCGGGGCGGGTCCTTCGGAGCGCTGACGTTCGCCCGCTGCTGCGGGCGCTGGACGGGGCCCGGTGCACCGCCCGCCCCGGACGCCGAGAGCCTCATGCGCTCCCGGTACAGCGCGTACGTCCGCGGCGACGTCGCCCACGTGAGCGCGACCTGGGACCCGCTGACCCGGCCCGCCGGGCCCGACCTCGACGGCGGCCCGACGTGGCTCGGCCTGCAGGTGCTCGACGCCGGGGACGACGGTGTCGAGCAGGGCCGCCCCGTCGCCCACGTCGAGTTCGTCGCGACGTACCGGGGCTCCGACGGCCGGGTGCACCGGATGCACGAGCGCAGCCGGTTCACCCGCCGCGGCGAGCGCTGGTTCTACGTCGACGGCGAGGTCACGTGACCGCGCCGGACCGGACCGCGCGCACGAACCCCTACCTCGACGTCCTGCGCGTCCCCGGGGCCGCCGCGTTCTGCGCGGCGGCGACGCTCGCCCGGCTGCCGATGGCGATGATCAGCCTCGGCGCGCTGCTCCTCGTCTCGACCTCGGGCCGGTCGTTCACCCTGGCCGGCCTCGTCTCCGGCGCCACCGCGCTCGGCCAGGCGGCGGGCTCCCCGCCGCTCGGCCGCCTCGTCGACCGGCTCGGGCAGACCCGTGTCCTCGGCCAGCAGGCGCTCGTCAACGCGGCCCTGCTCGGCACCCTTGTCGTCGCGACCCGGGCCGGTGCCGCGGGCGGCGTCCTCGTCGGGGTCGCCGCCCTCGTCGGTGCGACGGCACCGCAGGTCGGCGCGCTCGCCCGGGCGCGCTGGGGGCGTCTGCTCGACGGCGACCCGCGGCTGGAGACCGCGCTCGCGCTCGAGGCGGTCATCGAGGAGGGCATCTTCGTCACCGGGCCGCTGCTCGTGGCGGCGTGCGTCGCTCTGCTCGGCCCGCCGGGGGCGCTGCTCGCCGCTGCCGGCACGACCGTCGTCGGCTCGGCGCTCTTCCTCGCGCAGCGCAGCACCGAGCCCGCCCCGCACCCGCCCCGAGCACACCCTCGCCTCCTACG
>NZ_MWLL01000003.1:20505-25209 GCF_002198675.1 Kineosporia sp. R_H_3 | reverse complement strand
CGGTGGTCAGGGGCGGACGCGGGTTCGTGGTTCGAAGACGGTGAGGCTGAACCGGGCGGGTCGTCTGCCGGCGTTGGCGTAGCCGTGGGGGACGTCGCCGGGGAAGCTGGCGGCGGCGCCGGTGCGTAGGTCGTGGGTGTGGCCGTCGATGGTGAGCCGGACGTGACCGGTCAGGACGTGGAGCAGTTCGCGGGTGCCGGCGCGGTGTGGTTCGGAGTCGTAGACCTCGTCGGGGCCGAGGGTCCAGTCCCACAGCTCGAGCATGTCGGGGGTGTCGGCCGAGGCGGTGAGGACGGCGGAACCTCCGGCGCGGCCGTGCCATAGCGGTGTGCGTGTGTCGGCGGTGGAGACGGTGACGTCGTGAGCGGGGCTGGTGTCGGAGACCAGTTCGGCGAGGCTGATGTTGAGGGCGCGGGCCAGACGCAGCAGGATCGCGATGCTGGCGTTGCTGCTGCCGGCCTCGACGTTGACGATCATGCGTCGGCTGACGCCGCTCTGTTCGGCGAGCCGGTCCAGGGTCCAGCTCTTCGCTGTGCGTGCGGCACGGACGCGGCGTCCGACGACCTGCGGGACCGGGTCGGTGCCTTCCTGGTCGCTCGCATTCTGTACGGCGTCGTCGGTCATGGCGTGCCGCCTCCTTCGCTCTCCGGCCGGCGCTGGTCGAGTACCTGGCTTTTCGCGGTCCGGGTGCCACCGGTGGTGCACAGTACTGCACTGCTGGTCGTGACGGCGGAGGCGACGTCGGCAGTGGCGCGCGGCTCGTGGGCGTGGGCGGTGCCGGTGTTGTCGCTCGGGTTCGGGGCGGGTTCGTTGCGGCGTCCGGTGCGTTCGGCGGCGACTCCGGCGGCGACGACGAGGGCGATGCCGAGGACTTGGAGTACGTCGGGGGTCTGGGCGAGGAGGGTGGCGCCGACGGCGACGGCGAGTCCAGGTTCGAGGGCCATCAGGGTGCCGAAGGCGGCCTTGCTGAGGCGGCGCAGGGCGTACAGCTCGCAGATCCAGGGCAGGAACGGTGCGAGCAGGGCGCAGAGCGCGGCGAGGAGCAGGGCGCGGGTGTCGAGGTGTCCCCAGACCTGGGGCAGCCCGAGCGGGGTGGAGACGAGTGCGGCGACAGGCATCGAGACGGCGAGCCCGTCGATGCCGGAGAACCGGTCGCCGACATGCTGGGTGATCACGATGTAGGCGCCCCAGCTGACGCCGCCGGCGGCGGCGAGGGCGATCCCGGTGAGGTTGACGGGTCCTGCCCAGGGCTGGGTGAGCAGCAGCACGCCGGCCAGGGCGAGGGCGGGCCAGGCCAGGGCGCGGCGGGTGGGGCTGTGCACGGCGGCGACGGTGAGCGGGCCGAGGAACTCGATCGCCACGACGGTGCCGAGCGGGATGGACGCGATGGCGGCCTGGAAGGTCAGGATCATGCCGGCCGTGGCCAGGCCGAGCAGGGCGGGCGCGCGCAGGTCGCGCAGGCTCCACTGGGTGAACCGTGGCCGGGCCAGGGCGAGGAACCCGATCGCGGCGATGAGCATCCGCAGCCAGCCGGTGCCGGCGGCGCCGACCCGGTCGAGCAGGTGGACCGAGACGGCGGCACCAAGCTGCACGGACAGCATCGCGGTGACCGCGAGCGACCATGCCGGTGGCCGCCCTCGATGCGGGGGCATCGGCGTCGTCATGGTGGTGAGGGGCATCGTCAGCTCGCACCCGCTGCTGCGGTCGTCGGCGACGAGGCCGGTCCGTAGGCGGTGCTGAGGGCGGCGTCGAGGTCGGCGATGAGGTCGTCGACGGACTCAAGGCCGACGGCGAGGCGGATCAGGCCGTGCTCGCGGAAGACGGGGGCGAAGCCGGCGGCGCGGGCGGCGGGGTACTCCTCGTAGGCGATGAGGGTCTCGTCGTGGCCGAGGGAGACCGCGGAGGTGATGACGCGCAGGTCGTTGACGAACCGCAGCCGGTCGGTGTGGCTGCCGGCGATGGTGAAGGAGACGACGCCGCCGTATCCGCCGTGGAGCTGGCCGGCGGCGGCCGCATGCTGGGGGTGGTCGGGCAGGCCGGGGAACGCGACGTGGGTGACACGGGGATCGGCGGCGAGGAACCGCGCGATCGCCAGCGCGTTGTCGCAGTGCCGTTGCAGGCGCAGCGGCAGGGTGACCGAGCCGCGCATGATCAGCCAGGCGTTGAACGGCGAGATGGCGCCCCCGGCATGGAACAGGGCCTGCAGCTTGACCTGACGGACCAGGTCGCGGGAGCCGAGGACCGCTCCGCCCATCGCGTCGCCGTGACCGTTGTAGAACTTCGTCAGGGAGTGCACGACGGCGTCGGCGCCGAGCTCGAGTGGGCGGGCCAGCGGCGGCGGGGTGAACGTGGAGTCGACCGTCAGGACGGCGCCGGCCTGGTGCGCGATCGCGGCGAGGGCGCGGATGTCGGCGACCCGCAGGTCGGGGTTGGCGACGACCTCGGTGTGGATCAGCTTGGTGTTGGGGCGGACGGCGGCCCGGACGGCGGCAAGGTCGGTGACGTCGAGCAGCGTCGCCTCGATGCCCATCTTGGCCGGCAGGACCGAGGTGAACAGGCCGAACGTCCGCATGTAGACGACGTCGGAGACGATCGCGTGGTCGCCGGGGTTCAGCACGGTGAAGAACAGCGCGTGCAGAGCGGCCATCCCGGTCGCGAACACGCCCGCGGCCTCGGCGCGCTCCAGCGCGGCGAGCTTGGTCTCCAGCCCGAGCTGGTTCGCCCCGGACTCCCGCGTGTACACCAGCACGTCGGGGTCGTCGTCCGGCAAGGTCGCGGGGTCCTCGGGCAGCAGGTACGAGTTCGCCATGATGATCGGTGTCCGGACCGCGCCGGTCGTGGCGTCGGCACGGTTCCCACCATGCACAGCCCAGGACTGCTCGGACAGCGTCGTGTAGTCGCGCCGGTCAGGGCGGGCGCTGCCGGAGAAGTCACTGTCGGGGCGAGTACTCATGATGCTGCTCTCCTCGGTCGCGCCGGCTCGGACGCGCCTTGCGCCGCAAGTGCACTTTACTGCATCCTCTGGTGCAATGAGAAGACGGGCGGGGCACGTGCTGCACCGGCCTGGCGTGGGCCGGAGCACGAGGTGACCAACACCAGCGTCGACGCGGCGCTCACCCACACCGGCAGCTCGGAGTGCGGTTGGGCCTGGGGCGAGGGCGAGGTCACCAGCGGCTTCCCAGTAGTGACTACCCGAGTGATGCTCGGAGAGGCGTTATGAGCCCGTCCGGACCTGTCTGCCGGGTCCTGCAAGGAGCAGCCGCCGAGTTCGTCGGGGGCTGATCCCTCGTCAGGCGGTCAGTTAGTCCCGAGTGCGGCGAGGAATGCTTCGTACTCGGCGTCGCCGATCGCCACGGTGTGCTGCGGCCCTGGGTAGCCGCCGGCCTTCACGTCGTCGGCGAACTCGCCGAATGCCGCGATGCGCTCGGCCTGCAGACGGGCGTACTCGGCGGCGAAGTCGCGGTAGCGCTTGGCGTGGCGCGGGACGTGGCCGGTGTTCGAGCCGAGGACGTCCTCGGCGAAGAGGTACTGGGCGTCGCAGCCGGATCCGGCGCCCATGGAGATGAGCAGCAGGGTGGTGCGGCGGGAGATCTCGGCGGCGACGCGGTCGGGGACGACCTCGATCTCGGCGGCGAACGCGCCGGCGTCCTCGAGCGCCTTGACCTGGCGGTGGACGAGCAGGGCTGTGTCGGCGGTCTTCCCGATGGCCTTGAAGCCGCCGGTCCAGGTGGCCTTGGAGGGGATCAGCCCGCTGTGGCCGCATACCGGGATGCCCTCGTCCGCGAGGGCTTCGACGGTGCGAAGGGAGGCCGCGCAGTAGACGGAGTCGGCTCCGTCGGACATCGCGGCGAAGGCGGCCCGTAGGTAGTCCTCGGTGGTGACGAGCTGGCCGTAGAGCAGTCCGACACAGACAAAGGCGTCCGGGGCGGCGCTGCGGAAGTCCCTGCCCCACAGAGGGTCGACGATGGACAGCAGGTCGATCCCGGCGGCGTGCGCGGCTGCCGCCTCGTCGAGGCTCGTGACGTGGAGCATCGACAGCTGCCGCTGCCCCTTGCCGGCCCGCAGGTCGGCGACGGTGGGCCGGGCCATCTCAACCGACCTCGATCTCGACGGTGCCGTCGACGACGCGGGTCGGGTACGACGTCAGGTCGACGAGGGCGGGTGCGCCGAGGGCCTGGCCGGTGCGGTAGTCGAAGCGGCCGTTGTGCCGCGGGCACTCGATCTCGGTGCCGATGACGAAGCCGCGGCACAGCAGCTCGGCCTCGTGGGTGCAGAACCCTGCGGTGGCGTAGAACTGGCCGTCGGGTGAGCGGTAGATCGCGTACTCGGTGCCGCCGTGGGTGAACGCGGCGACGTCCTCGTCGTCGACGTCGTCGGCGGCAACGGTGGGGATCCAGGTGGGCACGGGCGCTCCTCGGCGGATCGGTCGGGTCGTTCAGGCGGCCGGCGGCGGTGCGGCGACGGCGGGCTCGTAGTACGGCGCGGCGCCGGGCGGGAGCTCGCGGCGCACGTAGTAGGTCTGGTCCTTCAGCTGGCGCAGGACCGCCGGGACGAGCTCGCGGTACGCGGCCCAGATCGAGGGGTAGATCGGCGCGAGGTCACCCTTGATCTCCTCGTGGAGCTCCGGGAGCCGGTGGTACGGAACGGTCGGGAACATGTGGTGCTCCACGTGGTAGTTCATGTTCCAGTAGAGGAACCGGTTGA
>NZ_MWLL01000003.1:0-20468 GCF_002198675.1 Kineosporia sp. R_H_3 | reverse complement strand
CCCCAGGCCCGCGTGCTGGGTCAGCCCGTAGACGATGTGCATGAACGTGCCGTACATCCGCGGGCCCCCGACGAGCAGCAACGGCAGCCACGACGACGACACGACCGCGGCCGCGACTGTCGCCGCGTAGAGCACGAGCCAGATCCGGGCCTTGCGGTACACCCGGAACCGTTCCTGCTCGGGCACGGTGTCGGTCTCGTCGGCGGTGAGCCGGCCGGCGGCGTGGAGCACCATGAGCCGCAAGGAGACCGGGACGTCGTAGAGCCCGAGCAGGTTCGCGAGGATCCGCGCGAGCCGGGCGGGGCGCATGACGGCGATCTCCGGGTCGCGGCCGACGATGAGGGTGTCGGTGTGGTGCCGGGTGTGGTTCCAGCGCCAGACCGTCGGCTCGCGCATCATCATGAAGCAGGCGAGTTCGTAGACGGCGGTGTCCATCCAGCGGGTGAGGAACGCCGTCCCGTGGCCGGCCTCGTGCCAGCGCGAGTCACCGCCCGACCCGTAGAGCACGCCGTACACGAGCAGAAGCGGGGCAGCGAGCCACGGGTGGCCGTTCACCCACAGCACGCTCGCCGCGGCAGCGCAGACGACCATGAGTCCGACCCAGATGACCGTGTCCCGGATCGCCGGGCCGTCGCTGCGCCGCATGAGCTCCTTGAGCCGCTTGCGCGGCACCTCGCTGTGGAACCACTGCGCACCCGACAGCCCGGACTCGCGCGCCCGCCGCCCGGCCTCGCTTACCAGCGCGTACGACGCCAGCCGCTCCCGTCCCGTCGTCGCCGTCATCGTCACCGACCGCCTGTCACCAGGTGGAGGTGTACTTGGCGATGGTCTCGCGCATGTAGACGGCGGACTCGCGGGCGCGTTCCTCCCAGGCGAAGACGCAGACGGTCATGACGTGGTCGTCTGACTCGCCGAACTTCAGGTCGCCGAGCGTTCCGAAGAACTCGTCCCAGTCGACCTCGCCCTGACCGATGTCGAGGTGCTGGTGCACCCGCACCGGGTTCCCCGGCGGGTTCGTGATGTACCGCAACCCGGACGAGGCGGTGTGGTCGAAGCAGTCCGCCACGTGCAGGTGGGTCAGACTGTCGCCCGCGTGCTCCATGATCGACCGGATGCCGCCCTTGCCGGAGCCGCCCATGTGGAAGGTGTGCGGGGCGCAGTACAGGTACGACACCAGCGGGGAGTTGATCCCCCGGACCATGTCGGCGGCGACCTTGCCGTCCTCGACGAAGTCGTCCGGGTGCGGCTCGAGCCGCAGGTGCACACCCTCGGCCTCGAAGACCGGCAGCAGCTCCTCCATCGACTTGAAGAACATCGCCTCGGAGGTCTCGGCCTGCTCGGGGCGGCCGTTGAACTCCGAGTTCATCACGTTGCAGCCGAGCAGGGTCGTGACCCGGATCGCCCGCTTCCAGTAGCGCACCGCGCCCTGACGCTGGTCCTCGTCCGGACCCGACCACCGGTACAGCGGCAGGTTCGACGCGATCCCCACGCCCGCCGCGTCCAGCTCCCGCTTGANTCCGGACCACCGGTACAGCGGCAGGTTCGACGCGATCCCCACGCCCGCCGCGTCCAACGCCTTCTTGAACGCCTTCACCGTCGCGTCGTCGCAGCGGGGGTGCAGGAAGAACGGCATGAAGTCCTCACGCGGACTCAGCTCGATCCACTCGTACCCCAGGTCCGCGACCACCCCGGGCAGCTCGAGCAACGGCACGCGCCGCAACATGTACGGGTCCAGAGCAAGCTTCATGACGGAACTCCTTCTCGTGCAGAAAGGTCAGGCGTAGAGCGCCGGCTTTTCGACGAGGTCGATGTCGACGCGGGCGCCCTTGGCGTACGACGTCACGGCGGCCTCGGCGATCGCGGTCGCGGCGTAGCCGTCCCAGGTCGTCGCGGCCCCGGCGTGGACCGCTTGGCCGGAGGCGAGTGCGCCGACCCAGGCCTGCAGTTCGTTGATGTAGGCCGGGCCGAAGCGCTCGCGCCAGTCCGCGGGGACCTTCTCGCCGCGGCCGTTGCCGCCGATGACGATGGTCGTGCGTGGGTTGTCCAGGCTCACGGTGCCGAGCGACCCGACGATCTCGCAGCGGACGTCGTAGCCGTACTGGCAGTTGACGAAGGACTCCACGGTGACGACCTCGCCGCCGGCCATGTCGAAGATGACGATCTGCGGGTCGCGCAGCTCGGGCGAGCCGAGCGGGCTCTTCTTGACCGGCAGCACGGTGATCGCGGCGATCTCGGAGTCGAAGAGCCAGCGGAAGGTGTCGAACTCGTGGACGACGGAGTCGGTCATCGACATCTCGCCGCGGAACGAGTCCGGGACGGAGGCGTTGCGGTGCATGGCGTGCGCGAGGAGCGGCTCGCCGATCGTGCCGTCGGTCATGGCGTGCTTGACGTCGACGTAGCCGACGTCGTACCGGCGCATGAATCCGACGGTCACCAGCTTTCTGCCGGCCGCCACCTCGGCCTCGAGGACGCGCTGCGCCTCGGCCGTCGTGGTCGCGATCGGCTTCTCGCACAGCACGGGCTTGCCGGCAGCGATGCACGCGATCGCCTGGTCGGGGTGCAACTCGCCCGGCGATGCGATGAGGACGGCGTCGACGTCGTCCGCGGCGACGAGCGCGTCCCACGTCGCGTGCGCGGTGGCGCCGACGGAGCCGGCGACCTGCTGCGCCCGCTCGGTCGCGACGTCGAAGACGGCGGTGACGGTGGAGCCGACGACCTGGCTCGACAGCCGTGCGACGTGGTCCGAGCCGATCATCCCGGTGCCGATGACACCAACCCTGATGGTCATTTCGTCGTGCCTTTCGAAGGAAGGGGAGGAAGCAGGTCAGGAGGGCCAGCGGCGGACCGGGCGCAGGCCGCAGCCGGCGTAGTAGCCGGCCGTGCGGGCGCCGATCGGCAGCGGGACGTGCGGCTCGACGGGGTAGAGGTCCTGCTCGACGACGGTGTAGATGTCGCGGTCGAGCCGGGCGACGGCGTCGAGGAAGGTCGGCATGTGGGGCTCGCCGTCCCACGGCTCGCACATGACGCCGAGCTTGACCGCCTCGGACAGGGGGAGCTTCTCGTCGAGGGCCCGGCGGCGGACCGCGGGGTCGACGGACTTGAGGTGGACGTAGGTGACCCGCTCGGGGAAGCGCTCGACGATCTGGACGTTGTCGCCGTCGCAGTAGGCGACGTGCCCGGTGTCGAGGCAGAGGTTGACGTGCTCGGGGTCGGTGTCCAGGAGGAACCGCTCGATCCGCTCCTGGGTGTCGACGTGGGTGTCGACGTGCGGGTGGAAAACCAGGTGGATCCCGAACTCCTCGAACAGGTACCGCGCAAGCTCGTTGGTCCCGGTCGTGAGGTTCTTCCACTGCTCGGGGTCGATCTCGGCGTCCTGGACCGCCTCGCCGGTGTGCATGTCGGTCCACTGCTCCGGCAGGTGCACGAGGTACTTCGCGCCGACCGCGGCGAGCAGCCGGGCCTCCTGCCCGAACGTGCGCTTCGCGGTCTCGAGCGCATCGACGCCCTTGTGCAGGCCGGCGAACACCGTTCCGCCGCAGACGGTGAGGCCGCGGGCGGCCAGCTCGTCCTTGAGCTGCTCGGGGTCCTGCGGCATGAAGCCCTGCGGGCCGAGCTCGGTGTACCGGTAGCCGGCGATCGCGATCTCGTCGAGGTACTGCTTCCAGCCCACCTGGTGCGGGTCGGAGGCGAACCACACGCCCCACGAGTCGGGCGCGGTCCCCAGGGTCAGACGGGACAGGTCGGCGGTCGGTGCGGTCATGACGTGTCTCCTGGTCGAGGGCATGGCTGCCCGCACCGTCCCCGCCGGACGAGGACGGTGCGGGACGAGGGGAAGGTCAGGCGTTCTTGCGCTCGTCGAGGATGATCGCCAAGACGATGATCACGCCCTTGACGACCATCTGCATGAACGGCGAGACGTCGAGCAGGTCCAGACCGTTGTTGATGATGCCGATGATGAGGGCGCCGACGGCGGTGCCCCAGACGGTGCCGATGCCGCCCTTGAAGCTCGTGCCGCCGATCACGGCCGCGGTGATCGCGTCGAGCTCGATGCCGGTACCCAGCTGCGGGTTCCCGGACCCGATGCGGGCGGAGAGGATGACGCCGGCGAGACCGGACAGGACCCCGCTGATCGTGTAGATCACGAGGGTCAGCCTGCTGATCCGGATGCCCGACACGCGCGCGGCCTGCTCGTTGCCGCCGACGGCGTACACGTACCGGCCGAAGCGGGTGTAGTTGAGCACCATGTGCGCGCCGAGCGCGACGACGGCGAACAGGATGATCGGGATCGGGACGCCGGCGATGCTGCCCTGGCCGATGTTGTTGTACGGGTCCTCGAGGAGCGAGACCGGCCGGCCGTCGCTGTAGATGAGCGCGAGGCCGCGGGCCGTCGTCATCATGCCGAGCGTCGCGATGAACGGCGCGATCCGGAACTTCGCGATGAGGACGCCGTTGGTGAAGCCGAGCAGGCCGCCGACGGCGAGGCCGCCGAGGACGGCCAGGATGATCGGCAGGTCCAGGCCCGCGTACATCATCCGGTCGCTCGGCTTCTGCGCCAGGCTCGTCGCGACGACGGCGGCGAGCGCGAGGATCGAACCGACCGACAGGTCGATGCCGAGGGTGATGATGACGAACGTCATGCCGATGGCGATGACGCCGATCGCGGCCACCTGCCGGACGACGTTGATGAGGTTCTCCGGCTGGGAGAACGTGCCCTTGGTGAGGATCGTCAGGGCGACGACGAAGACGAGCAGGATGCCGATGATGGCGTAGGTGCGCAGGAAGTGGCGCCAGTCGAAGCCGCCCTCGCTCGGGTCCGCGGCGGCGGCCGCCTCTGCGGCGGCGGTGCTGCCCAGGTCGGTGCTCATGGACGGGTCTCCTCAGGCTGCCGGGGTCGTGTGGTGGGCGGTGGCGGTGGCGAAGTGCATGATCCGTTCCTGCGTGGCCTCCGAGCGCGGCACCTCGCCGGTGATCCGGCCCTCGCACATGACCAGGACGCGGTCGCTCATGCCGAGCACCTCGGGCATCTCGGAGGAGACCATGACGATCGCCTTGCCCTGCTGGGCGAGGGCGCTCATGAGCCGGTGGATCTCGGACTTCGCGCCGACGTCGATGCCACGGGTCGGCTCGTCGATCATGAGGACGTCCGGCAGGGTGAGCAGCCAGCGCGACAGCAGCACCTTCTGCTGGTTGCCGCCGGACAGGTTCTGGATGAGCTGGTTGAGCGACGGCGTCTTCAGCGCGAGCCGGCGGCGCTGGTCCTCGCACGCCTCGTCGATGGAGCCGCGGCGCAGCATGCCCTGCGGGCTGTAGCGAGGGAGGGCGGCAACGGACATGTTGTCCCGCACCGAGAGGACGCCCATGATGCCGGTCCGCTTGCGGTCCTCGGTGAGCAACGCGAGACCCGCCTTGATGGCGTCCCGGGGCTCGCGGATCCGTCGCTGCCGGCCGTTGACCTCGACCGTGCCGGACTCGGCCGGGTGGACGCCGAAGATGGTCTCGAGGACCTCGGTGCGGCCGGCGCCCATGAGACCGGCGATGCCGAGGATCTCGCCCCGGCGCACCTCGAAGCTGACGTCCCTGACGAGCGAGCCGCGGTTGAGTCCGCTGACCCGCAGGACGACGTCACCGATCGGCGCCTCCTCCTTAGGGAACAGGTCGGTCAGCTCGCGGCCGACCATGAGCGCGATGAGCTTGTCCCGGTCGAGCTCGGCGGCCGGCTTGGTCGCGACCCACTGGCCGTCGCGGAAGATCGTCACGTCGTCGGAGATCGCGAAGACCTCGTCCATCTTGTGCGTGATGTAGATGATCGCGGTGCCGGCCTCGCGGAGCTGACCGATCATCCGGTGCAGATGGCCGACCTCGCGCTCGGTGATGGCCGACGTTGGCTCGTCCATGACGATGATCCGCGACCCGAAGGAGATCGCCTTGGCGATCTCGACCATCTGGGCCTGCGCGATGCTCAGCTGCTTCATGGCGGAGCGCGGGTTGATCCGGATCTCCCAGCGGTCGAAGATCTCGCGCGTCCGGCGCACCATGATCTTGCGGCTCACGAGCCCGTAGCGGTTGCGCGGCTCGCGGCCGAGGAAGATGTTCTCCGCGACGGTCAACTCGGGGACCGACGACAGCTCCTGGTGGATCATCGAGACGCCGAGCGCGAGCGCGGCCCGCGGGTCGGCCACGGTCACCGGGGTGCCGTCGAGGACGATCGTGCCCTCGTCCGGGCTGTAGATGCCCGCGAGGATCTTCATCAGGGTCGACTTCCCGGCGCCGTTCTCACCCATGAGGGAGTGGACGGTCCCGGGGCGGACCCTGAGCCCGACACCCTGGAGCGCCTTCACGCCGGGGAACGACTTGCTGATCCCGGACATCTCCAGGACGAACTCACTCATGGCTCACCTCGTCGCAGTGCGGGTGGTGCAGAGGGGTGCAGGTAGGTGCACGTGGGTGCGGCGGCCGGGCCCTGCGGCCCGGCCGCCGCGGTAGGTCACTTACCGGCGAAGTCGGCCATGTTCTCCGGCGTCACCAACTGGTACGGGACGTCGACGTAGCCGGGCACGGTCTCGCCGTTGTAGAGCTTGACCGCCGCGTCGACGCCGCCGGCGCCCTGGCCCTTGGCGTCCTGGAACACGGTCACCGCGAGCTCCTTGGCGGCCATCGCCGTCAGGGCGTCACCCGTGGCGTCGACACCGCCGACGAGCGTCTTGTCGAGCTTGTTCGCGGCCTTGAGGGCCTGGATCGCGCCGAGCGCCATCTCGTCGTTGTTCGCGCACACGACGTCGATCTGCTCGCCGGACTGGATCCAGTTCTCCATGATCGCCAGACCCTTGTCGCGCTGCCAGTTGCCGGCCTGCTCCTTGACGACCTTCATGCCGGGGTTCTTGGCGACGACGTCCTTGCAGCCCTTGGTCCGCAGCACGGCGGCCTCGTTGGCCGGGTCGCCCTGGATGATGGCGACGTTGCCCTTGCCGCCCGCGAGCTTCGCGAGTGCCTCCATCTCGAGCGTGCCCGAGACGAGGGAGTCGGAGCCGACGTAGGGCACCGTGTCCGGCAGGTCGGACGGACGGCGGTTGACGTAGACGAGCGGGATCTTCGCGTCCTGCGCGGCCTTCGTCATCGGGCCCGCCGCGTCGGTGTCGACCGGGACGACGAGGATCGCGTCCACCTTGTCGGCGATGAAGTTCTCGACCTGGCCGAGCTGGACGTCGGTCTTCTCCTGCGCGGCAACGATGTTCAGCTCGACGCCGTTCTCCTTGGCGCGCGCCGTCATGCCGTCGGCGACCTTCTGGAGGAACTGGTCGAGGATCGGGAAGGAGACGCCGATCTTGAGGACCTTGCCGTCCTTGGGCTTGACGGCGTCGCCGGCCGCGGCGGTCTGGGTCTCGGTGACCGCCGGGGCGGCGGACGTGCTGCTGGTCGACGAGGACGTCGTCACGGACTGGCCGGAGGAGCAGGCGGCCAGGCTGGCGGCGGCCACGAAGATCGCGGCCAGCCGCAGGCGGGGCTTGGTCATGGGTCCTTCTTTCGTCGAAGGATCGCGCCGGTAGCACGGTGCGATCCGCCGGCGGGTGCGTCCCGCGCGGCCCGGTGGGTCCCGCCCGGAGGCGGAACGGCAGGGATTGTCAGTACATGGAGCCTGGCGAGCGGCGGCTTCCTGGGGGAGGAGCCGCCGGGTGGGCTGCGCGCCCGCCCGGCAAGACCGGGAAGCCAGAACTGTTGCGGGACAGGCGATTGTGTCGCCGAGCCCGGACCGGCTGCGGCTGTGGACACCCGCGTCCGGCGCTCCCGGCCCGCATCGCGACCCGAGGTCCTGCAGTTCTTGAAGCGCTTTAAGAACAGGCGATAGCATGTGACCCGCGACACGAAGTTGTCAACCGCATGTCATAACAATTCGTGAACGGAGATCCGCGTGGCGCCGAGCGAGCCGGTCCGGGGCGGCGCCGTCCCCGGCCAGGGACGGCGGCGGCTCACCCTCCAGGACATCGCCGACGCGGCCGGGGTCTCCCCCGGCCTGGTGTCGATGGTGCTGCGCGGCCGGCCGGGCCCCAACGCCGACACCGCGGCCCGGGTCACCGAGGTCGCGCAACGGCTCGGCTACCGCGCGAACCGGACAGCGAGTCAGCTCGCCAGCCGACGGACCCGCTTGCTCGGCGTGACCATGACACCGGGCAACCCGTACCACGGCGAGCTGGTCGAGGAGATCCTCCAGCGCACGCACGAGCGCGGGTACGAGGTGCTCCTGTCGCCGGTGACCCGCACGCACGAGGAGCTCTCCTCGATCCAGACCCTCGTCGACTCCCGGTGCGAGGTGGTCGTGCTGCTCAACTCCACGCTGACGACGCAGCAGCTCACCACCGCGCTCGACGGCGTCCCGGCAGTGTGCGTCGGCCGTCCGCTGGACGTGCCCGACGTCGATGTCGTCCGCACCGACGACATCACCGCGATGGGCCTGCTCGTCGACCACCTCGTGGGCCTCGGCCACACCTCGATCGCGCACGTGGACGGCGGCGGGGACTACTTGCCGGAGGTCCGGCGCCTGGGCTACGAGGAGGCGATGCACCGGCACGGCCTGACGCCCCTCGTGCTCCCCGGCGGAGAGACCGAGCAGCACGGGGCCGAGGCCGCCGCGGACCTGCTCCGTCACGACGTCACAGCCGCCGTGACCTACAACGACCTCTGCGCGGTCGGGCTCATGGACCGCTTGCAGAAGCTCGGCGTCCGGATCCCCGACGACCTGTCCGTCACCGGATTCGACGACGACCGGCTCTCCGGCCTCCACGGCATCGACCTCACGACGATCGACCCCTCCAAGCTCGAGCAGGCCCGCCTGGCTGTGGACTGGGCCGTCCAACGGATCGAGGAGGAGCGCTCGGAGCGTGCCGTCCACGACTTCCCGCCACGCCTGGTCGTGCGCGGCAGCAGCGGCCCGGTGCCGCAACGTCGGTCCCGCCGGATGGCTGCCGCCCGGGCCGCCGAAGGATGAAGTCGGGCGGCTGGGAATCGCCCGGGCGGGAACTCGGACGCTGCCGCTGACCTGGACGGTTGCCGTGGCGACGGCTGGGTCCGGCGGCCGTACCGGCCTCCAGCGACCTCCCGTGATCTCCGCGCCTGCGCCGGGTTGCCGGTCGACCACACGGGGAATGTCGGAGGTCCGGGCTAGCGTGAAACCGTCGGCGAGGGTGAGCGAAGGCGGGAGGGAATCATGCGGCGGGTCACGACGGTGAGCGACATCGAGGCCATGACTCCGGCCGAGCGCGGCCAGTCCTTCGAGGACTCGATCATCTACGACCTGGACCAGGTGCCCACCGAGTTCCAGCCGGCCCTCGAGGCACAGCGGCAGCGGGTCCTCGAGCGCGAAGCCCGGCTTCGCGGCAACACGACCTGACCGCCCCGCTCTCCAGTGGCTGAGCGGCGGGCCGTCCGCGCGACCCCGGACTTCTTCGCCCTCATCGACGCCCAACTCGGCGACCAGCGCGGCCCCAACGACGAACCGACCTCAGCCGAGTTCGAGGCCCACGAGCTCCTGGCGATCATCGCGAAGTTCGCCCCGAGTGGGACGACCTGCCCCAGCAGTTCCCCGGCCGCCCCGAGTACCGGCTCCTCATCGCCACCGGCCGGCTCGTGCCCATCGTCGCCGTCGTCGGCCAGTACGCCCCGACGGAGCGATCGAGCTCATCGACATCACCATCGACCTCCACGGACCTGGAAGTGATCCGCGGAGCGTGCAGTCCGGGAAGCCACGACGAGCGCCGACAGGTGCGGTAATTCTCGCCCAGGAGACGCCCAGAAGATCCTCACCAGACGACGAAAGAGGGATCCCTGCAGGTCAAGGCCCGGCTCGCGTGGCACAGATGGTCTTCCGAAAATCGGAAGGTCGGCGGTTCGACCCCGCCCCTGGCCACCGCAAAAGGGCCTCTGATCAGCGAAAACGCGAAGCATCGCCGCTGGTCACAGGCCCTTTCTCGTTCTGAGGCTCTCCGTGACGGTCGACGACCACCGGAGACAGCCGGACGCCACCGGACGGGTGATTCCTCAAGATCACGCCCATAGTGCGCCCACGAGCAGCCGCTCAGCGCCGGCGCCGGAACAGGCTATGCAGTCGCTGACCAGGCACGACGACGGACGCGTTCGGCCCTGCCCACAAGTGATCGTCCGATCGCCAATCGGACAATCGAACGATCACCAGCGTTCAGCCTTCGAGTAGGAACTCGAGGTGGATCTTGTTGAAGGTGTCGGTCTGCTCGTACTGGGGCCAGTGGCCGGCGTTCTCGATGACGGCGAGGCGCCCCTGCGGGAGCAGGTCGGCGATCCGGCGGCCTTCGTCGACGGGGCCGGAGGGGTCCTTGGTTGTCCAGATGACGAGTGCGGGCACGTCGATGTCGCGCAGGTCGTCGTCGGTGAGCATGTTGCGTCGGCGGGTGTCGAGGTCTTGGAGGGCCATGTTGGCGCGGCAGGCGTCGAGCCATCCGGGCTGTTGGAAGATGGCCTGCCGGGTGCGGATGAGGTCGTCGGTGACCATGGCGGGGTCGGCCATCAGCCACTCGAGGCGCGCTTTCACCCGCTCCCAGGTGGGGTCTTCGGCTGCCTGCATGGACAGGGTGTAGAGGCGCTGCATGACCTGGGGGTTGGCCATGGTGCCGCCTGGAGTGTTGAGGGCGATCTTCTCGACGCGGTCGGGGTGGAGCTGGGCGTACCGGGCGGTGACCCAGCCGCCGAGGGACTCCCCGGCGAGGTAGGCCCGGTCGCGGCCGAGGGTGTCCAGGACGGCGGTGACCTGGTCGAGGTAGTGCGCGATCTCGAGTGGGTGGTCGGGTTTGGTGGACCAGCCGTGGCCGATGAAGTCGATGGCGTAGGTGTCGAAGTGCTCGGCGTGTGCGGCGAGGTTGCGCACGTAGGCCTCGGCGTGGCCGGTGATGCCGTGCATGAGCAGCAGCAACGGTTTGTCGGAGGTGCCGGCGTGCAGGTAGCGGGTGCGGTACGGGCCGGCCTGCAGGAAGCCCTGGCTGAACTCGAGTCCGGTGAGGTCGGACCAGACGCTGGTGTAGGGGCGGGGTTCTGCGTCGTTCGTCGGGCCGGTCATCGGGCGTCTCCGTGGGGTTGGGCGTGGTCGAGGTCGAGGACGGCGGTCAGGGCCTGCCGGAGGAGCTCGGTGGCCTCGTCGGTGTCCCAGACCGGTGCCGTGTGGCGCCAGGCGACGTAGCCGTCGGGGCGGACGAGCAGTGCACCGGCGTCGTGGATCTCGCGGATCCGGTGCCAGGCGTAGTAGGGGTCGGCCGTGCCGGGCGCGCCGATGACGGTGCAGGTGAGCCACTCGTGCTTGAGGGCGTCGGCGGCGTTCTTCCAGGCCCGACCGGCGAGGCCGGTGACGAGGGTGACGCGGCCGCGGCCGGTGATGTCGAGGGTGGACAGCTTGCGGCCGCGGGTGTCGACGAGCCAGGCGTGCGGGAGCTTGGCGCCGGGACGGGTGGTGGGCTGGTGGTACAGCTCGACGTCGCGCGGCCAGTCCTCGTCACCGGCGCCGGGGTCGGGCAGGACGGCGCCGGAGGTGTAGCGGATGTTCTTCTCGACCCCTTCCGCGTTCCACTCATGCTCCTTGAGCAGGAGCGCCTCGTTGAGCCGCTCCCTCAGCGCGACGCCCTCCGGCGTGGGGGCGTTGAGCCGGTTCAGTGCGTTGTCGACGGGGTCGCCGTCGCCGTCGGTGGGCAGGCAGTCCCGCAGGGCCTTGTAGTCGAGGCGGGACTGGTTGGCGCGCAGGACGATCTGCTTGCCGACGGGAGCCCGCTCGGGGGTGTAGCTGTCGAGCAGGCCGGGGCCAGCCCAGCCGCGGACGACGTAGGCGAGCTTCCAGGCGAGGTTGTGGGCGTCCTGCACGCAGGTGTTCAGGCCCAGGCCGCTGCTCGGCGGGTGCCGATGGGTGGCGTCCCCGCCGCAGAAGACCCGGCCGGCGGAGTACTCGAGGGCGTACTGCTGGTTGACGAACCACGGGGAGCTGCCGATGATCTCGACGTCGAGGTCGGGGTCGCCGACGAGAGCGCGGATCCGTTGCAGCGCAGACTCTTCGGACAGGTCCGGCTCTCCCTTGCTGATGTCGTACCCGGCGCCGGCGATCCAGTCGGTCCAGGGGGTGACGCAGCGCAGCAGCCCCAGCCCGATCTCGCCGAAGCCGCCGACGGGGTTAAAGAACCAGTGCAGGATGCTCGGCCGGTGCGCGACGTACTGGGTGAGGTCGGCGCGGAAGCGGGTGTAGACAGTGCCGGCGCGGGCGACGTGGCCCTCGATGGGCAGTCCGGCGATGTCGGCGACGTGGGAGCGGGCGCCGTCCGCGCCCACGAGGTAGCGGCTGCGGACGGTGTACTCGCGGCCGCTTTCGACGTCGCGCAGTGTGGAGGTGACGCCGTCGTCGTCCTGGGTGAAGGTGACGAACTCGGTGTGGAAGCTGATCCGGGTGCCGGCGGCTGCGGCGCCGCCGACGATGATCGGCTCGATCCGCGGCTGGGGGACGTCGAGGTAGGTGCAGGGGCTGTGCTGCAGGTAGTCGCCGCGGCGCTCGTCGCCGGTCCCCCAGGACGGCATCCTGGCGATCTCGACGCCGGTCAGGCTGGTCGCCAGGACGCAGTCGCCCATCACCTCGGCGGGGGTGCCGACCTGCTTGACCTGCTCCTCGACGCCGAGGTCGCGCATCACCTCCATCGCGCGCTGGCTGGTGATGTGCGCGCGGGGCCCGTTGGCGACCCAGCCGAACATGTTCACCATCCGGACCCGGACGCCGAGCTGCGCGAGCGCCATCGCGGTCGTGGCCCCGAACGGGCCGGCGCCGACGACCAGGACGTCGGTGTCGTGACCGGCGCTGTCTGCCGGGGCGCCGAGACCGGTCAGGGTCCGGGTCTCCGCGAGGCCGCCGAGGACGGGGGCCGGCGCCGGCTGTCCTGCTGGTGCAGGAGGTGTCGAGGGGCTGGTCATCGTGGCTCCTAGTGTGCGAGGCGGGGCGCGGCCTGCGAGGGCAGCTCGGCCAGGGTGTGGAGGCCGACGCCGATCCGGACGGCGGACAGCAGGTCAGGCCAGGTGTCGACGTCATGCCGGATGCTCGGTGCCGCCAGGACGGGCAGCGCACCGGCCGCGGTGTGGTGGCGGGCGGAGCGGACGCCGAACCGCGGCGTGAGCTCGGTGCCCCGGAGAGCGGTCAGCACGGTGGTCCCGTGGGCGCTGCGGTCGGGGACGAACACCGACCGTGCCGTGCTGGCGGCGGTCAGGACGTGGTCAAGGTCCTCGGGCTGCAGGGCCGGGAGGTCGCCGGTGAGCACGGCGAGGGGCCCGGTCGGGGCACGACGGGTCACGGCGTCCCGGAGGGCGGCGTTGAGGCCGCCGGTGGCGCCGTCGAGCCAGACGTCCGCGCCGAGGTCACGGGCCCTGGCGGTGATGTCCGGGTCGGCTGTGAGGACGGCGACCCTGGCGACGTCGGCGGCTATCACGGCGGCGAGGGTGTCGGCGAGCATTGCCAGTGCAAGGTTCCGGCGGTCGGTCCCGGCCGGTGGCCGGAGCCGGGACTTGGCCTGCGCCAAGGACTTGGCGGGCACGACGACGGTCCAGCCGTGTGGCATCTGTGTTTCCCCGTCCGTGTGGGTGCTGCGTGCCGGGCTGCGCGGCGACGCGTCAACCGTCCGGCAGGCCCGGGCCGGTGGTCCCGGCCCGGGCCGTGAGGTCAGGCGCCGAGCGCGGCGACGACGTCGTCGACGGTGGCGATCTCGGCGAGCAGGCCGAGGGAGCCGATGGAGGCGTCGTGGGCCTCGGGGGCGCCGGCGGCGCAGGCGTCGGTGACGACGACGGTGCGGTAGCCGAGGTCGCTGGCCTGGCGGGCGGTGCCCTCGACGGAGGCGTTGGTGGCGACGCCGCAGAAGACGACGGTGGTGACGCCGCGGGCCTTGAGCTCGCCGGCCAAGGTGCTGTCGGTGAAGCCGCCGACGCGCTTGTGGGTGACGACGACGTCGCCGTCCTGCGGCTTGAGCGGGTCGACGATCTCCGCGAGCGGGGCGCCGTCCTTGAGGCAGCCGGTCTGCGCGACCATGCCGAGCAGGGCGCTGTTGGCGACCAGGTCGCTGTAGTCCGGGGCCCAGGCGACCCGGGTGTAGACCGCGGTCGCGCCGGACGAGCGGGCGGCCTCCAGGAGCCGGTTGACCTGGGCGACGGTGTCGCGGGCGGCGACCTGCTCGGCGAAGAACGCGGCAAACGCGCCCTCGGCGGTGACGATGTCGCCCTGCATGTGGACCGCGACGACGGCGGTGGACTTCGGGTCGAGCTCCATGGTGACTCCTTCGTCAGGTGCTGGGATGCGAGGTGGCTCAGCGGTTTTCGGTTCCGGGGGTGGTGCTGCGTGCGGCTACGACGTTGTGGTGCGGCGTCATGCTGGTGTGGTGCTTACCCGAGGCGGCGGAGCCGGGGCTCGAGGAGCTCGTGGAACAGTCGCTGGAACCGCGCCTGGTCGTGCCCGGGGGCGTGGAACACCAGGTGGGTCATGCCGGCGTCGACGTACGGGCGGACCTGTTCGACGACCTCGTCGGGGTCGTCGCTGACGATCCAGCGGCGGGCGGCGACGTCCAACGGGATGTCGTCGGCGGCCTTGGACATGGCGACCGGGTCGGCGAGCTGATGCTTCTCCTCCGCGGACAGTGAAAGCGGTGCCCAGAACCGGACGTTCTCCAGCGCGGTCTGCCGGTCGGTGTCGAAGGAGAGCTTGACGTCCAGGAGGCGGTCCACGGCGGCCGGGTCCCGGCCGGCCGTGGTCGCTCCCTCCGCGACGGCGGGCAGGAGCTTGTCGGTGTACAGGTCCATGCCCTTGCCGCTGGTGCAGATCAGCCCGTCGCCGGCGGCACCCGCATAGCGGGCGACGACCGGTCCGCCGGCGGCGATGTACACCGGCGGTGGCTGGTCGGGTCGGTCGTAGACGGTGGCGTCGACGAGCCGGTAGTACTGCCCGTCGAACCGGACCCGTTCACCGGTCCACAGCGCCCGCATCACCTCGACCGCCTCGCGGAGGCGGCCGAGGCGTTCGCCGAAGGCCGGCCACTCGGGCTGGCCGACGGCGATCTCGTTGAGGGCCTCCCCGGTCCCGACGCCGACGACGACCCGGCCCGGGTACAGGCATCCGAGGGTGGCGAAGGCCTGCGCGAGGACCGCTGGGTTGTACCGGAAGGTCGGGGTGAGCACCGAGGTGCCCATGACGATCCGGCGGGTCCGCTCCCCCACGGCGGCCATCCACGCCAGCGAGAACGGGGAGTGGCCGCCGTGGTGGCGCCACGGCTGGAAGTGGTCGGAGACGAACACGGAGTCGAACCCGTGATCCTCCGCGGCGACCGCGATCTCGACCAGCTCGCGCGGGGCGAACTGCTCGGCGGACGCGCGGTAGCCGATTCTCAGCCTCATCAGCGGTTCCCGGGTTCGGCTGTCAGCGGTCGCGTCAGTCGGCCAGGACGGTGGCGCCGATGTCGGCGATGTCCCGCTGGGCGGTGAACGGGTTGGACAGGAACACCTGGACCATGTCGACCCCGGAGGAGGTCATGAGGGCGACCTTGTCCTGGATCTCGTCCTTGGTGCCGTACAGCGCCCAGTAGTCGACGAGCTGCTTGGTGATGAGCGGCTTGTGGGCGGGGTCCAGACCGCGCAGGTAGTTCGCCCACACGTCGAGGTAGTGCGGGGCGTCGGCGGCGGTCGGGTCTCCGAGGTAGGCCATCGCGGCCTGTGTGGAGGCGTTGACGATGTCCGCGCCGAGCTCCTCGACGTGGCCGTTCATCATGCCCGCGTTCGTCAGGCAGGAGCTGATCGGGCCGGACCCGAAGCCCTGGGTGATCGCGTCCTCCCAGGTCTCGCCGGCCTTGGTGTTGTAGAACCAGGTGAGGCCGACGAGCTTCACCGAGCCGGGCGCACGGCCGGCGTCCGCGACGGCCTTGTCGAGCTCGCGGCGGATCAGTCCGATCATGTCGGCGTTCGGGCCGAGGCAGTACACGATCGCGTCGGCGTACTGCGCGGCCGCGGCCAGGCCCTTCGGGCCGCCGCAGGCGACCCAGATCGGCACCCGCTCGGCGTGGTACCAGCCGCTCTCGGTGTCCAGGAACCGCACGGGGGTGGTCTCGCCGTGCAGCTCGTGCTCGACGGTCTCCTTCTCCAGCAGGCCCTTGGTGACCCGGATGTGGTCCATCAGCTGGTCGATCCGGGCCGGCTTCTTACCCATCGAGCGCAGCGCGTTGTTCGCCGTGCCGATGCCGAAGAACGTCCGGCCCGGAGCGAGCGCGTGCAGGGTCGCGATCGAGTTCGCCGTCACCGGGGCGATCCGGGTCAGCGGGTTGGTGACCATCGTGCCGATGTTGATCGTGGAGGTGTCGCGGGCCGCCAGGGCGAGGAACTGGTAGGGGTCGCTGAACAGCAGCGGGCCCTCGCCGACACCGAAGTGGCTGACGCCGAGGTCCTCGGCCTGCTTCACCATGCCGATCTGGTCGATCTTGGCGCACGTTCCGATGCAGAACTCCATTGCGGGCATGGCTGCTCCCTTGCGGCCTATGATGAGACGCGGACTGACGTGAACTGGCGGACGGGCATGAACGTGGTGGACGTCGTGACTGGCGGAGCCGATGGGCTGGCTCCGGGTGGATCGGTCAGGCGGCCGGGCGGGCAGCGGTGATGCCGAACCCGGCGACCCACTCGGGGATCGGGCGGTAGAAGCTCGAGATGACCTCGTACCGCCCGGCCGTGGCCGCGAGGGCGGCGTAGGCGGCGATCCAGGTGCGGACCTCGTGCGAGGAGTGACCCGCGTCCTCGACGAACCCTTCAGGGGTCCAGGAGTCGACGACGTCGAACTCGGCCGCGGCCAGGACACGCATGACCTCGGCGTCCCACTGCGGGTTGAGCGGCTGGACGGTCGCGGCGCCGGCGGCCAGCGCCTGCCCGGCCTCCAGGACACGCTGCTCGCGCGCGGCGCGGGCCTCGCGGGACAGGACGCCGCCGGCGATGAGGCGTTCGGCGACCTCCGGCGCAGCGCCGTCCAGCTGCGGGACGGGCGGATCGTGCGAGAGTCCGCCGGAGCCGACGAACAGGACCCGCTTGTCCAGTCCAGCGACGGCCTCACCAACAGCCTGGCCGAGCTGCCGTGCCCGGCGGACCGGTCCGAGCGGCTCGGCGACACCGTTGATGAACACCGGCACCACCGGGACCGCGTCGATGCCGCCGAAGAGGATCTCCAACGGCTGGGCGACGCCGTGGTCGATCTCGAGCCGCTCCGACAGCGCGACGTCGACGTCCCGGGACAGCACGTGCCGCACGATGCGCAGTGCCACCTCGCGATCGACGTCCAGCGGGCCGGCGGCCGTGTCGTAGTCGCCGATCGAGAGCGCCCGCGCACCGATGCAGAACGGCGGCATGAGCCGGTAGAAGACGCCGTTGTAGTGGTCCGGCGCGAACATCACCACGAGGTCCGGGGCGAAGTCCCCGATGAACGCCCGCGCCTCCTCGAAGGCCGCGTCGACGGCGGCTACGACCTCCGGCTCGGGGTCGTTGCGGCCCATCAACGGCGAGTGGGACATCGTCACCAACGCGGTCACCGCCATTGGCAACCTCCCTCACAACTGGCATGCTAGCGTTCCAGCGAGACCATAGATGCTGGCATGCCAGAGCACAAGGTCCCGGCTCGAAGTCGCTTCCCGGGCCGCTTGGACAGGCGATGGCGCGTCGGGGGAGGTGCGTATGCCCGTGCAGAGAACTCCGGCCCTCGCGGGTCAGCGCCGGCCATCCGGGATCGGTACGGTGGCGGGGTGAGCGTGCCCGCGGTCCCCGAGCCCATCGAGCGCCCACGCTCCCTGGCCGACCTCACGACAGTTGGCGGCAGGCTCGGGTCGGCCGTCTACGACCTGCTCAAGGAACGCCTCCTCGAAGGCACCTACTCCCCCGGCCAGAAGCTGCGCATGGAGGAGCTGCGCCAGGAGTTCGGCGTCAGCAAGCAGCCCGTCATGGAAGCCCTGCGCCGGCTGTCCGCCGAACGACTCGTCGAGATCGTGCCCCAGGTCGGCTGCACTGTAATGACCTACTCCGCCGACGACGTCGCAGACTTCTACGCCATGTTCGGCGGCTTCGAAGGAGCCATCGCCGCAGCTGCCGCGGAACGGCGCAGCGACGCCCAGCTCGACGAGCTACGCCGCGTCCACGACCGCATCGGCGCCCTGCGCAACGACCCCGACCCCGCCGCACGCTCCCACGGCTACCGCGTCTACAACCGCGAGTTCCACGGCGTCGTCCACCGCATGGCCCACTCGCGGATCATGTCCGAGATGAGCCAACGGATGTGGGACCTGTCCGACTTCCTCATCAACACCACCGGCGCCCCCCAACCGCTCGCCAGCGCGCTCGTCGAACGCCACGACGACCACCAGCGCATCCTCGACGCCCTGCGCGACCACGACACCGAGACCGCCCGGACCGAGATGCAGAACCACATCGCCGAGACCGTAGGCATCATCAAGGCCGAGTCGAAGCACTGAGGCGCGGCCAGTCCGGGTAGTTGCGGGAAGGGATGGCTCGTTGCGGTCATTCTCGCCCAGGAGACGCCCAGGTAACGCTGGAGCGATGCCGATTGTGGGTATCAATGCAGGGCAAGGCCTTCTTTGAGTGGCGCAGCTTGTCTTCTGAAAATCGGAAGGTCGGCGGTTCGACCCCGCCCCTGGCCACCACAAAAGGGCCTCTGATCAGCGGAAATGCACTCCGTTTCCGCAGGTCACAGGCCCTTCGTCGTTTCGCAGCCCGGCTCGATCCCCGATGACCACCGGGGACAGCCGGACACCACCGGACAGGCGATTCTTCAAGATCACGCCCATAGTGCGCCCACGGGCTCGACCTCTGCGCCCACGCCGGGACGGCTCATTCAGTCGCTGACCAGGCACGACGGCCGGCTCGCTCGGACCCGCCCAGAAGAGATCGTCCGAAGAGGTATCGGAGTGTCTACACAGGCGGCTGAGAGCGTTGAGTCGTCCCTCGTGCACAAGCGTCCAGGATCCCTCAACAACGGCACCCCGTATCCGCGCGCAGACATCTGGATGAGGCGTTCCTGAGGCCCTTCGCCGGACCACGTCGGGGCGGGCCGACCTAGCGTGGACGGCAGCCGCTCCGTCGGGGTGCGGCCGCCGGCCAGCAGGGAGCACGCCATGACGACGTCGTCCACCGCGCAGCAGCGCGTCCCTGGGTGGTTCACGGCTGCGGACTGCCGGCTCGACGACTTGCGCGCCCTCGTCGAGGTCCACACCGACGTGTCGGAGTACCCGTTCGCGGACGACGTCCGCGACAACGTCCTCGTCTACGGCCCTCGCGCCTACGAGACCGCGCGGACGCCGGAAGGCCGTCGGGCCGTCCAGGCCGAGCTCGGTCGGGCGCTGCTCACCGGGCCGGGGGTCGTGGTGCTCTCGGGCGCCTTCGACACCGCGGTGGTCGACCGGGTCTCGAGGGTGTTCGAGACGATGGTCACCGAGCAGCGGGCGGCCGGTCCCCGGGACGGGGACTTCTTCGCGCCGACGGGCGAGAACGACCGGGTGTGGCGGGCGCTCGACAAGCTGGCCCTGCGTGACCCCGAGGCGTTCGCGGCGTACTACGCGACGGACGCGCTGGCGGTCGTCTCGCAGGCCTGGCTCGGTCGCGGGTACCAGATCACGAGCCAGGTCAACGTCGTCAACCCCGGCGGCAAGGCCCAGGAGCCGCACCGCGACTACCACCTCGGCTTCATGTCGGAGCGGCAGTGCGAGACGTTCCCGGCGCACGTTCACGGCCTGTCCCCGCTGCTGACCCTGCAGGGTGCGGTCGCGCACTGCGACATGCCGGTGGAGACGGGCCCGACCATGCTGCTGCCCAACTCGCAGAAGTACCCGGCGGGCTACCTGGCCTACCAGCAGCCGGAGTTCGCCGCCTACTTCCAGGACCACTTCGTCCAGCTGCCGCTGGCCACGGGCGACGCGGTGTTCTTCAACCCGGCAGTCTTCCACGGTGCCGGCACGAACAGGTCGGCGTCGGTCCGCCGCACGGCGAACCTGCTCCAGATCTCGTCGCCGTTCGGCCGGGCGATGGAGACCGTCGACCGGGACGCGATGTGCCGGGCCCTGTACCCGGTCCTGCTGTCCTACAAGGCGTCCGGGGTGTCCGAGCAGGCGATCGAGAACGTCGTCGCCGCCTCGGCCGAGGGCTACGCCTTCCCGACGGACCTCGACCGTGACCCGCCGGTCGGCGGCCTGGCCCCGGCCTCGCAGGCGGATCTCGTCCGTACGGCGCTCACCGCCGGGACCTCCCCGGAGGAGCTGGGCGCCGTCCTCGACGCGCTCGCCCGGCGCCGCGACCTGTGAGCCGCGGGCGTCAGCCGACCTCGATCTCGACGATGCCCTCGACGACGCGGGTCGGGTACGACGTCAGGTCGACGAGGGCGGGTGCGCCGAGGGCCTGGCCGGTGCGGTAGT
>NZ_MWLL01000029.1 GCF_002198675.1 Kineosporia sp. R_H_3 | reverse complement strand
TGCTCCATGACGACCCTGACCGGGCCAGGCCCCGGCGGGCGGGGCGGCGCCGGCCGCCGCGCGGCCTGGCCCGGTCAGGGTCGTCATGGAGCACCTCCTCCGGGCGGCACCGCTGCCGCGCGGACGGCAACGGCCGGGGGCGGTCGCCCGCCCCCGGCCGCGCGCCGTCAGGCGTGGGCGCCGATCCCCTGCCAGGCCGAGGCCCAGGCAGCGCTGTGGATCGACCCGGCGTTCACCGCGATCGCGATGTTGACGCCGGTGATGGTGGTGATGTTGATGCCGCCGTGCCCGAGCGCGGCGCGCTGCGGGAGCAGCTCGACGGTCTCGGCGGACAGGTCGACGGACAGGTCGTCGACGGCGGCGGTCGTACGGACGGTCGCGGGCATGGCCCCTCCTCATCGGGTGCCCCCGCCGGTGGTCAGCAGCAGGACCACCGGCGGACGGCGGTCAGCCCTGGACGACGAAGACCGTCTGGTTGGCGTGGGCCACCGCGTGCGAGAAGTGGCTGCCGGCGTTGAGCGCCATCGCCTGGTTCGACGCGTACACGGACGCCCAGTTGCCCGGGTGGTGGTGGAAGCCGCCGAGGGCCGCCCGCGCGGGCAGCAGCTCGACGTCCTGCTCCTCGACCTCGGCGAGGGTGAGTTCGGTGCGCATGAGGTTCACCTCCAGTGGGGCGACCGCGGGTCTGCGGTCGCGTCGGACCACTCGACACGGCCGGGCGTCCGCGGTGCGTGACCCATGATCGGTCCGGCGCGTGACCCGCGCGTGATCCACGCGTCACCTGTGAGAGCGGGCATTCCGGCCGTCGTTCATCTCATCCCCATAAGCGTTGACAAATACCGCGGGGCGCGAGAAACCTGATGAACGCAGTGATCGACGAACCGGCCGGCGAGGGCAGACGGCCGGCATCACGTCGCCGGGGCCGCCGTACGCGGTCACCCCCGGCGCACGCGACGACGCGACGGGGCGTCTGCGCACCGTGCCCGGCACCGGGCCGGTGCCCGCGGCCTCCCCGGAGCGTCCGGGAGCACCGGGCGGTCCGCCGCCCGGACGGGGCACGCGGCATCACGGGGGCGCGATGACCACGCGGAGAACGGCCGACGGCACCGGACCGTCACCCGGGTACGCGGTGACGCTGCTCGGGTCCTTCCGGCTCGACGGGCCCGACGGCCCGGTCCAGCTCACCGCGCGCGAGCAGCGCGTCGTGGCGCTGCTCGCCCTGCACGGGCCGCAGCAGCGCGCGGTCGTCGCGGGCATGCTCTGGCCGGAGACGGACGAGCACCGGGCCCGGCAGAACCTCAGGGCCGCCGTGGCGACCCTCGCCCGGCTCGCACCGGGGGCGCTCCGGGCGTCCAAGCTCGCGCTGGAGGTCGACGCGTCGGTCGACGTCCGGGACTTCGTCGCCGTCGCGCAGGACGTCCTGCGGGCGGCGTCCTGGCCCGCCGAGGCCGACGGGACCGGTGGTCCGGCCACCGGCACCGCTCAGCTCGCGGCGCTGTGCACCGCGCTCGTCGGGGACGGCCCCTTCGCCGGGGACCTGCTCCCGGGCTGGTACGACGACTGGGTCCTCGTCGAGGCGGAGCGGCTGCGGCACCTGCGGCTGCACACCCTCGAGGGGCTGTCCGCGCTGCTCTCCGCAGCGGCCCGGTACGGTCTCGCGCTCGAGGTCGCGCTGGCCGCCGTCGCCCTGGACCCGTTGCGGGAGAGCGCGCACCGCGCCGTCATCGAGGTCCACGTCTGCGAGGGCAACGTCGCGACCGCCCTCGCGCAGCACGAACGGTTCCGCACCCGGCTCGCACGCGAGCTCCACATCACGCCGAGCCCGCAGATGGAGGCCCTCGTCGCCCGGCTGCGCCGGCGTCCGGGCACCGACCCCACCCCAGGGAGGCCGTCATGGCCGCAGAAGTCCCCCGTCCGCACCGCACGCACCTGACCCGCGGCCCCGTCGTGGCCGCCGCGGTGCCGGTCCTCGTGCTCTCGCTGGCGGCCTGCACCCCGACCGACTCGTCGAGCTCCTCGTCCTCGAAGTCGAAGTCGTCGAAGTCGTCGTCGAGCACCGTCGTCGTCATCTCCGCGGCGGACGACGTCTGCTGGACGGCGACCGTCGACGGCAAGAAGCACAAGGGCTGCGGCGACGCCGAGTTCACCGACCGCAAGGGCGGGAAGTCGGCGACGGTCGTCAAGACGAGCGACGGCTCCCGCGTCGGCGTGAAGCTCGTCGTCCGCGGGAAGACCGTGGACCGGGGCTCGGTGTGGCGGCGCAACCACTCCACGGTGGTCGTCGAGGACGGATGACCCTCGGGCCTCAGTCGTCCTCGGACTTCTCCGAGACCTCGGTCCTCGGCTCGCCGTCGACGCACGTCGCGTGCACCTCGATGGTGGTGCTGTCGTTGCGTAGCTTGACCTCGACCTCGACGCTGCCGCGCTCGTTGACCTGCGCGCTCCAGTCCTGGGCGGGGTTGACGGAGTAGTCGATCGGGTCGCCGCGGCGGCACGTCACGGTCACCGAGCCGCCCCGGGTCGAGACGGTCCTCGAGCTGGTCCGGGCCGGTGTCGTCGTCCGCGTGCTCGGCTGCGGCCGCGGGGAGCGGGTGCTCGACGTCCGGGTCGAGGGCCGGGACGACGTGCTCCGCGTCGACGAGGACGACGTCCGGGCGGCGTCCGAGGACGACGGGCTCGGGTCCGTCGACGACGTCGAGGGCTCCGGCGACGACGTGGTCGGGGACTGCGCGGGCGACGACGTCCGCCCGTCCGTCGGCCCCGCCGGCGTGGACGACCCCTGCGGGGGCGCCGTCGTCGTGGCCGCCCGGGGCGTCCCGCCGCGCGAGCTGTCGGAGGCGAGCACGCGCACCTGCCGGCCGGCCGAGTCGATCGCGTACCAGGCAGCGGCGGCGACGATGCCGACGCAGAGCAGCCACAGGGACGCGAAGAGCGTCCACCGGGTCAGCCTCATGCCGCCACCTCCTCGGGGGCAGGGTACGCACCGGTCACGAGGACCGTCCGGCGCTCGCGGGAACCGGGCCCCGGCAGGGACCGACCGGACGAAGCATTGCCTGTCCGGGGGTCAGGGGGGATAGCGTCCCCGTCGTGGCTGTGATCCTGCTGATCGAGGACGACGCGGGCATCCGTGCCGCGCTGACGCGGGCCCTGACCGAGCGCGGCCACACGGTGACGTGGCGGCCGGCCGGGCTGCCGGGGCTCCAGGCGGTCATCGACGACCGCCCCGACGTCGTCCTGCTCGACCTCGGCCTGCCCGACGTCGACGGCCTCCAGGTCCT
>NZ_MWLL01000028.1 GCF_002198675.1 Kineosporia sp. R_H_3 | reverse complement strand
CGGCGCGACCGAGCCGGTCACCGACGTCTTCGGCCCGAACCAGAAGGCGTCCTCGGCCGGGGGCGCGGCCGGGGCGGCCCGCTCGGGGGCGGGCCGTCCGGCGCTCCACCACGGCGCCGACACCGGGCCGGTGACGTCGACACCGGCGACGGTCGCCGGAGCGGCGGCGACGGGGGAGACCGGCGGGACGACGTCCGGGACGACCTCCGGCGCCGGCGCAGCGGCCGGGACGTCCGCGAAGGGAGGCTCCGCGGCGACGTCCTGCCCGTCCCGGCGCCGGGAGCGGCGCGACGCGAGGAGCTGGGTCTCGGCCTCGGGAGCGGCGTGACCGCCGTGGCCGCCCTGACCACCGGCCGGACCCTGGCCCCAGGCCCGCGCGCCGACGACGTCCGCCCAGGAGGCGTCGTCGTCGTGCACGCGTGCGGGACCGCCGCGACGGCGTCGCGCGGGTTCGGGGCCGGGGTCCGGGTCGCTCACGTCGTCACACCTCCAGGAGCTCGGACTCCTTGTGACGCAGCAGCTCGTCGATGATGTCGACGTGCCGCTTCGTCGAGGCGTCGAGCTCCTTCTCCGCGCGGGTGACCTCGTCCTCGCCCGCCTCGCCGTCCTTGACGATGCGGTCGAGCTCCTCCTTGGCCTTGCGGCGGATGTTGCGGACCGAGACCCGCGCGTCCTCCGCCTTGTGCTTGGCCATCTTGATGTAGTCCTTGCGGCGCTCCTCGGTGAGCTGCGGGAGCACCAGCCGGATGATGTTGCCGTCGTTCGACGGGTTGACGCCGAGGTCGCTGTCGCGCAGCGCCTTCTCGATCGCCGTCATGGAGCCGCGGTCGTACGGGTTCACGATCATGACCCGTGCCTCGGGCGTCTGGAACGACGCGAGCTGCTGCAGCGGGGTCGGCGCACCGTAGTAGTCGACCATGATCTTGCTGAACATCGCGGGGTTCGCCCGGCCGGTCCGGATGGCCGAGAAGTCCTCCTTGGCCACCTCGACGGCCTTGTCCATCTTGTCCTCGGCCTCGAGGAGGGTGTCGTCGATCACCGTCGCTCCTTCGTCTCCGGGCGGGGGGCCGCCCGGTCACTGCCGGGACGCTCCCGAGCCGGGGCGTCCGTGTCCTGAGTCGTCGTCCGGTCCGTGCAGGTTCGCTACCTGTTCCTACCCTGCGGTGACGAGCGTCCCGATCCTCTCACCCCGGACGGCACGCGCCACGTTGCCCTCACCCTCCATGCCGAAGACGATCATCGGCAGGCGGTTGTCCATGCAGAGGCTGAACGCCGTCGCGTCGACCACCTTGAGCCGCTGGCGGAGGGCGTCGGCGTACGTGACCTTCTCGAGCTTGCGGGCGTCGGGGTCCGTGCGCGGGTCCGCCGTGTAGACGCCGTCCACGCCGTTCTTGCTCATGAGGACGACGTCGGCCTTGATCTCGAGCGCACGCTGCGCGGCCGTGGTGTCGGTGCTGAAGTACGGCGCCCCGAGGCCGGCGCCGAAGATGACGACCCTGCCCTTCTCGAGGTGGCGGATCGCCCGGCGCGGGATGTACGGCTCGGCGACCTGGCCCATCGTGATGGCGGTCTGCACCCGGGTGTCGATCCCGGCCTGCTCGAGGAAGTCCTGCATCGCCAGGCAGTTCATGACGGTGCCGAGCATGCCCATGTAGTCGGCGCGGGCGCGGTCCATGCCGCGCTGCGCGAGCTCGGCGCCGCGGAAGAAGTTGCCGCCGCCGACGACGACCGCGACCTGGACGCCCTCCCGGACGACGACGGCGATCTGCTCGGCGAGACGGTGCACGACGTCCGGGTCGACGCCGAGCTTGCCGTTGCCGAAGACCTCGCCGGAGAGCTTGAGGAGCACCCGCCCGTAGCGCGCGCCGGAGCCCTCGGCGTCCGGGTCGTCCAGCTGCTCAAGGTCCACGGTCAGTCCCTCCGCGGTCATGTCCACTCCGCCCCGATCGATCGTGCCGGCTGTCTCGCCCTGTGGTCCGCGGGCCAGTCTGCCGCACTCCGGAGGGTGCTCGGAGCGCTGCGCCCCCGCCGGTCGCCCGGACGGCCCCCCTCCGGGCCCGGCAGGCCCCGGACGGCGGACGGCGGTCGCACCCCAGGACCGGGTGCGACCGCCGCCGTCATGCTCGGGCGTGCCTGTCGGTGGTGCTCAGGCGCCGACCTTGAACCGGGCGAAGCCGGTCGCCGCGACGCCGGCCTCCTTGAGGAGCTGCTGGATCGTCTTGCTCGGGTCCTTCGCGAACTTCTGCTCGAGGAGCACGTTGTCCTTGAAGAACGCGTCGACCCGGCCGGTGACGATCCGCTCGATCGCCTGCTCCGGCTTGCCCTCCTCGCGGGACTTCTGCTCCGCGACGCGGCGCTCGGTCTCGACGACGTCGGCCGGCACGTTCTCGCGGGTGAGGAAGCTCGGGCCCATCGCGGCGGCGTGCATCGCGACGTCGCGCGCGACGTCCGACTCGCCGTCGACACCGACGAGGACGCCGATCTGCGGGGGCAGGTCGGGGCTCGTGCGGTGCAGGTACGTCGCGACGTGCGGCGCCTCGACGCGGGCCACGCGGCGGATGACGATCTTCTCGCCGATCGTCGCGTTCTTCTCGATGAGGAGCTGCTCGACCGACTTGCCGGGCTCGATCTCGCTCGACAGGAGCGCGGCGGCGTCCTCGGCCTTGATCGCGACGGCCTGCTGGAGGACCTGGTCGGCGAGCGCGATGAACGGCTCCGCCTTGGCGACGAAGTCCGTCTCGCAGTTGATCTCGACGAGGGTGCCGACGCCGTTCTCGACGTGGGCGGCGACGAGGCCGTTGGAGGCGTTGCGGTCGCCGCGCTTCTCGGCGCTGGCCTGGCCCTTGACGCGGAGGAACTCGACGGCCTTGTCGAAGTCGCCGTCGCTCGACTCGAGCGCCTTCTTGCAGTCCATCATCCCGGCGCCCGTGAGGTCGCGCAGGCGCTTGACGTCAGCAGCGCTGATGTTCGCCATGACTTTCCTGACTCTCCTGTCCGAATGGTGTGCAACGAGTCTGTGCGCGGACGACGCACCCGTCGAGGCGATAACGCCCGGCGCCGCCGGAGGCTTCCGGCGCGGTGGTCCCGCCGGTCCGGCCCCGGGCGCGTGGCCCGGGGCCGGATCGGACAGGTCGTCCGTCGTCCGCGATGGGCTCCGGAGGGAGCCCGGACGTCAGGCCTGCTCGGTGCTCTCGGCGGCGGCCTCGGCCGGAGCCTCGGCAGCGGCGTCGGCCTCGGCCTCGGCNCCGACGCCGCTGCCGAGGCTCCGGCCGAGGCCGGGGCGTCGGCGACGACCTCGGTCTCGGCGGCGGCCTCGACGGGAGCCTCGACCGGGGCCTCGACGGCAGCCTCGGCGACGGGCGCCTCGGCCGGCGTGAGGAGCTCGCGCTCCCACTCGGCGAGCGGCTCGTCGACCGCGACGGCGCCGGCCTCGGGCTTCGTCTCGCTGCCGCGCGAGCGGGCCATGAGGCCCTCCGCGACGGCGTCGGCGACGACGCGCGTGAGCAGGGTGACGGAGCGGATCGCGTCGTCGTTGCCCGGGATCTTGAAGTCGACCTCGTCCGGGTCGCAGTTCGTGTCGAGGATCGCGACGATCGGGATGTGGAGCTTGCGCGCCTCGTCGACCGCGAGGTGCTCCTTCTTCGTGTCGACGATCCACACCGCGCTCGGGACCTTCGCCATGTCGCGGATGCCGCCGAGGGTCTTCTCGAGCTTGTCCTTCTCGCGACGCAGGACGAGGAGCTCCTTCTTCGTCATGCCGGAGCCGGCCACGTCGTCGAAGTCGAGGAGCTCGAGCTCCTTGAGGCGCTGGAGGCGCTTGTGCACGGTCTGGAAGTTCGTGAGCATGCCGCCGAGCCAGCGCTGGTTGACGTAGGGCATGCCGACGCGCGCGGCCTGCTCGGCGATGGGCTCCTGGGCCTGCTTCTTCGTGCCGACGAAGAGGATCGTGCCGCCGTGGGCGACGGTCTCCTTGACGAACTCGAAGGCGCGGTCGATGAACGACAGCGACTGCTGCAGGTCGATGATGTAGATGCCGTTGCGCTCGGTGAAGATGAAGCGCTTCATCTTCGGGTTCCACCGGCGGGTCTGGTGCCCGAAGTGGACGCCGCTCTCGAGCAGCTGGCGCATGGTGACAACAGCCATTGCTGGAAGCACTCCTGTCGGCGCCTGCCGGAGTTCACCGGCTCAAAGACGCCTGTCGGTTCCTCACGCCGTCCGGGCGGACGGCATGCCTGGCGCCTGCGGCGGCACCGCACCGGAGACCCACCCGAGGGTGGTCACCGGACCGACGGTGCGCCCCGCCGCGTGAGCGGCGGTCTGCGGGCGCGCGAAGTCGACCGGACGAGCCGGCCGTGAGGGCATCGTACGCCGGGGCACGGTGGGCGACCAAAACGCCGCGCGCCGTGAGCGGGCCCGCCCGCGATCGGCGCCCGGCCGCGGACCGTGCGGGCCGCCGTCCGGGCTCCGTAGGCTGCGCCCATGGCCGACGCCGACCGCTCCCCCGCCGCTGCCGCGCCCGCCCCGGTGCGGGGCCGCTGGCGCGAGATCGCCCGCCAGTCCAACCTGCTCGGCGCCGACGGGGCGCTCGCCTCGACGATCTTCGCCGAGATGAGCGCGCTCGCCGTCCGGACCGGGGCCGTGAACCTCGGCCAGGGCTTCCCGGACACCGACGGGCCGCGGAGCATCCTCGACGGAGCGGTCGCCCAGATCCTCGGGGCGAACAACCAGTACCCGCCCGGCCGCGGCGTCCCGGCCCTGCGGCGCGCGGTCGCGGAGCACCAGCGCCGGTTCTACGGGCTCGAGGTCGACCCGGACACCGAGGTGCTCGTGACCGCCGGCGCGACGGAGGCGATCGCCGCGTGCGTCATGGCGCTCGTCGAGCCCGGCGACGAGGTCGTCATGCTCGAGCCCTACTACGACTCCTACGCGGCGTCCGTGGCGCTCGCGGGGGCCGTGCGCCGGACCGTGCCGCTGCGCTTCCCCGAGTACCGGCTCGACGTCGACGCGCTCGCGGCGGCGGTGACGCCGCGGACCCGCCTCATCCTGCTCAACAGCCCGCACAACCCGACCGGGCACGTGCTGGGCCGCGCCGAGCTCGAGGCGGTGGCGCGGGTCGCGGTCGAGCACGACCTGCTCGTCGTCACCGACGAGGTCTACGAGCACCTGACGTTCGACGGCGCCGAGCACGTACCGCTCGCGACGCTGCCGGGGATGGCCGGGCGGGTCGTGACGATCTCGTCGGCCGGCAAGACGTTCTCGGTGACGGGCTGGAAGGTCGGGTGGGTCGTCGCGCCGAAGGACGTCGTCGACGCCGTCACGACCGTCAAGCAGTTCCTCACGTACGTCAACGCCGGCCCGTTCCAGCCGGCGGTCGCCGACGCGCTCGCGCTCGGCGACGACTTCTACACCGGGGTCGCCGGCCGGCTGCAGGCCGGCCGGGACGCGCTCGTCGAGGGGCTGCTCGACGTCGGGTTCACCGTGAGCGTCCCGCAGGGCACGTACTTCGTCGTCGCGGACGCCGCCCCGCTCGGGTACGCGGACGGCCTGACGCTGTGCCGGGAGCTGCCCGAGCGGGCCGGCGTCGTCGGGGTGCCGGTCCAGGTGTTCCACGACGACGTCGAGGCGGGGCGGTCGCTCGTCCGGTTCGCGTTCTGCAAGCGGCCAGAGGTCATCGCGGACGCCGTCGCGCGGCTCAAGGCGCTGCACCGGGGCTGATCCGGCCGCACCGTCCGGACGAGCCTGGCCGGATGTCGAGTGGGTCGGCAGGCTGCGGCTGACATCTGTACGGGCGCGACCCGTCCCCAGTTTCGGGTTTCGTCCCACTGTCCACAGCCGCGGCGTCGGCCGCGGCGGGCCGGGGCTGCCCCGGTGCAGGCTCGCCGCATGCCCGGTCACCCCGTCCTCCTCGCCCTCGCAGCCGCAGCCGCCGTGGCGCTGGGTGCCGTCTCCCCGGCGCCGGCCGCGACCTCTGCCGAACCGGGTCCGGCCGCGCGCGGGCTGCCTGCCGCCGCACCGGCGGGCGGGGCGGCGGCAGG
>NZ_MWLL01000270.1 GCF_002198675.1 Kineosporia sp. R_H_3 | reverse complement strand
CCGGCCACCCGGCCCCGCCCGTACCGCCGCGCCACCGCCGTCCTCCTCGTGGCCGCGCTCGCGGGTGCCGCGCTCGGCTGGAACGGCGCCGGCTCCTGGCGCCGCTCGCAGGAACGCGAGATCGCCCTGGGCTCGGCGACCGCGGCGGCCGCGGTCGTCGCGGTCACCGACGCCGCCGGGGCACCCGCCCCGGCGGCGGACGGCGGCAAGGACTCCGAGAGCGGCCGCGGCGCCGAGTTCGAGAGCCTCACCGCGACGCTCGTCGTCCGGGTGACGAACCTCGGGGACGTCCCCCTCGAGGTCTTCGGCGGCGGCGGCGGGTTCAGTGCGGTGCGGGTGCGGTTCCTCGAACCGTCCGGGGCGACGCTGCGCCCGCGCGGCCGGCTCACCGTCCGGGTGGCCGTCGAGGTCGCGTGCGCGTCCCCGCAGGTGCTCACGGTGCCGCCGCTGCGGGTCGTGCTGCCCGACGCGCGGTCCCGCGAGGTCCCGGTCGACGCGGCGACCCCCGCGGTCGCGGACCTGTGCGCGAGCGGTGTCCGGGGCGCCGTCCCGCTCGTCGTCGGTGCCGCGTCCCCGCCCCGCACCGGTGTGGCCGAGCTCGTCGACAACGGCCGGTTCCGGCTGTCGGTCGTCGCACCGTCCGGGCGGACGACGCGCATCGTCGGCGTGGCCGTCGGTGGCATCGAGGTCGGCGCCGACCCGCTGCCGATGACCGTCGACGGCACGCCGCGGGCGATCTGGCTCGACCCGCCGCGCCGGTGCGAGCCGTCGGTGACCCGCTCGGGCCTGCCCCGCGCCGTGGACCTCGAGGTGGACGCCGGCACCGGCCAACCGGTGACGGTCCGGCTGCTCATCGGCGACGTGTTCACCCGCTGGCTCCTCGACAGCGCCTGCGGTCGCACCGGGGCCGCCGCGTGACGCCGCCGGCGACGGCCGGCCGCACGGGCGGGCCGCCCGTGCTCGCCGAGGTCGACCTCGACACGGCCCCCGAGTCGTCCCCGTCGCACCGCCGGCCGCTCCTCGCTGCCGCGACGGTCGTCGCCGTCCTCACGCTCGTGGCCGCGGCCGCGCTGCGCTCCGAGGTGAGCGGACCGCCCGCACCACCGGCCCCGGCCGTCACGGCGTGGGTCTCGCTGCGGTCCGTCGCCCCGGCGGCGGACGGCACCGCCGCGACGGCCGACCTCGTCGTGACGGTCGCCAACCACGGCAGCGGCGACCGCACCGTGAGCGGCCTCGCCGTCGGCGGGCCCCGCTCGGCCGGCGCCGCGATGACCCTCGAGCCACCGCGCACCGACACTCGCGGGGCGACGTCCGGAACGCTCCCGCTCGTCGTCCCGGCCGCCGGGACCGGGCTCCTCGCCGCCCGGGAACCGTTGGCCTGCAGCGGGAAGAGCGGCAGCGGCAGCGACCTCGACGTCCGGCTCACGCTCGACGGCGGGGACGTCGTGACGGCCGTCCCGGTCGGAGCGCTCGCCGGCGCCGACGGCGTCTGCGCCGCGGTCCGCACCGCGACCCCGGACGGCGCCGCGTCACCGGTCGACGTCGTCTCGGCCCGGTTCTCCGGCCGGACGGCGCAGCTGCGCGTCTCGGGGCTGCCCGCCGGTGCCACGGTCCTCGGGGTCGGCGCCGGCGGCTGGGTCGTCCCCCTGCTCGACGGCGCCACGGGCACCGCCGGCCCGGCCACGCCCCGGACCCTCACCCTCGGCCGCCCGGTGCAGTCCTGCGAGGACACCGGGAGCCGCGGCGTCGTGCCGGTCGGGCTCCAGCTCCGGGTGTCGGAGGGCGGACCACCCGTCACGCGGTACGCGGACGTCGGCCCGGACCTCGTCCGCTGGCTCGTCGACGCCCGGGCCGCCACATGCGACGGGGCGGGCTGACGCCGTCCGTCGCAGCACACCCCCGGGGGTCTTCCGCCGGGCCGCGGACAGGAGTAGACAGGACGTATCGGGCCAACCGGTCCACCGCAGGGCGGATCGGTCACCCTCAGGAACGGCACGACGAACGCGGCACCCACGCGCGGCCAGTCCTCGAGCGGACCCGCCGATCGGGCTCGTCCCGTCCCGGCGTCGCGAGTTGCGCGCATGATCACCGCTTCGTCGTGCAGGACGGCGGCGTCCCCCTGCTCGGGGACGTCGCCGTCCGCCCGTCCCGGCGCCGATCCGGCCACGTCCAGGCGCTGACCCGGCCCCGCTCTGGCGCAGACGGGGCCGCCCGGTCACCATGAGGTCGTGAGCCGGGAAGCACTCGGGGTCACGGCGCCGGACGACTACGACGACGGGTCCGCCGCCGCGCTCGACGACGCCCCGACGACCCTGCTCGCGACGATCTCCCTCGACCGCCCCGAGCCGCCGGCCGGGCCCGGTCGGCCCGGTCGCCCCGGCAGACCGGTCGGCGGCGCCACCCCGGACGCCCCCGCCGCGCACCCGGGAGCGGGCACGCCCGACGACCTCGCCGACCTCGACCTCGACGACGCACCGGCGACCCCCGAAGGGGTCGACCCGCCCGGCCCGCTGCAGCGGCTCCTCGGTCCGCCGGGGGCCGGGCCGGGCCGGCTCACCCTCGTCGCGGTCGTCGTCGCCGCGCTCGTCGTCGGCGTCCTCGGCGGGTCGACGTCCGCCCGCCAGCAGGCCGAGGCCCGGCTCGACGCGGCGACCCGCGTCGTCCTCGCGGTCGAGGCGGACCCGGGCGCCGACTACCAGGCGACCGGCGTCCCGATCCGCGGCGACGCGCTCATCACGGTGAGCGTCGCCCTGTCGGGGCGGGTCGGCACCGGCGGCGACGTCCGCATCGAGCGGCTGCGCACCCCGATGGGCACGCTCTCGCTCTTCCCCCCGGTCGTGACGAAGGACGGCGCGGACGCCTGGCAGACGCTCCTGCGCGGCACCGTCGACTGCTCCCGGGTCCGGGCCCTCGTGCGGGGGGCGCAGTTCGACGGCACGCTCCTGGAGAACTCCGTCGCGGAGGTCCGCCCGGCCGGGACGAAGCACGACGTCGACGTCCCGGTGCTCCTCGCCAACCCGGCCACGGTCATCAGCGCGGTCGCGAACCGCTGCACCGAGGCGCTTCCCGGTGACCCGTTCGCCGGTCCGAGCTACGACGTCGGCGCGGTGACCGCCCGGACGGACGGCTCGGTGACGTTCGTCGTCGGGCCCGGGACCGCCTTCGACGACGGGCAGCAGCCCCTGTTCACCCTCGCCCAGTTCGTCGAGAGCGACGGCCCGGCACCCTTCACGGCCATGCGGCCGGTGCGCGCCAGCACCGACACCGCGACCTTCGAGGTGCCGAGGACGGGCTGGACGATCACCACGACACCGCGGTTGCCGCTCATCGCCACCAAGCCCACGCTCGTCCGCCTGCAGGTCACGTACCTGTGCCCGCGCGGCACCCGCCGCACCCAGGTGCCGACCCTGCCCGAGTTCCCGACGATCATCACGGGCACGGTCGACCGGATGAGCAACGTCCGGTACGCCGACGGCTGGGACGACGGCGCGCTGCGGTCCGCGGCAGCGGCCGCCGCCGTCCGGTCGTGCGCCAGGGCGGGCTCCCTGTCGTGAGCGCGGCCGGCGCGGGCTCCCCGGTCGAGGAGCTCTCGCTCGACGACCCGACGCCACCACCGCCCGGCCCGGCCGGGCCCGGGCCCGGGCGCCGCTCACCGTTGTCGCGCCGCCGGGCCGCGGTGGCCGGCGGCGCGGTCGCGGCGCTGCTCTTCGCGGCCTGGAGCGGGCACGCGGCGGGGGCGTCCCAGGGCCGGGACGCCGGCCGGCGCGCCGCGCTCGAGCAGGCCAGGGTGCTCGTGTGGTCGGTCGGCGACGCCGTCCCCGACGGGGCCGGCCGGGCCCGGCTGCAGCTGTTCGCGGCGTCCGGCTCCGGCCGCCCGCTCACGGTGCGGCGGCTGCACGTCGGCGCCGACACGGTGACCCCGGTGCAGCCGCTCGAGGTCCCGGAGGCGACGTCCGCGTCGACGACCGCCGTGGCGCAGGTCGCCTGCGGCTCGGCGCGCGAGCTCGAGCTCATGCGGTCCGCACCCGGCGCGGACCGGGTCGGGACCCTCACCGCGGACGTCGTGGACGGCTCCGGCACCGAGCGCGAGGCCCCGCTCGCGCCGCTCCCCGACGAGGCGTCCTTCCGGGCGCTGCTGCGACTGGCGGCGTGCCCGGCGTCCGCCGACGGCACCGGGACCGCCGGCGCGGCCGCCGCGGGCACCTCGGGCCTGTCGATCGTCGCGATGACGGCGCAGTCGAACGGCAGCCTGACGATCCTGCTCGAGGCCGGCCCCGAGGCCTCCGCGGCCCGGGTCGGCGTCGTCCGGCTCGGCACGGACGGCCCGTTCACGGTCACCGCCGAACCGGCGAGCGGCGTCACCGTCGAGCCCGGCGGCCCACGGGCGCAGCTGCTCGTGCGACTTGCCGCGACGGGCTGCCCGGGCCTGCTCGGCGGTCAGCCGTCGGTCGAGGGCCTGCTCGCCCTCGAGGTCCGGACGCCGGGCCTCGTCTCCCGCGCCCGACTGCCGGGCTGGGACCAGGGAGCCGTCGGCCAGGCCGCCGCGGTCGCGCTGCGGAACGGCTGCGAGGGCTGAGCCGGCGTCCTGCGGTGCCGCGGGCACTGTGAGGCTCCGCACGCCACGCTGGCGCTGCGTGCCCCCGATCAGGGTGATTCATCACAACTGTGACCGACTGTCACGTATCGGCTTGACCAATAAGAGGTGACGATCAGTGCACGTCCCCTAACCTTGCGCCTATGTCGGTGATCCACTCAGCAGGTTGGAACGGCCCTGCGCTGCGGCGGCAGACCGTTCTCGCCCTCGGCTTCGCCGCACTGTCGACGCTCGGTTACGTGCTGGTGCTCAGCCCCTACACGACCCAGAGCCTGTGGTTCCCGCCGGCCGGAATCACGTTCGGCTACCTCGTCGCGGTGGGCTGGAAGGGCGCGCCCGTCGCGCTCCTCGCCCGGGTCGCGGGCGGGCTGCTCGCCGCCCCGGGCGACTACACGTCGGCCACGGCCGTCGTCCTGCTCGCCGACGTCGCGACGACGCTCATCTACACCGCCGCCGCCGAGGTGCTCCGCCGCCGGGTCGGCTCCCGGGTCGACGCGTCCTTCACCGCCCTGGCGACCTTCCTCGTGAGCGGTGTCGTCGTGGCCCCGGCCGGAGCGGCGCTCGTCGGCGCCCTCGCGAGGAACGCGATCGGCGGGGCCGGGTCGACCCGCTCCTGGGCGACCGCGGTCGTCGGGGACGCGACGGCCGTCGTCACGCTGGCGCCCGCGTTCGTCCTGCTCGCCGCCACCGTCGCCACCGGGCGCTCGCTGTCGCTGCGGGTGCCGAGGCGGCGCCGGCTCGAGATGGTCGCGCAGTCGTGCGTCATCGTCCTCACGCCCGCCCTCATCGTCTGGGCGGACGGCGTCCAGGCCGTCGAGCTCGTGCTCCTGCCGCTGGCCCTCGTGCCGCTCGGCGCGCTCGTCGTCCAGCGCGACCTCACCCGCGCCGCCCTCGCCCTCGCCGGCTGCGCCGTGCTCCTCGGGGCCGCGGCGCAGCTGAGCTTCGGGTCCACCGAGCCGCTCTTCCGCCTCCAGGTGCTCATGTTCGCCGGCGGCGTCGCGACGTGCTTCACCGGCGTCGCGCTGTTCCGCGAGGACCGCGACCGGCGCAGCGCCGAGATCGACTCGACCCGGTGGCGGGCGCTCGCCGAGGTCGCCCCCGCGGTCGTGGCGCGGGTCGACGCCGACGGGCGCTGGAGCTTCGACGGCGCGAGCGCCCTGCTCGACACCGGCGCCATCGACGTCATCCACCACGCCGAGGCGGTGCCGGCGCTCGTCCAGGCCATCGCCGCCGGGGTGCCCGCCACCGTCCAGTGGACGGCCGGCGAGGAGGGCGGACGGCGCTTCCTCACCCACGTGACCCCGCTGCCGGGCGGCGAGCAGCTCGCCGTGACGACCGAGACGACGGCCCTGCACAGCGCGGAGCTGACGATCGCGTGGGAGCGCAGCCACGACCGGGAGACCGACCTGCCGAACCGCGAGCTGCTCGTCGCGACCGCCGACCAGGTCGCCGCGACCGGCGCGGCGAGCATCGTCGTCGTCGACCTCGACCGCGCCGTCCGGCGGGCCGTCCTCCTCGACGCCGAACCGGCCCGCGTCGTCCTCGCCCTGGCCGACCGGGTCCGCCGGGTGCTCGACACCGACGACCTCTCCGACGGCCGGGCCATGGTCGCCCGCGTCGGTGACGACCAGTTCGGCGTCCTCGTGCCGGAGGGCGTCACCGCGGCCCGGATGCTCGGCGAGCGCGTCGTCGAGGCGCTGCGGCAGCCGGTGCCCGTGCCCGGCGGGCGGATCGCCCTCGCCGCCTGGGGCGGCGTCGCGTCCGTGGACACCCTGCGCGGCGCGCGGGACTGCCTCGACCGCGCCGCCGCCGCGCTCGAGGTCGAGAGCGACCACGGGCACGGCCACGTGAGCGTGCTCGACGCGCTCACCGTGTCGACCTCGACCGAGCGCGCCCGGCTCATCGGGGACGTCGTCGACGCCGTCGGCAAGGGCGAGCTCGAGGTCGTCTTCCAGCCGGACGTCGACCTCTCGGACGGCCGGCTCACCGGCGTCGAGGCGCTCGTCCGGTGGCGCCGCCGGGAGGGCTTCACCGCCGCGACCGACCTGTTCGTCCGGCTCGCGGAGGAGGCCGGCGCCGTCCAGGCGGTGGACTCCTGGGTCATGGAGCAGTCCCTGGCGGCGATGGGCCGCTGGCGGGCCGCGTACCCGGACGGCCGCGCGGACTCCCTCGAGCTCGGCCTCAACGTCAGCGCCATGTCCCTCACGGAGGACCTGCCCGAGCGGCTCGTCGACGCCTGCCTGCGGCACGGCGTCCCGCCGGAGAACGTCCGGCTCGAGGTGACCGAGACGGCACTCGTCGACGACTCGAACGCCCCGGCCGTGCTGCGCCGGATCCGCCAGCGCGGGGTGCGCATCGCCCTCGACGACTTCGGCACCGGGTACGCGACGCTCTCCCGGCTGCACCGGCTGCCCGTCGACGTCCTCAAGCTCGACCGGTCGTTCCTCACCCCGATCACCGAGGAGGTCGCGAGCCAGGCCCTCGTGTCGCTCGTCCTCGGGCTGGCCGGGCCGCTGCGCGTCGAGGTGCTCGTCGAGGGCGTCGAGAACCGCGCCCAGCGCGACCTGCTCGTCGAGCTCGGTTGCAAGCGGGCGCAGGGCTACCTGTTCGCCCGGCCGGCGCCCGCGTCGACGATCGACGCGCTGCTCGCCTCGGGCGGGATGCTCATCCCGGACGCCGGGGCGACGGTCCTGGCGTGACGCTCGCGAACAGGTCGGGGAAGACCTTCGCGACCTTGGCCGACAGGTAGTCGCCGTACCGCCCGGTCCAGGCGTGCACGCTCGCGCCGTCCCAGCGGCGGCCGGCGTCCTCCGCGGGCGGTGACCCGGCGAGCGGCAGCGGGGTCACCTCGGCGTCCCAGGACGGGTCGAAGAAGTACGGGAACGACAGCCGGCCGCGCCCGCTCACGTTGCGCACCCGGTGCGGCGTCGAGCGGTAGCGGCCCTCGGTGAGCCGGTCGAGCATGTCGCCGATGTTGCACACGAGGACGCCGGGCTCCGCCGGCACCTCGATCCAGGTGCCCGCGGGCGTGCGGACCTGGAGGCCGCCGAGGTCGTCCTGGGCGAGCAGCGTGAGGATCCCGTAGTCGGTGTGCTCGCCGACGCCCCACTCGGCGGCGTCGGCGTTGTCCGCGAGGGCCGGGTAGTGGAAGACCCGGAAGAGCACGGTCGGGTCGCCGGTGAGGTGCTCGGCGAACCAGCCGGGCGGCAGCCCGAGCCCGACGGCGACCGCCCGCAGGATCGCGTCGGCGACCGGCCGCAGCGCGTCGAGCCAGGCGAGGACCGCGGGGCCGAGCCCGCCCGGCGGGAACAGGTTGGCACCGTGCAGCGGCGTCCCGGCGAGGACCCGGGGGTGGTCGGCCGGGTGCTCGAGCCCGACGTAGAGGCCCTCCTTGCGGTCCGGGACGCCGGACGTCAGCTCGCCGCGCACCGGGAACCAGCCGCGCCACGCCGACCCGGCGCGCGCCATCGCGTACCGCTGCTTCACGTCGTCCGGCAGGTCGAAGAACTCCCGGGCGAGCCGGTCGAGGTTCCCCAGCAGCGCGGGGTCGATGCCGTGCCCGGTCACCCGGAAGAACCCGAGCGAGCGGCAGGCAGCGTCGATCTGCCGGGCGACACCGGGGACGTCGGACCCGTCGAGCAGCGGCCCGATGTCGACGAGCGCCAGCGAGCCGGGGGCGTCGGGTGCGGGGCCGGTCGTCACGTCAGCAGCGTAGGCACGGGCCGAGCGTCCCGGTAGCGTTCGCGCATGCGCATCGCCGCCGCCCGCGTCTTCGTGAGCGACCTCGGCCGTAGTGCCCCCTGGTACGAGCGCGTCCTGGGCGCGCGGCCGTCCGCGGGCAGCCCGGAGCACGGCTACGCCGTCTTCGACGCCGGGTGCGACCTCGTCGTCGAGGAGGTCGGCGACGACTCCGAGATCCCTGCGGCGCAGCTCGTCGGCCGCTTCACCGGGATCTCGTTCGCCGTCGACGACGTCGCGGCCACCTGCCGCACGCTCCGAGACGCGGGCGTCGACGTGGTCGGCGAACCCGAGACGCAGACCTGGGGCGGCGTCCTCGCGACCGTCGCGGACCCGGACGGGAACGCCGTCCAGCTCGTCCAGTACCCCTGACGCGGCCGGTCAGCCCGCGGGCGTGAGCCGGCCCGCGAGGATCGCGTCGCACACGGCCCCACCCTCGGCGGCGCCGTCGACGACGGCCTGCGCGAAGAGCACGAGCCAGTCCCGGACACCGTCGGCGGTGCCGGCCGCGTACCGCGCGAGCGTCAGCGGGTAGGACGGCCCGGCGACGAGGAGCGGGACCTCCCAGACCGCGACGCCGGTCGGGTCCAGGCCACGGCCGCGGACGACGGCCCGGCACAGCGCCCGGGCGACGACCCCGTTGCCGACGACGAACGGCCGGGCCGTCATGACCTCGGCGTGGACGAGCGCGGCGACGACGAGGGCCGGCGCCTCGGCGGGGGCCCGGAGCAGGTCGGCGAGCCCGTCGAGCCGCACCGTCAGCGGGTCGCCGCCGTCCGGCGCGGGGACGACGTCGCCCGGCGCGGCGCCGGTGAGCAGGTCTGCGCCGTCGCCCGGGGCCTCACCGGCCCGGCGCGGGCGGCCGAGCGCCTCGTCCGGCACGAGCCCGGCGGCCGCCGCGGTGTGCAGCCGGGCGAGCGCCTGCATCGGGGCCGTCGACCAGACGCCGTCGAGCCGGGTCGCCTCGGCCGCGGCCCGCAGCGCCCCGGACGCCGTCCGGCCCGTGGGGTCGTCGGGCAGGGTCGCCGCGCCGCGGGCGGCGTCCCGGATCATCGCGACCGGGAACCGGGCACCGGCGAGCGCCGCGGACGCCCGGGCGGCGCGCACGCCCGACTCGGCGCGCGCCTCCTCGGTGCGCCGGCGCAGCGCGTTGTGCCAGCGCAGCCGGGTGCACGCCTCGCGGGCCGCGTCGACCGCCTCGGGAACGCCCGGCAGGGCGGCGAGGGCGGTGAGGGCGTCGGCGGTGTCGGTCACCCGACCGACCCTAGCCGCCGGGCCGCGAGCGGCCCGGGCATCGGCCTTGACGTGCGCCACACCGGCGCGGGCGGGCGGGGGCGCCACCGGACGGGTCGATCACGGTCCGTCGGCGCCGAGGGCGTCCGCGAGACCCGCGAGCAGCTCCGCGGAGCCGGACGGCGGAGCCTCGCCCCGGGCGAGCATCCAGTGCATCCGGCTGATCCCCGTGAGGAGCGCCGTGACCCGGTAACCGAGGAGCACCCGCTCCGGCGCGAGCCGCGGGTCGGTGGCCGCGAGGTAGGCGGCGACGGCGGCGACGGCGTCGGCGGGCCGGTCCAGCGAGAGCACCAGCAGCGCGAGGTCGGCCCCGACCGGAGCGGTACCCGTTGTCGCCCAGTCGATCGCGACGATGCCCCGGTCCGCCCGCACGAGGTTCCCGAGGCCGAGGTCGCCGTGCGTGAGAACCCGCGGGACGTCGTCCAGCCGGGCCAGGAGCGCCCGACGCCGCGTCCACGCCGCCCGCAGCACCGCGCCGGCCCGGGCATCGGGGGCAGAACCGTCGGGTGCGGCGGCCAGGTCGAGGTCCGTCACCGCGAGACGCTGGGCGAGCGGGTGGTCCGCCAGCCACGGCCGCACCGGCGGGGCGACGTGCGTCGGCGTCTGCCAACGGGCCAGGGCCGCTGCTGCCTCGACCGGCGACGGCGCCGGGCCGGTGACGTCCTCGAGGTGGACGACGTCCTCGCCCGTGCCGAAGCAGCGCGGGCTGAACAGGTGCGGCCCGTCCGGCAGCAGGCCCGACGCGTAGGCGAGCGGCTCCCGTCGCCAGTGCGCCCAGTGGTCCGGCCGGACGGCGGCCGCGGCGTGCCGACCGGTCGTGACCGGCCGCACCGTCTTGCGCACGAGGCTGAACGGCACGACCGCGTCGTCCCGCAGCACACGCCCGCGGAACCGGACGACGGACGCGGTCACCGCCCCCGTCCCGCCGCCGAGGGGCTCCGCGACCACGTCGAGCAGGTCGCCGTCGCCGACGACGGCGCGGACGACCTCCGGGGGCAGGACGTCCGCAGCAGCCACGCACCGACGCTATCGGCGCCCCGGGTCGCACCACGCGCGTCCCACCCCGTTCGGCGCCCCGCCCGACCGCCCGTCGTCCGGTTCCGCGGGCGTGTGCTGCGGGNCCGTCGTCCGCCCCGCGCGCACCGTTCCGGCCCCTGCCTCCGGCGGCTACGGTGCACCGCATGGGCGCAGCCGGGATCGGGCCGTGGGTGGTGCTCGTCGCGGCCACGGTCGTCGTGGCGCTCGTGGCGCTCGTCATCGGATGGGCGATCCTGCGCGGGCGCGACCTCGGCGGGCCCGCGGACCGGGCGACGTTCGCGACGCTGCACACGGCGGGGCTGGCGGCGCCGCACCTGCGCGAGGGGCTCACCCCGACCGGGGCGAGCCGGGCCGCGAAGCACCTGCGGACGCTGCTCGGCACGTCGGCGGTCGCCCTCACCGACGCCGGGTCGACGCTCGCCTGGGACGGCGCGGGCAACCACCACGCCCCGCAGGCCGCCGAGCACGCGGCCGAGGTGCTGCGGACCGGGCGCAGCGTCGTGCTCGAGGGCCCCGAGGTCTTCTGCGGGTCGGTGGACTGCCCGATCCGGACGGCAGTCGTCTCACCGGTCACGAGCGAGGACCGGGTCGTCGGGGCGCTCATCGCCTACGGTCCGGAGACGAACGCCGGTCTGGTCCGGGCGACCGACGAGGTCGCCCGCTGGGTGTCCGCGCAGGTCGAGCTCGCGGACCTCGACCAGTCCCGGTCGCGGGCCGCGGAGGCCGAGCTGCGGGCGCTGCGGGCGCAGATCAGCCCGCACTTCGTCTACAACTCGCTCGCCGCGATCGCGAGCTTCGTCCGCACCGACCCCGAGCGCGCCCGGGAACTGCTCCTGGAGTTCGCCGACTTCACCCGGTACGCCTTCCGCCGCGGGGGCGAGTTCACGACGTTCTCCGACGAGCTGCGCAACATCGAGCGCTACCTCGTGCTCGAGCAGGCCCGGTTCGGCGACCGGCTCCAGGTGCAGCTCGTCGTCGCGCCCGAGGTGCTGCCGGTCGCCGTCCCCTTCCTCGCCGTCCAGCCGCTCGTCGAGAACGCCGTCCGGCACGGCCTCGAGGGCAAGACCGGGGTGGGCCACGTGACCCTCGGCGCGCAGGACGCCGGGTCGGAGGCGCTCATCTGGGTCGAGGACGACGGCGTCGGCACCGACCCGGAGCTCGTCCGGCGGATCCTCGCCGGGGAGTCCGAGGCGGACTCCGTCGGCCTCGGCAACGTCGACGCCCGGCTCCGGCAGGTCTTCGGGGACGACTACGGCCTCGTCGTCGAGACCGCCCCGGGCGCCGGCACGAAGGTGAGCTTCCGGGTGCCCAAGTTCCACCCGGGCGTGCGCGCCGGTTAGGGCCCACAATCACGGGATGAGCAGGGAGGTCACGGGGAGCGCGGTGCCGCGGCCCCCGCAGGACGGCGGCGCCGCCGTCGACCTCGACGACCCGGCGACCCCCGAGGCGCCACGGCCGCCCCGCGGCCGGCTCCACCGCTACGGCCCGACGACCGCCTCCGTGCTCGCCGTCCTCGCGCTCGTCGGCGTCGGGCTCGCGCAGACCGGCGGCCCGGACGACGCCCCCGNGGCGGACCCGCGCGAACAGCCCGGCCCCGACCGCCTCCGCCGACGACGTCTCCGACGTCACCGCCGAGCCGCCCGTCGACGCCGGGCTGTTCGCGCGGGTCCGCCCCGCGGGGCGCGAGGGCGGCGACCTCGACCACGTCCGGGCCACCGTCGAGCTGACGAACCGCGGCGGCGTCCCGCGCCGGATCGTCGACGTCGGCCTCGTCGGCCTCGGGACGGCGACCCTCGACACCCCGCCGGCCGCACCTCTGGAGCCGCAGTCCTCCGTGACGCTCTCGGCGACCGTGAGCGCCGACTGCGGGGCGCGCGGCGGGCCCCCGGCGCAGGTCCGGGTCATCGAGCTCGACCGGCAGGGACGCCGCTTCGAGGCCCTCGCCACGGTCGTCGACCGGGGCTCCGTCCTCGACGTCCTCGACCCGCTGTGCCCGCCGTCCCGGACCGGTCTGCACCTGGCCGTCGTGCTCGCCTCGGACGGCGGGGGCGGGGTCGCGACGGTCCGGGTCGTCAACCACGGCAACCTGTCGGCCCTCGTGACCCCGCGGTCGGCACCGGACGCCGGCGGGCTCCGGCTGGTCTCGCAGCCGCCGCTGCCGTACGACCTCGGCCCCGGGCAGGCCGTCGTCGCGACCCTCGACCTCGCCGCCACCGAGGGTACGGACGGCTGCCCCGACGGGTCCGTGCGGGAGGCCGCCGCGGCGCTCTATCTCGAGGCCGAGACGCCCTACGTGTTCAGCGAGGTGACGGGCTTCCCGCAGGCGGCCCTGGAGGCCGCCGTCGCACGCTGGAGCACGGCCCGCGGCTGCCCCTCCGCCGGCTGAGCCGCAGGTCCACCACCCCTGCCCCTTCAGAACCACGGGTGGTCCCCGTTAACCTCAGGCGCATGTCCGGTGCGACGACGCCTGCGGCACGCGCGGAGAGCTCTCCGCTGCGTGCCCTCGTCGTGGACGACGAAGCACCGGCGCGCGAGGAGCTCGCCTGGCTGCTCTCCCGGGACCCGCGGGTCGGCCCGATCCGGACGGCGACGAGCGGCGCCGAGGCGCTGCGGGCGCTCGACGCCGAGCCCGTCGACGTGATCTTCTGCGACATCAAGATGCCCGGCCTCGACGGTCTCGACCTCGCCCGCGTGCTCGCCCGGTTCTCCCAGCGGCCCCAGGTCGTCTTCGTCACCGCCTACGACCAGCACGCGATCGACGCCTTCGACCTGCGCGCGACCGACTACGTCATGAAGCCCGTGCGGCCCGAGCGGCTCGCCGAGGCGGTCAAGCGGGTCGTCGAGGCGATCGGCCCGGCCCCCGTCGAGGCGGACGCCGGTCCCGAGGACGAGACGATCGCCGTCGAGCTGGGCGGGGTGACCCGCTTCGTGCAGCGCTCCCAGGTGCGCTTCGTCGAGGCGCACGGCGACTACGCGCGGCTGCACACCGCGTCGAGCAGCCACCTCGTCCGGATCCCGCTGACGACGCTCGAGGAGCGCTGGGCGGCCGCGGGCTTCGTCCGCATCCACCGCAGCACCCTCGTGGCCCTGCCCCACGTCGACGAGATCCGCATCGACGGCGGACGCTGCGCCGTCCGGCTCGGCGACCGGGTGCTCCAGGTGAGCCGCCGGCACACCAAGGAGCTGCGCGACCGGCTCGTCCGGGCCGCGAGCCTGACCCGGGAGACCCGCTGACGGAGCCCCGGCCGGCAGGGCGCGGCGACCGGAAGGACCGGACGGCGCGCGTCCGGGTGACCAACCCCCGGATGGCCGCCGCCACCCGCCCGCCGAACCGGCCGCCGACCCGTGAGATCGACGAGCAGACCGACATCGGCGAGGTCTACATGCGCTCGCTGCTGCGGGCCCAGCTGCGGCGCGGCCTCACGGTGCTCGCGGTCGTCGCGCTGTTCCTCGCGGCGCTGCCCCTGCTGTTCACCGTCGAGCCGCGGCTGGCGAGCGTCCGGATCCTCACGGTCCCGCTGCCGTGGCTGCTGCTCGGGGTGACCATCTACCCGCTGCTGCTCGCGGCGTCCTGGTGGCTCGTGCGGGCCGCCGAGCGCACCGAGCGGGACTTCGCCGAGCTCGTCGAGCGGAACTGACCGCCCGTGGTCTCCACCGACACCGCTGCCTGGCCCGCCGTCCTGTCCGTCATCCTCGTGGCGGTCGCGACGCTCGGCGTCGGCGCCGTGGGCCTGCGGCTGTCCCGGACGACGTCCGACTTCTACGTCGCGAGCCGGATGATCGGCCCGCGCTGGAACGCCTCCGCCATCTGCGGGGAGTACCTCTCGGCGGCGTCGTTCCTCGGGGTCGCCGGGCTCGTCCTCACGTTCGGCGTCGACATCCTCTGGTACCCCGTCGGCTACACCGCCGGCTACCTCGTGCTGCTCGCGCTCGTCGCCGCCCCGTTGCGCCGCTCGGGCGCCTACACGCTGCCCGACTTCGCGGAGATCCGGCTCGCCTCGCGGACCGTGCGCCGTCTCGCGTCGATGCTCGTCGTCGGTATCGGCTGGCTCTACCTGCTCCCCCAGTTCCAGGGGGCCGGGCTGGCCCTGCGCACGGTCACGGGCGCGCCGCGCTGGGTCGGGGCGCTCGTCGTCGGCGTCGTCGTCATGCTCAACGTCGTCGCGGGCGGCATGCGCTCGGTGACGTTCGTCCAGGCGTTCCAGTTCTGGCTCAAGCTCACCGCGATCGCCGTCCCGGTGCTCATCCTCGCGGTCGCGTGGCAGTCGGACGGCGCCCCCGACCCGTCCCGGCCGCAGCCGCCGACGGTCCGGGAGGCGACGACGGTCCGGGTGCCGGACACCGTCCGCCTGCGGGTCGACGAGGCCGTGCCGGTGACGATGCGCGGCACGCTGGACGGCGTCCGCGTCGACGGGCCGGTCGTCCTGGAGACCGGGCGGCGGGTCGTCGAGGGCGGCAGCGAGGTGACCCTGCCCGCGGGCTCGGTCGTGCCGCACGTCGAGAGCGTGCGGGCGGCGGACGGCGCGACCTGGTCCCAGCCGCTCGCCGGGGCCGGGGGCCGCGACCACCCGACGTACCGGCTCTACTCGCTGCTGCTCGCCCTCTTCTTCGGCACGATGGGCCTGCCGCACGTCCTCGTCCGCTTCTACACCAACCCCGACGGCCGGGCCGCACGCCGGACGACGCTCGTCGTCATCGGGCTGCTCGGGGCGTTCTACGTCTTCACCCCGTTCTACGGGGCGATGGGCCGGATCTACGCCCCCGACCTGCTGCTCACCGGCCGCACGGACGCCGTCGTGCTCCTGCTCCCGAGCCGGATGCTCCCCGAGCCGTGGGCGACCGGGGTCTCGATGCTCCTCGTCGCGGGCGCGTTCGCCGCGTTCCTCTCGACGTCGAGCGGGCTCACGGTGTCGGTGGCCGGGGTGCTCTCCCAGGACCTGCTGCGGGGCCGGCTGCGCTCGACGGTCCGCGGCTTCCGGCTCGGCGCCGTCCTCGCCGTCGCCGTCCCGATCGTGCTCTCCTTCGCGACGCTGCGCACGAGCCTGGCCGACACCGTCGGGCTCGCCTTCGCGGTCGCCGCCTCGACCTTCTGCCCCTTGCTCGTCCTGGGGATCTGGTGGCGCGGGCTGACCAAGGCGGGCGCCGTGGCGGGTCTCGTCGTCGGCGGCTCGCTCGCCTCGGGCGCGGTGCTGTGGACGATCGTCTTCGGGGCGCGGTTCACCGACGCCGCGACGTCGGTCGGCTCCTCCCCCGGCCTGCTCGGGGCCCTGCTCGCGCAGCCCGCGGCCTGGACCGTGCCGACCGCGTTCGCCGTCATGGTCGGGGTGTCCCTGCTGACCAGGCGGTCCGTGCCGAAGTCGGTCGGCCGCACCATGGTCCGGCTGCACACCCCGGAGCGGCTCGTCCTCGACCGGGGCCCGTCCCGCCGGGAGCCCTGAGGACCCGCCGGGCACCCTTCGTGGTCGTTCGTGCGCAGAGGCGAACCGTTGTGACGCGCGCCACTCGGCGCGGTTGAGGTACCGCTCGTCGCAGACCGGTTCCCCGATCGCCGCGACGCCGGGACCGCCGGTCGCACGTCCGTGACAACCCTCTTCAGTCCCGGTCACCGCTGCTCGCACAGTGAGCGTCATCACAAGCCGGTGTGCATCGGAGCACCCGGGTGACGAGAGGGAGGTCTCGTGTCCCAGACGCCTGTAGGCCGCAGCAGCGGCACGTCGTACGAGGAGGTGCAGGCCAGTGAGGAGTTCGCGGTTCTCCGCAAGAACTTCCGCCGGTTCGTCTTCCCCGTGTCGGCGTTCTTCCTGACCTGGTACTTCGCCTACGTGCTCCTCGCCGCGTACGCCAAGGACTTCATGTCCATCAAGCTCGTCGGCAACATCAACGTCGGGCTCGTGCTCGGCCTGCTCCAGTTCGTCTCGACGTTCGCGATCACGATGATCTACGCCCGCTGGGCCGACCGTCAGTTCGACCCCGCGGCGGAGAGCCTCCGCGAGCACATCGAGAGCGGTGAGATCAAGTGAGCGCGGTGCGCCTGGCCGCGGACGCGGCGACGTCGGTCGGCAGCCCGGCCGTCAACATCTCGATCTTCGTCCTGTTCGTCGCGGTGACGCTCGTCATCGTCATCCGCGCCTCCCGCAACAACAAGTCGGCGGCGGACTACTACGCCGGCGGTCGTGCCTTCACCGGCCGGCAGAACGGCATCGCCATCGCGGGCGACTACCTGTCGGCCGCGTCGTTCCTCGGGATCGCCGGGGCCATCGCGGTCTCCGGGTACGACGGGTTCATGTACTCGATCGGCTTCCTCGTGGCCTGGCTGGTCGCCCTGCTCCTCGTCGCCGAGCTCCTGCGCAACACCGGCAAGTTCACGATGGCCGACGTGCTGTCGTTCCGGCTGCGCCAGGGTCCGGTCCGGACCGCTGCGGCCATCTCGACCCTCGCGGTCTCGCTGTTCTACCTGCTCGCCCAGATGGCCGGTGCCGGTGGCCTGGTCAACCTGCTCCTCGGCGTCACGGGCACCGCGGGCCAGAACATCACCATCATGGTCGTCGGCGTCCTCATGATCGTCTACGTGCTCGTCGGCGGTATGAAGGGCACGACGTGGGTCCAGATCATCAAGGCGGTCCTGCTCATCACGGGCGCCGGCCTCATGACCGCCTGGGTGCTCGCGAAGTCGGGCGTCAACCTGTCCGCCCTCCTCGGTGACGCGGCCGCCGCGAACCCGAAGAAGGAGCCGCTCCCCGCGGACGCCGTCCTCAACCCGGGTCTGAAGTACGGGCTCTCGAACCTCACGAAGATCGACTTCATCTCGCTGTCGATGGCGCTCGTCCTCGGCACCGCCGGTCTGCCGCACGTCCTCATGCGGTTCTACACGGTGCCCTCGGCCAAGGAGGCCCGTCGCTCGGTCGTCTGGGCGATCTGGCTCATCGGCGGCTTCTACCTGTTCACGCTCGTCCTCGGCTACGGCGCGATGTGGCTCGTCGGCCCGAAGGCGATCCTCGCCGCTCCCGGCAAGGCGAACTCGGCCGCGCCGCTCCTGGCGTACGAGCTCGGCGGCACGCTCCTGCTCGGCATCATCGCGGCGGTCGCCTTCGCGACGATCCTCGCGGTCGTCGCCGGCCTGACCATCACCGCGAGCGCCTCCTTCGCCCACGACGTGTACTCCAGCGTCATCAAGAAGGGCAAGGTCAGCGCGGACGACGAGGTCAAGGTCGCCCGGCGGACGGCGGTCGTCATCGGCCTCGTCGCGATCGTCGGCGGCATCTACGCCAAGGACCAGAACATCGCCTTCCTCGTGGCCCTGGCCTTCGCGGTGGCGGCGTCGGCGAACCTGCCGACGATCCTGTACTCCCTGTTCTGGAAGGGCTTCACGACCCGCGGCGCGGTGTGGAGCATCTACGGCGGCCTCATCTCCTCCGTCGGCCTCATCGTCTTCTCGCCGGTCATGTCCGGCAAGGTCGACCCGGTGACGGGCCTGGGCCTGTCGATGATCACGAACACGAGCGTCGACTTCAGCTACTTCCCGCTGGAGAACCCGGGCATCGTCTCGATCCCGCTCTCGTTCTTCCTCGGCTGGCTCGGCAGCGTGACGAGCCGCGAGGAGACGAACCTCGAGAAGTACGCCGAGATGGAGGTCCGGTCCCTCACGGGTGCCGGTGCCGAGAAGGCCGTCTCGCACTGACGCAACACCTCGTGTGACCCGGTGGCCGGGTCGACCCCCTCCCGGGTCGGCCCGGCCACCGGGTCACAC
>NZ_MWLL01000027.1 GCF_002198675.1 Kineosporia sp. R_H_3 | reverse complement strand
GGCCGCGGGCGGGGTGCGCGGGGCGACGACGCGCGGCTCGGAGACGGGAGCGGGCGCCGGGTAGCCGTCTGCGGGCGCCTCGGCGTACGCCTGGGCGGCGGCCGGGTAGGCGTCCGCGTCCGTCGACAGCGCGAGCAGGTCGTCGTCGGTGAGCCCGGCCTCGGCGGCCCAGACCGGGTCCGCGTAGTCGTGGTGGTCGGGGGCCGTCGTCCACTCCGCCGGGACCCACGTGACGTCGTCCGCCGGGTCCGCCTCGACGACCGGGATCATGTCCGTCATCGGCTCGGCCCACCCGCGGTTGCGCCCGAAGACGAGCCAGCCGGAGACGACGCCGAGCACCCAGGCGAGCAGCAGGAGCACGAAGGACTGCTGGACGAACCAGAGCACAGGCCGCTCCTCTCTGCACGCGCCACGGTCGGTCGCCGGTCCCGGCCCCCGCCGCGGCGCCGCGTGAGTGGCGGCTACCGCCCATCGGCGGGGCACAGCCTGTCACGACGACATCATGATCGACAAACGTTGACACGCGTCACGCCGGATCCCTTCCGGTGCGGCTCAGGGCGGTGACGTGCTGGGATGAGCGCATGACACGACGTACAGCAGTGGTGACCGGCGCGAGCAGCGGTATCGGCGCGGCCACGGTGCGTGCACTCGCCGCCGAGGGATGGGACACCGTCGCGGCCGCGCGGCGGCTCGACCGGTGCGAGGCGCTCGCCGCCGAGGTCGGCGGCCGGGCGCTCGCGCTCGACGTCACGGACGACGACTCCGTCGCCGCCTTCGCCCGCGAGGTCGGCCCGGTCGACGTCGTCGTGCACAGCGCCGGCGGCGCGCTCGGCCTCGACCGGTTCGAGGACGGCGACGTCGAGAAGTGGCGGTGGATGTTCGACGCGAACGTCCTCGGCGTCCTGCGCGTGACGAAGGCGCTCCTGCCGGCGCTGCGCGCGAGCGGTGACGCGCACATCGTCGTCCTCGGCTCGATCGCGGGCTTCGAGGTCTACCCGGGCGGGGCCGGCTACACCGCGGCCAAGCACGCGGTGAACGCGGTCTGCCGCACGCTGCGCATCGAGCTCGTCGCCGAGCCGATCCGGATCACCGAGGTGCAGCCCGGGATGGTCGACACCGAGTTCTCCCTCGTCCGGTTCGACGGCGACGCCGAGCGCGCGAAGAACGTCTACAAGGGCCTCGTGCCGCTCAGCGCGGACGACGTCGCGGACGTCGTCCGGTTCGCCGTGACCCGGCCCTCGCACGTGAACATCGACACCCTCGTCGTCCGGCCCCGCGCGCAGGCGACCGGGATGATCGCGCACCGCGAGCCCTGACCCCGGCCCGGCGCACCGCACGACGAAGGCCCCCGCCGCCCGGCGGGGGCCTTCGTCATGTCGTGCGGACCGAGCCCCGAGGGGCCGTGCGGGTCGTCAGCCGCGGACCTCGAAGACGACGCGGCGGTTCTTCGCCCGGTTCTTCGCCGTCGTGTTCGGGAAGGCCGGCTTCGCCTCGCCGAACCCCTTCGAGGTGAGCCGGTCGCGCTCCACCCCGAGCCCGCGCAGCGTGACGAGCACGGTGCGGGCGCGGGCCGCGGAGAGCTCCCGGTTGACCCGGTCCGAGCCGCGGTCGTCGGTGTGCCCCTGGACCTGCACCTCGACGTCCGGGTAGGCCGTGAGGATCTCGGCGACGTTGCGGACGGTCTGCCGGCCCGCCTTCGTGAGCGTCGCGCTGCCGGTCGCGAAGGTGATCTTCGGCAGCTCGGCGATCGCGGCCCGGACGGCGTCCTGCTCGTCCGTCGCCTCGCTGTCGCTGCGGACGGAGAGCCCGTCGCGGACCTTCGCGGCGTCCCCGACGACGGCCTCGGCCGCACCGAGGGCGGCCTGGCGGGCCTCCTCGGAACCGACCGTGCCGTCGAGCGCGAGCGTGCCGCCGTCGAGCGTCACCGTCGCGTCGGCGTCGCGGCCGAGCCCGGCGAGGACCCCGCCGAGGGCCGAGAGGCCGCCCGGTGCGACGTCCGGGTCGATCGTCAGCCGGTCGGTGACGTTGCCCTCGCCGGCCACGGCGGACGCCGCGGTGACGAGCGCGTCCCGGGCCGCCTCGTCGGGCATCGTGCCCGTGAGGGTGATCCCGGACGTCGACACGACGAGCTTCGCGGACGGCGCGACGGTGCCCGCCGTGCCTCCGGGCGTCGTGCTCGCCGACGGCGTCGGCGAGGTGCTCGGCGACTCGGTGGCGGTCGCCGTCGAGGTGGGGGCCGGCGTCGAGGTGGGGGCCGGCGTCGTCGCCGCGGGCGACTGCGACGCCGTCGGGGACGGGCTCACCGTCGGCTGCTGCGTCGCGGTGCCGGTCGGCCCCGGCGTCCGGACGGCGATCCGGTCGAGCGCGACCCGGACGCCGTTCTGCGAGCGCACGGTGTCGAGGATCCGGGCCCGGTCGGCCTCGGTGTCGACCGTGCCGGTGACGACGCCGTCGCGCCCCTCGAAGGAGACCGAGACGTCGGCGGTGGCGGTGCCGAGGGCCGTCGTCGACCGCTCGGTGAGGTCGTTCTCGATCGAGCTGCGGTTCGGCCAGCCCTGGCCGACCCCGAGCGCGGCGAGCCCGAGGACGCCGGCCGCGAGCGGCCAGGCGACGCTGCGCCGGCTGCGCTCCCAGACATGCCCCTCGACGGTGCGGGTCGTCGTCGTCCCGGTCTCGACGGTGCTCTGCGGTGCGGTGCTCTGCTTCTCGTCGACCGGGGGCATCAACGGCTCCGGCCGGGCTCGCGGCCGGCGACGAGCGACTCGGTGAGCTTGATGAAGCCGACCTCGTCGCCGTCGGCGAGGAAGCGCGCCTGGCGCGACCACGTCGGCAGGCTCGGCGCGAACCGCAGGCCGGCCGCCTCGAGCGCCGCCTGCAGGGTCGGCACGTCCGCGTCGGCGAGCCGGCGGAAGCTCCGGATCCCCGCGCTGCGCAGGGCGCTCGCGATCCGCGGGCCGATGCCCTCGATCCGCTCGAGGTCGTCCTCGGCGGAGTCGGCCTCGTCGGCGTCGTCGTCCGCAGCGGCCGTGGCGGAGACCAGGCCCGCGGCGACCCCGGGCGCGGCCGCTGCGGCCGCCGCGTCGGCGTCCGGCTCGGCGTCGGCCGCAGNGCCTGGTCTCCGCCACGGCCGCTGCGGCCGCCGCGTCGGCGTCCGGCTCGGCGTCGGCCGCCGGCTCGGCGGCCGACCCGTCCGCGACGGTCGCGTCCTGCGCCGCGGCGTCGGTGCCGTCCTCGACGGAGGACAGGTCGATGACGTCGCCCTCGCCCGTGCTCTGCGTGGGTAGCTGCGCGACGGCGTTGGCGACGGCGTCCTGGTCGGTCCCGGCGACCGCGTCGTCGGTGACGTCGACGACGGTCTCCTCGGGCAGGTCGGAGCCCTCCGGCAGCGCGACGACGGTCACCGGCTCGGCGTCTGGCGTACCGGCCGCCTCGTCCGCGGCCTGCGCGGCGTCGGCGGTGTCCGCCTCGGCCGTGCCCTCGGCGTCCGGGCCCTCGACGGTCGTGCCGTCGGTGCCGTCCGTGTCGGTGACCTCGGCAGCGGTGCCGTCGGTGGTCACGTCGGCGGTCGCGTCGGTGGTGGGGGCCGCGTCGTCGCCCTCCGCACCGCCTGCGCCGTCCACGACGACGGCGTCCGCCTCGGCGGTCACCTCGGTCGCGTCCGTGTCGGTGGACGTGTCGGCGTCGGCGTCCGGCGCCGTGCCGCCGTCCGCGGCGTCGGCGGAGCCGGCCACGGCGGCCGCCCCCGCGCCGCCGGCGAGCAGCGACTGGAGCCGACCGATCTCGGCGTCCTTCTCCGCGACGGCCTTCTCGTGCCGGCGGCTGATGACGGTCACGGCCTCGGACTCGGTGAAGGCGGCCTTGCGGTACTGGATACGCCAGTACCAGTAGCCGACCAGGCACCCGAGAACGAAAGCCAAGAGAATGAAAAGTGCAGACTGCCAGGCGAACCAGGCCACTGGGCCCTCCATGACGAACGACGCGAACCCCCCGCGGTGCGTGAGCATGCCATGTGGGCGACGCAGCGCGACGAAGAACGCAAGATCTTGTGTGCGGACGGTGACGCTCTGGTGATGACGCTGCCTGTCCCGTGCCCTGGCACCCGGGACGTACGGGCTGGTCAGCCCCCTGGCGGGCGGCTCCGGACGACTGCCCTGCGGCTAGGCCGTCCGGGGGACGTCAGCGTCGGGCATCGTGCGACACGCCGTCAAGACACGCCGGGGTCCGGGACGGACACGCCGCGCTCCTGCGCATCGTCGTGTGCGGCGTCCCGTGCGACCGGCCCGTCGTCGCCCGCCGGGCGCACCGCGGACGCCGCGACGCACCCGTAGTACTGGACACCGGGCGTCGTCCCGTAGGTCACGACGGCCCGCCACCCGTCGTCGCCGCGGACCCAGCCGTGCAGCCGGCCGGGGTACCAGCGGCCGTCGGTGTGCCGGGTCTCGACGCACGGCCGGTCGAACGGGCCGAACGGGCCGCGGGCGGCCGGTGGCACCTCGCCCCGCGGGCGGCGGGGCCGGGCGGGCCTGAC